>CAZAZR010000025.1:4114-35811 GCA_964489685.1 uncultured Solibacteraceae bacterium | reverse complement strand
CCACGGACATCGCGCGCGGTGTCCGTGGACCCGCGTTCGCCCAGCACGGTTGAAAACCGCACAAACACCGGAGTCCGTTTGCCGCTGTCAGAAAAAATGTCGGCCCGTGTCAGCCGCGTGAGCGGTTTGTAACATTCGAAATAGCCATGGGCAGCAGACCCCCGCGCGTGCACGATCCTCTCGGGGATTCGTTCGTGATCAAAGTGCGTGATCTTCTCGCGCAGGACGAAGTCTTCGAGGAGCGTCGGTCCCCGCAGGCCCGCCTTGAGCGAACTCTGGTTGTCCGCGACGGGCACGCCCTGATTGGTAGTGAGTCCGCTCCCGCTCGCATCAACGCGGACCCGGTCAAGCGAACCAACCGTATTGTTGGTCCCCACCACCGGCGAGCCGCTTCCCACCTTCTCGGAGGCGTTCTGCTCACGAATGGTGCTGGCGCCAACCGCAGGGTCTGCAGACTCAGCCGTCAACCCGACTGGCGGAGGGCCTTCGGTCTTTGTGCCGTACTCCAGGGGCTTGTTCGAATTGGACGGTATGTGAGCGGCCAGATCCTGGGCGGCGGCGAGACTGGCCGCCAGCGCATCGGCAATGCTGCGCTTGGTCGTCTTCGACTTCGCCGGTGATTTCTTCCCGTGTGACTTTGCCATCAGATCGCTCCTGGGTGGTTCCAGGGCCGATCGTAGGACGGTATTTTTCAGACGCTGTGTACCAAACGGTACAGGCCGCAGGCCGCGGCGGCCTACCGTCCGGCTGCGTGACCGTCTTTGCGCGAATCGGATCCCGCGACCCAGCCGCGCGGCAGTTTCATCACCAGCTGGGCGCCGCCGAAGGCGACGTTGCGCTCGTCGATGATCTCGTGCCCCATCGTTCTGAGCGCGCTTCGGACGGCGTCTCCGACGGGCGCCTCTATCGCCACACGACGCCCCGACATGTGGCGGAAGCGCGCCGCATCAGACGCCTGCTGTACGTCCATGCCAAACAGCAGGATGTTGAGCAGCACCTGCACGTGCCCCTGCGGCTGCATCGCGCCACCCATCACCCCGAATGCCAGATACGGTTCATCGCCGGACGCGTCGCGCGTCACACCGTTTGCCTGTGTGGTCCTGGTCACGAACGCGGGAATGATGGTGTGGAAGGGACGCTTCTTCGGCGCCACGGTATTGGCCCGGCCTTCCTCCATCGTGAACCCGACGCCACGGTCGTGCAGCAGGATGCCCGTACCTGGCACCACCACGCCGCTGCCGAAGTAGTCATACACGGAGTTGATGAACGAGACCATGTTGCCCTGTCCATCCGCGACGGCCAGATAGATCGTGTCGCTTGCGGTCGCGGCATGGCCTGGGGTTGCACGCTCCATGGCTTTACCGGGATCGATCAACATCCGCCGCTGACGAATGTAGTCGTCTGACAGGAACCGCTCCACTGGTGTCGTCATGGACGCGGCGTCGCCCACGTAATACTCGATGTCGGCGTAGGCCAATTTCTTCGCCTCAATCAAATGGTGCAGGTACGCGGCAGAGTTGTGCCCCATGGCCTTGAGGTCGTACGTCTCGATCAGCCGCAACATCTCCAGAGCGGCCACACCCTGGCTGTTCGGCGGCAGCTCCCAGAGGCGATACCCCTGAAACGGCACGCTGATCGGCTGCACCCATTCGACCGTATGCGACGCGAAGTCTTCTGGTGTGAGGAAGCCTCCCTTCGACTGCGTGAACTCGGCGATGCGACGCCCGAGTGCGCCTCCGTACAGATGCTTGGCGCCGCCGGACGACAGGTCACGAAACGTCCGTGCCAGGTCCGGGTTGCGGAACCACTCCCCCACCCGAGGCGCGCGCTGGCCATCCACCAGGAAGGTCGCGCGGGCGCCTTCATCCTTGCGGAGCAGTGCCTCCTCGTCGGCCCAACCCTTGCCGATGATAGGCGTCACTGGAAATCCGCCCTCGGCGATCGCGATCGACGGCGCCAGTGCCTCCGCCAACGTCAGCGTTCCGAATTTCTCCAGGAGTGCGGCCCAGCCCGACAGCGAGCCAGGTACGGTGACGGCCTCGATCCCCTGACCGACCCGCGTTCGTTTGCGCGACGCCAGCGTCTCGCGCGTCATCAAGCTGCCGCTGCGGCCGCTCGCGTTCAACCCGTGCAGCGTCTTGTCTTTGGCCGACCACACCATCGCAAACAGATCGCCGCCCACGCCGGTCATGTTCGGTTCCACCACGGCCAGCACCGCGGCCGCGACGACCGCGGCATCGATGGCGTTGCCGCCCCGTTCGATCGCGGCCAGGCCTGCCGACGTCGCCAGCGGCTGGCTCGTGGCAATGGCCGCATTCGGCGCGTATACGGCAGATCGGCCGGCCATCGTCGTCGGTCTGATTGATTGTTGTGCCACAGGTACCGCCACGATCATCGCCGAGGCGGCCACCGCCACAGCGGCCACGGTTATCGCTGTTCTCATGCAGGCAGTGTAGAGCCTCCCCGGCTCCGATGCGCGGCCTCCCACAAGAATCCGGTGATGGTCGCGACCTGCGCGACCAGCACCAGCAGCAGGCAGTTGAACCCGGCTTGCGCTCCCGATCGCAGCAGGCCGATGTAAAACTCCCTGGGCTCGTGCCAGTCGTGCCCTCGGGTGGTGCGGGCGAAGTGGAAGGCGGCCCGTCCGTACCGCAGATGTTGGCGCCAAAAACCGAGGGGACCGAGCGTCGGCCGATGCGCGACGACCGCCGCCGTTTCGAGCACGAGTGTCAGACCCGCGGACGCAACACGCGCGCACCAGGCGCGATCTTCGCCCGCGGCGGTTCGATAACGCTCGTCGAAGGGGTGGTCGATCACCAGAGTGCGGCGGCAGGCGAGATTGTTTGAAGGGATAAAGACCTTCCCGGAGAGACGCTCGTGTGTTGAGGCCTGGAGGGCGCGTACGATCAACTCCGACGTTTCCACAAACGGGTCACCCGGCCTGCCGTTCACGGTCGATCCGCCGACGGCATCAGCACCGGCCTTCAGTGCACGAATGAGCTTGGCCGCCCACTCAGCCTCGGGCTCACAATCGTCGTCGGTGAAACAAATGAATGTGCCGGTGGCCGCCAGCGCGCCCGCGTTTCTCGCTGCGGCCGGTCCTGCTGCGGCCGAGCGCAGCAGGCGGGCCAGCGGCTGTGACGCCACGGCGGCCGCCACCTCTCCGGCGTTCGTACTGCTGTCGTCAACCACGACTATCTCGATTGTCCCGGCGCCACGCTGCGCAGCCAATGCGGCCAGGCACCGCCGGAGCGAGGACGGCCGGTTGTGCGTCGGCACGACGATGGTCACGTCGGTCATGGTCGCGACGTCCCGATCAGCCCGACCATGATGACGAGCCCGGAGACACAGAAGGCGGCGATCAGAACCTTGCGGCCGAGGAGGTCAGGGAACAGCACGCTTCCGGCCAGCGCCGACATCACCGTGCCGGCGAGCACCGCGCCGCTCGCCCCTGTCGCACCAAGCCTTGGTACGAGACACGCTGCTGCCAGCATGAACACTGTCGCCCCGGCCGCTGTGGCGATCAGCCTCGAACCGGGACGCAGTTGAATGGCGGCAGCCGCGCCAACCGCGCCGGTGATCGGCGCGAAGGGCACGGACGCGAGCGCCAGCCCCATGGCCTCGGAGGCCGGTGAGAACCGACCGCCGGCCAGCAGCGTCAGCAGCGGCGCGGCCAGTGCTGCTGCGGCGACCGTCCCCGGCAACAGCACCAGCACCACGCGTCCCGACAGGCGCGTGAGCAAGGCGCCCGCCGCTGGCAGGTCTCTTGCGGCCAGTTCGGCAAGTGCCGGCAGCGCCACCACGAAGATCTGCCACACCGCGAATGTGCAGGCGATCGCCACGCCCATGGCCATGCTGGCGTACCCGGTTTCCACACGCGACCCGGCCAGCAGCGCGACCGCCACCACGCCGCCTCGCAGCAACACCTGGACGCAGACGCCGTTCATCGCCTGAAGCACGGCGAAGCGGGACATTTCCGCGGACACCCGAGGCGTCGCCCCACGCAGGTGCCCACCGATCGCCCAGCCTCCGATCAGCAGCGCGGCCGCCGACGACATCGCGATCGCGAGCACCGCACCGGTCACACCCAACGCCGCGTACAACGGCGGCACAGCGAGCACCATGACCATGTTCTGCACAGGGTGGCGGAAGCTGAACAACATTGCGCGATTGAGGCCCAGCGCGATCTGAAATGCGAGCGTGGCGGCCGAGTCGCAGACGAGCGCGACAAGCACCACCAGCATCGGCACGGCCGGTACGCGATCGGGCGCCACGCGCACCAGCACCAGCGCGACCACGGTCAACACGGCCAAGGCCGCGGTGCGCCAACGGATGGCGGCAAGCGCGATGGCGCGAGCGAGGCCGGCGCGGTCCTCAGCAGGAGCCGCAGCGACGAACCGGGCCATCACTGTAGGCCCTCCGAGGGCAAATGCCGTCGACCCGAGTGTGACCAGGCCCAGCGACAGGCCGAAAGTACCGTAGTCGACCGGGCCCAACACACGCGGGATCACCGTCAGTAGTGCCGCGAGCGACACGGCCTCGGCGGCCTTCCCTGCGGCCGCCGCACCGATCGACAAGTCGCGCAGTCGCACAGCGAGCGCCTGACCTGCGGTCATGCCGCGATCTCCGAGAGGAGCGTGCGCAGCCAGAGAATGTGCGTGTGCGGGTGATGCCGCTCCATCAGGCGTTCAGCGACGTCAGGAGGAACTCCCAGTGACATGACACGACCTGACGCGATTGCGACCAGGCACTGTGCCAACGCGCCAGCGTCGCCGTTCGGAAACAGCAGGCCGCTCACGTCCGGCTCCACCGTTTCCGCGAATCCCCCTGCCGCACTTGCGATCACCGGAATCCCGCGGACGATCGCTTCGAGCGCCGTGAGCCCAAGCGGCTCGGCCCACAGCGACGGCGCGACCATCGCCCAGGCGTCGGCAAGGTGTGCCTCGACGTCGGCCTGCGGCACCCAGCCCGTGAACTCGACGATGCCACGCAGGCCCAGTTCCCCGGTCAGGCGATCGAGCGCGGGGCGCTCGGGGCCGTCGCCGACCACACGCAGGCGGATGCCCATGCCCTGATCCCGAACCTGAGCCACTGCGTGCAGGAGCGTCGCCACGCCTTTCTCGCGTGCGAGCCGTCCGGTAAAGACAAACAGCGGTTCGGCCGCGCGCGCGCGCCGGAAGACCGCGCCAGGCCGTTCGACCGGCCACGGCGACCACGCCGACTCGATACCTGCGTCGCGCAGCTCGCGCTGGAGCCAGGCGCTGCACGTGACCACCGCCGCAACACGATCGACCTCATGGCCGATTCTCGCGTAACGGACGCGGTCGCGCAACCAATGGGCCAGCGACGTACATCCCCCCCGCCAGCACACCGCGCCCTGACGCACGGTACACCGCGAGTCATCCGGCAGGAGCTTGAGCCCGTTCGGGCAGATGGGTTTGTAGTACGCGATGTTCAGCACCGTCGGCACGCCACGCAACGCGGCAAGTACCGAGGGTGACAAATACATCTCGAACATGCTGACGTGTGCGACGTCCGGTTTGAACTCCGCCAAGGCGCGGCGGACGGCGCCGGTCGCGGACGGATTGGCGATCTGCAACACGCTTTGAAGCGCCGGATGCCTGGATCCAGAGGCGACATAGTCGGCCACCGCTGGGCCACCACCAACACTGCTGGTCAACACGCGGACCTCATCGCCCGCCTCGCGCAGGCCACGAGCCATCTGCATGACGTAGGTTTCAACACCACCACCGGCGTCCGGCCAGTCGGTCACGAGCAGCACACGCATCAGGCCACCCCAGCCGACCGCTCGGCCGCCGCGACAATTTCAAGGCTCCGCAGGCCGTCGTCCATCGATGGCAATTCAACATCGGCACCCTGGACCCGGCGGGCAAACGCCTGCAGGGCGTAGCTCCACGACGGCTCACTCAGCGGACGCACCAGAGATCGAGCGCGCCACGCCAGTGTGGCAGCCGTCATCGTGCGCGCGCGCACACCGCTCACGGTGAGGGTCCGCGCCTGCCGGTCGATGCGCATGACCCCGCGCTCGCCCACCAGTTCGATCCAGTGGGCCTGCTCCTCGCCCAGTGAAAAACGTGACCGCACCACCGCGCCTGAGTCCATCGTCAGCGTCACGTGCGCCACATCGTGCTCAGTGCGTCGCGACTCGACCAGGGCCTCGACGCGCGACATTTCGGTATCGAGCAACCAGCGCATCAAGTCGAAGTGATGCGACCCCAGATCGAGCAGCACGCCACCGCCCTCGCTTCGACGTGCCTTCCACCCCGGTACCGTGGCCGCTTCGCAAAATGCGGTTGTGGCGCCTCGCACCTCACCGAGCACGCCTTCGACGAGCAGCGCCTTTGCGCGTGCGATGAGCGGCTGGAAGCGCCAGTTGAAGCCGGCCATGGTCACCGTGCGAGCCGACTGCGCGGCAGCGGCGACGTGTCGGCCGTCGGACACCGACGTGGCGATGGGTTTTTCAAGATAGAGATGACGCCGCGTCTCGATCGCGGCGAGCGCCATCGACGCATGGAGTGCGGTTGACGCGGTTACCACCACGGCATCGACATCGTGGCGCGCCAGGAGTTCATCGGCCGACGCAAGAAGCACGGCACCCGGCGCCAGCCGGCCCGCTCGCGCTCGTGCCTCGGATTCGGGATCGGCCAAGGCTGTCAGGCGGATGCCAGGCATCCCACGCAGTACCCGAATGTGTACGGCCGCAGCGATCGCGCCGCAGCCGATCACGCCGACGCGAAGCGGCGCACGCATCGCTACAGATACCGTGCCCGGTGCAGCTCGTACTCAGCCAGGCGAATCGGCGTCCGCCCATTGCCGGCGATGTACGCGGTCACTTCACCGGCCGCCGTGGCCAGGGCGCACACGATCACGGCCAGGCCCGTGCCCCGGGGCATGATCGAACGATGATGGGTCCACTGGGTTGAGCGAATCGCCCTGCCGGCAATCAGGATGGGAATCAGCGGGGCGCCCAGCACATACGCGAACCGGCGCGCGGGTGACCAGTGTCGTGACCGGGCGCAGCCCCAGAAGCGCCCCGACAGGAAACGTTCGGCCATCCACGCCGGGAAGGCCGCCATGTTCAAGTGACCAAGGGAGGCCGCTGGTTCCATGAGGAGGCGCCCGCCATCCGACCGCAGGCAACGATCCAGGCCGCTGCCGTAGTCCATCATGGCGACAAGGCGGTCGCCGAGTGCGAGGAGCCGGTCGCGCCGGAAGCAGGCGTTGTAGGTGGACACCGCCTCAACTTCGCCGCGGGTCGCCGGTGCAAGCCAGTGCCGATAGGTCAGCATCAGACCGGCCCAACTCATCGCCTTCCGGGGATTGGCGTTCTCAATGACGGGGGTGACGGCTGCGAAATCACCGCCGTCGAGCGCCGCCACAAGGGCCTCAAGGCAGCCGGGCTTCGGATACGAATGGGTTTCGCCGATGAACACCAGTGGACACGAGGCGGCGCGAACACCTTCGGCTCGGGCAGGCGACAGCGGGAGGATCTCAGGCACTTCGATGACGCGGACCGCGCCGATGCCTGCGGTCTCGGCGCCCTCGAGCCCAAGCGTCTGTGCGGACGGGCACACGATCAGCAGTTCCACGCGTGAGGCAATCGTTGACGCCCGCACGGCGCGAACGACCCCGCGAATCGTCGCAAAGGTATCGGTGGCAACCACGTACGAGACCACGAGACTCATGAGTACTGCTCCTTGTGCAGTTCATACTCACTCATTCGAGCCTCGGACCTGCCCTCACCGGCGAGGTACCCCATCGCTTCACCGACCGCCCAGAGCGCGCTGCCGCCAGCCACTGCGGCCACTGTGCCCCGCGGCAGGTCGGTCACGCGACGCGCGCGCGCAATCGCCTCTCGCGTACGGACGACGCGCATGACCGGCACGAGAAACGACCCGCCGAAGTACACCAATCGACGCGCCAGCGGCCAGTGGCGGCAACGCCGGGCACCAAACAACCGCCCGCCCCAATACCGCTCGGCCGCCCACGCCCCTGGCCGGGCCACGTTGAGGTGCGCCACCCGGGCGGCCGGGTTGTGGTGGTAGCCGCGCGCCACAAACTGCGGGTCCATCGGGCCACCCGGCTCGAGCATCAGCGGCAAGCGATCGCCCAGGGCGACCAGGGTGGTTCGTTTCCACGACGCGTTGTACGCCGGAGGTTCCCCGATTTCGCCGGCCGGCAACTCCGCCTGCCACCGCCCATAGTCCATCAGAAAGCCGCTCCAACTCAGCGCGCTCCCGGGGTTGCCGTTCTCCATCCCTGGCGAAACCGCCTGCCAGGGGCCGTCATGCGATCGCACAAGCCGCTCGGCCCAGTCGGGGGCCGGAAACGCATGTGTTTCGCCCAGCACAACGATGGGCGCCGTGGCTGCGCGGAGGGCTCTGGCGCGGGCCTCGCCCAGCGGCAGAAGTGGGCACTCCACCACGGTCACGCGCACGAGCCGTGCGGCCGCCTCGGGTGGAAACCCCAAATCCTTCGAGGCCGGGCAGACCACGACGATCTCAAGCTCACCGGCGATCGTCTGGGCGACGAGATGCCCGACGACGCGACGAATCGTCGCGAAAGTGTCGGTGAGCACGATCATGGAGAGGCGCGCCGGGGTGGTCACGACTGGTCCAGTCGGCGACGCACGAGACCATGCAATTCGCGCGCGGCGATCCGGTGGCCCAGCGGATTCCAGTGCCAGTTGTCCTGAATGTAGACCTTGTCGACGCCGGCACCGTGCATGGTCTCGGTCAGGTCGGCAAACGGCACACCGTTGGCGGCGGCCCATTCGGCGAGAAAAGCGCGGCGCTGCCGATCCTCTTCGGTGTCGCCGAGTCCGGGCAAGAAGGCGACCGTGGGCCTGAAGGAAAGCGCCGCGGCATGTTCGAGGTACCGGTCGAGCAGAGCCGTGTGCAGGTCGTACCGGTTCCTGTTCTGCTGCCAGCGCGGCTCCAGTGCTTCCAATTGCTCGGTCACGCGTTCCTCGGCCCGGACGCCCTGGCCGAACACGAAGGAGTCGCCCACCACCAGCACACGCACGCGGCCGTCGCGTTCATCGAACTCGCGCGAGCCACGAAATCCGTCGGAATTCGAGACGAGTGGGATCGAAGTGTCGCTCGTCTGCGGATACCGGTACGTCGTGGTGGTCGCCGGCCACAACGTGTACCCCACGTGAGGATCGGCCCTGTACAGGTCCGGCCGCGCCGTCCGGATCGGCGTCTCGGGAGGCGGGTACGAGCCGCGGGCCCTCAGGACGCCCTCACACACACCGAGCGCGGTGAGGATCGACGCCACGACGATGCCAATGTTCGTGAGCCTTGGACGCATTGCGACCGCACCATCTTCAACCGGCGTCGTCCGGCTTCGGTCGCCAAAGGACGAGGATCTTGCCCACGCGTTGCACGTCGGCCGCGTCTGTGCGGGCGACGATCGCGTCGCCGAGTGCGGCGCGCGCATCCCGATCGGCACCGGCGAGTTTGACTTTGATCAAGCCGTGGGCGGTCAGCGCCCGATCGACTTCGGCCACCAGCGCATCAGACAGGCCGGCGTTGCCGACCTGGACGACGGGTTCCAGCGCGTGCGCGCGCGCTTTCAGTTGACTGCGTTCGCGCGGAGAGAGAGGGACGGGCATCCGAGGATTTTATCTCGTCAGCCCGCCCCTGCGCTCACCGGTCACCTGCTACTTGCGCCCGATCCGCACCGAGGCCGCGAAGGCCATCTGGCGCTCGCTCTGAAGATTCGCGTGTGTGCCGAACACGGCGACATCCAGCGCGACATTCGTGCCGATCCCAAATCCCGCTGACGGCTCCCATTTGCTGCGGCTGTAGCGTCCACCCCCACGAACCCAGAACGGCCCCACCTGGCGCTCAACACCTCCGGCGAAGCTCTGGCCGTTGTAGCCGTCGGCGACGGTCGCGGTGGCGCCCCATCCCTCGCCCTCATACCCGATATTTGCCGATTTGACGACGGGTAAGGTGACGCGGCGGTCCGTGACGTTCGTCACGCCCGGAGTCTCGATGAAGTCCAGGCCCGCCGTCAGGCTCGCCAGCGTATGGGTCGACAATGAGAAGTCCGACCAGTTGATGCGATTGCCGATGCCGTTCACACCAACGCCGCCCTGAAAACGCCCGCGGACGATCTGGACGCCAACGTCCTGGGCAATGCCGCTGCCCTTATGGCCCTGAAGAGACAACACGGTGACCGGCGTGTTCGATGGGGTGATGATGCCGGCGTTGTTGGTATTGAAGCGGACATTGAGGTCGGGCTCCAGGTACCGGAAGCCGCGCAGCACGTGAAAGTTGTATGCCACGTAGATGCCGTCACGAGACGCCCCGGCTCCTCCCGACGAGCCGGCCGAACCGAGCGCGAGTCGGCCGCGATAGCCGGCGGTGACGGCCATCGCCAATTGCACCTGCGAGGAGTCGTTGAGCGACATGGTCGCGTTCGGGTAGCTCGTGCCTGCGCCAAGAATGTCGACCAGTCGAGGGTCGACGACGCCGTCGGTGTCGAAGCTCAGGTAGGGCCCCACGCCAACATAGAGCCCATGGAATCGGTCGTCCTTCTTCGCGAACTTGAGCGTCACACCGAACTGCGGTGACAGGAGCCCCTGGTCGGAGAACGTCTCGGGAATCTCAAATCCCACATACGTCGCCAGGTTGGGGTTCACCGTGCCGTTCACCAGGTCGTTGATCAAGTTGTACCTGGGGCCGGAGGTGTCGGCGCCAAACCGGTATTGGAGTGGGCTGCCAAGCACCTCGGCGGCGAGCACGGGATCAAACGTGTCGCTGTTGGGCTTGAACTTGTCCAGCCCGCCCTGAAACACCTGAATCAGGCCCAGGGGAACCGGAATCACGACTTCGGCCCGTCCCGAGGGTGGTACCATTTTCAACGCGATGTTGGTGCTATTCCCGCCGCCACCTCCCATCGCCACGGATCGCGCATCAAAGAGCAGACCCTGGGCTGACGCGGTTCCGGCCATTGCTGGAATCGACAGCAGGACACACAGCAAACGACTCGATGGACTCAACATACGTGTTCTCCAACAGCTTCCGAAGTGACGACAGGCCCGAACGAGGGTGGGCCAGAGGTTAGGCCTTTGCGGTCACGGCGTCAAACGGCGCGGCTACACCCAGTAGAGCGGTCGGACCATCGCGGCCAGTGCGGCCAGCGCCACAGTCACCATCGTCCACGCGAGAGCGGCGGCGAACACCGCACGGCGTCCGAACCAGGCACCCACGAGCGGCAGGGCCTGCAACGCGTGCAGGCCCACGAAATGCGCGATGCGCAGGTCGCCGACCACGGTGCTCCAATTCACGAATGGGAGGCCGGGCCCGCACGATCAGAGCGACAAGCCGCCCGCGCGTGCGATCGGACAGCCCGGTCGCCGGCAGCAGCCAGGCGATCGTGGCCAGGTAGATGGCGGTCGATACCGCGAATTTCGCCGGCTTGGTCCACCGTGAAATCCCGAGGATCTGCGTCGTGTCGATCAGTAAGGCGCAGGTAAACGCGACAAGCAGGGCGAGGTGAATCATCGCCAGTGCGGTCAACGCCGGGCTGCGTCGATTGAGCTCGCGCCAGAGTCGTGTCATGCCGCCAGCTTCCCTCCGTACGCCAGACGGCCGGCCAGATACACCAACAGACCGACGGGACCAAACAAGAACGTGAGCGGCAGCACGCCGATGCGCAGCCATGAGGGCACCGTCCGGGCCACAGCATCCTGGACAATCCAGGACCCGACAAAGAGATCAAAGGCCAGATAGTGCACCCAGCCCGCGACCACCATATGCGGGTCGGCAAAGAGCAGTTGGACGGCGGCCAGGGAGCTGAAACCGCCCTCGACCTCGCCAACGCGCGCCAGGATCAGCGCGGTGTATCCGACCGCCAGCAGCGGCACCAACACGCCGCGAACGATCGGCAACGTCCATTTCCAGCGGTGTGCCATCGCGCACCCGCGGCAAAATCATATGGAGAAACCGTTCCGCGGTAAAGCGGTACAGTGGTGCGCGATGTCCTGCTCCGTTCGCGCCGCCCTCGCATGCATTCTCCTGACCGTCGCCGGTGTGGCCCAGGCTCAGGCCCAATCCGAACCGTACAAGGTGTTCGACACCCGCCCTGTCATTACGCAGGGGCCGTATCTGGTGGCTTCGTCCGCGGACTCGACGACCATCGTCTGGCTGACGGACACACCCAGCCATTCTCTCGTCCGCTACGGGCGCGGCGCCAACCTGGCTGCCTCGGCGTTGACCACGGTCGCTGAACCGCAGACTGACGGACTGGTCCCGGTAGGCCTGCGGCACGTCGTCCATCTGACCGGGCTCGAGCCCGGCGCCACCTACAGCTATCAGGTGGTGTCCACACGCGTGGTCAAGTTGCGCGCCTATTGGCCTGACAAGGGACTGGCGACCGACAGCCCCGTCTACTCATTCACCACGCTCGATCCGCGCCGGCCGACCACGTCGTTCAGCGTGATGAGCGACACCCACGAAGACATCCCCCGCATCCGGGCGCTCAACAAGATCATCGAGTGGACGACGACGGACTTCCTGGTGCACACCGGTGACGCGTTTCACTGGATCGACAGCGAAGAACAGCTCTTCCGGAACTGGCTGGCACCGACAACGGCCGCACTCGACCATCGCCTTCCGCTGATGTACGCGCGCGGGAACCACGAGTTGCGCGGCCCGTTCGCCCGGCAGCTCTTTGACTACGTGCCGACGATCGAGGGGCGGTTCTACTACGCTCGTGATTCAGGTCCGGTGCATCTGCTGGTGCTCGATACCACCGAGGACAAACCAGACGACACCAACGTGTACGCCCGACTGAATCAGACGGTCGAGTACCGAGCGCGTGAACTCGCCTGGCTCCGCGAACACACGCGGACAAGTACACGACTCAGGGACGCACCGTTCCGTGTGATGGCGATGCATCAGCCCCAGTGGGGCTGGCTCGCGGAGGGCAACGCCTCGTGGATGGCCGCCGCCAATGAGGCGCGTGTGGATCTGGTCATCGCCGGTCATACCCATCGCCACTCGTACACCGCGCCGGGGCCAGACGTGCCACACACGTACCACCTGCTGACGGTGGGCCAGGATCAGGTAGCGCGAGTGGACGCCACGGCTCAGGCATTGACCGTGGTCGTCACCGGCACTGACGGCACCGTCATTCAGACGCTGGTGATTCCGAGGCGGTGAACTAGAAGTAGCGGCTGGCGACCCAGACAAAACTGACGCCGTGGACGGCCGCCACGATCAGCACGGCGGCCCAGCGCCATCCGGACGCGCTCCCGCGTCCCAGCGCCGCGCCGAGCGCGGACACCAGGACGGCGACCATGGGAATGGCCAGCGGCAGCAGATACCGCCCGTGCAGATTGCGGTGCATCAGGAACGCGGCCACGGCGACCGCTGCGGCGCCGGCCACACCGCCCACGACTGCGATGACCAACCAGCCACTGGGCCTGGCATCGGTCGCCCGCCAGGCCGACGCGGCCGCCGTCACGACCGACCCGATCAGGGCCAGCACCACCACAGCGAACACCGGCGCGGGCAGGACGGCATCCACCCAGCCGAATCCGCCCCAGAGACTGACAAACGTCAAGTGATCGAATCCGGTGAGGCGCGCGCCGGTCAGCAGCGCCCCCAGCGCGGCGCCCACATAGGCGGACAGACTCCCGTACGCGCGGGTTTCGAATGCCGCCAGGTGCGGCAGGGGCGCCACGAGCGACGCCAGTGCCTGCACCACGGCCAACCCCGCAATGGCCGTGACGCCCACGCGCGCAAGGCGTTGGCCCCAACGACCAGACGCCTCATGCGCGCGAAGCGGCGCGCACAGATGGTCAACGCCCGCCAGAAGCGTCATACCCAGCAGCACGACCCAGGGGTGCTGCACGGCGAACCGCCCCACCGCGTTGACGCGCTCCAGCAACTGGGCAAACGAGGCGCGCGATTCTGCGTCGTACCGCTGGAAACCGGCGACCAGCAAATCGCCCATCAGCAGATATCCCAGGACGCATCCCATCGCCAGTCCGCCCCAGAAGCGGCCAATGGAGAGGAGGGTATCGTCTCCGGGATCGCGGCGCATGACCAGCCGACCCGTCAGCAGAATGGCGACGAGAGGCACCAACGCAATCGCCGCGATGCTCGTGCCCACGAGCAGCGCGACACTGATCCCCAGCCACGCGCCGGCCCACGAAACGCGCGGTCCGCCGTACACGAGGACCAGCACCGCCGCGCTGAACAGTACCGACCACGAGGCCAGGTACGCCCAATCCGACACCATCGTCGCGAAGTACGGCACGGTGGGAATGAGCCCAAGGCCCAGCACGAGCCAGATGCGCCGTCGATCCAACCCCGTCCAGATGACGAACCAGACTGAGGCCGCCACGCAGAGGGCAAATACCGCTGCGTTGAACAGCCGGAGGTTCAGGATCAGGCTGGGTAACGCACTGGAACCAAAGAGACCGGCGGCCAGCGCCCACACACTGACGGTCACAGGACTGCGTGCGTCCATACGCTCGGCGTGAATGTCACCCGTCCACGCGACTCGATACGGCTGCTCGCGATCGACGGGGGCCAGGCGCTCGTCTGCATGGAACCGAAGGCGCTCAAAGTGCACACGGCGCGCCTCAGCTGCCAGGGAGTGATCGACCTGCGCGGCGCGGGCGACCATCCCGAAACTCAAGAGATGATCGGGCTCGTCGGCTCCCTGCAGAGGCGGCATCACGACGGCCCATGTGACAGCCAGGCCCAAGGCCACAAGGCCGGCACCGCTGGCCGGGGCCACCCTGGTGCGTGTCGCAAAGCCACCCGCCAGCAGCCACGCGCCGAAGAAAATGGCCAGGGCCGCCAGCACCAACAGGCCGGTGGTCTGGACACGCGCGGCGTCGTTCCACACCCACGCGACCAGCGCAGCGCGACGCATGGCTGGCCCGGGACGCGTATAGCCATATCGACCACGAATGACGCTGTTGGTGGCCGACTGCGCCTCGGGCGCCGTCATCGACAGGCCGTGATGCGACGCGTCGGCTCCGGCGGGCATCTGCCAGGTCCAGAGCGCGAGGCGGCCGGCACTGCCGAGCGTTGCGCGGAACTCGGCCGTTGATGACGATGCGTCCGCGCACGGCGCCACGCGAGTCAGCGCGACAAGGGCGCCGTCTCGGACGCGCTGGGGCGCCGCGAGCCGGAAGACGCAGGATCCGACCCGTAGTTCCGCGGCCGTCAAGGTCGGCGTCGAGCCGTATGTGGCCATCAACAGGTCGACCGACTCGGCGGGCGACAAGTCGCCTGGGCCGACGCGCCATAGCGGCACGAGCCGTTCGCCCTGGCCGTTGAGCAGGTCGATGGGCGCGGCGGCGGCTGTGGTCCAGTCAGTGGCGAGGGCGCGATCTACGCGATCGGTCACACGCGTCAGCAGGAACCAACCCAGGGGGCCGACAACAATTGCGGTGATGGCGATCGCGGAACCCAGGCGACGCCAGTACACGGTGGCCATGGGCTTACGGCAGTCCGGCGAGTGGGGCGGTCGGCCCCCGGCGCATCAGTCCGGCCAGTTCCTTCACGAACTTCGCGGCGACCTGCGCGGTGAGGTCATCCCAGTCCTTCGCGGGGTTGTACTCCACAATATCGGCGCCCACGATGGGGCCGTTGAGCGCAAACAACACGCTGAGGACATCGCGCACCGAGAGCCCGCCGGGTTCGCGGTGTGACACGCCCGGCGCGAATGCCGGGTCGAGCACATCGAGGTCGAGCGAGACATAGACGGGCCCGCCGACAGCAGGGCGCGCACCATCCGCCCAGGCCCGCATGTCGATCATCTCGACACCGAAGCGCTTCGCCTGTTCGTGTTGATGGCCGGTCAGCGTCCTGATGCCGACCTGCACCAGATGCGACACCAGTTGCTCTTCCATCACTCGCGCAAATGGGCAGGCGTGGGAATAGCGGTCGCCTTCGAATTCGTCGTACAGATCGGCGTGCGCGTCAAAGTGCAGCACGGTCAGTCCCTTGTGCAGCGGCCCGATGGCCCGCAGGATGGGATAGGTCACCGAATGGTCGCCGCCCAGCAGAATCGGGGGCCGGCGTGAGGCAGCGAGCAGGCGAACCTCGCGCTCGATGGTCTCGCGCGATTGAGCCGCGCCGCCAAGCATCAGGTCGCCGGCATCTTCGAGCAGGTCCGCGCCCGTGGAGGGACCGTGCCGTTCCGACCACGGATTGCCGGCCCGAGACTCGAGCGCGGCACGAATGGCGGCAGGCGCCGCTGCCGCGCCACGCAGGAACGAGGAACTCGCATCGTACGGCAGACCGACAAGGACAGGCTGAGCCACAGGTGGCACATTATAATGTGCCCGCTATGAATCACCGGTCTGCGCGCAGCCTTGTCGTGATCGGCCTTGGCCTTGGCCTTGGACTTGGTGCGGCCGTCGTCGCGCAACAAGGCGGGGGGCGCGGCAATCAGCCTCCTCCCCCGCCACCGACGCTGGGGCTTGACGCGGGTGTGCTGACATTCGACACGCCGGACTTCACGTTGAAACTGGTGACCGCATCACAGACCATCGCGGCGCTTGAACCCAAGGGCGTGCCCACCTATACGCCGACGCCGCGTCCAGCCCGCGGGGGACGCGCCGGCAACGCGGGCCAGACTCCGGCCGCGCCGCCTGAGCCCACGGGCCCCTTGACGTTCGACTTTACGCCCGGCGATCGACTGGCCGCGCGAGCCGCAGACGGCTACCACCACCTGGGTGACATCACGATGCGACTGCGGACTGGGACCACGGGCGCATGGGCGACCTACGCCACGGCAACCGCGCGCAAGCCGGTCACCGCCCTGCCCGCGTCGGGCACGACACTGGCCGCCGCGGATCTGTCAGCGTCGTTGCCCGCCGACATACCGGTGAAGGTCACGCGATCCTGGCAGCTCATCAACGGGCGGCTGGTGCTGTCATTCACCCTGTCCAATCGCGGGTCGGCGCCCGTGCAGATTGGCGCGCTCGGTTTGCCCGTGGTCTTCAACAACCTCATCACGGGCCGCAACCTGGAACAGGCGCACGAAGTCTGTTCGTTCTTCGACCCGGCGATCGCGGCCGACGCAGGCTTCGTGCAGGTCACACGGCTCTCGGGTAACGGTCCCGCGCTGGTGGTGGTGCCCCACGGCAAGACACCGCTCGAGGGCTGGCGCACGGTGGACGACGGCACGCCGCGCACGCAGACATCCGAAGGCATCTTCGAGTGGATGGCGCATACCCAGGCGTTTGCCGAGAACGAGTGGCGCAACGCGACGCCGTGGAATGCCCCGACGCAGGCCACGATCGCGCCAGGACAGTCGCGCACCTACGGCCTGGAGTTCCTCCTGTCGCCGTCCATCCGCGGGGTCGAAGACACACTGGCCAAGGCAGGGCGCCCGGTGGCGGTCGGCATCCCGGGCTACGTCGCCCCGATGGACGAAGACATGACACTCTTCCTGCGTTACCCGGGTCGCGTGACCTCGGTGGACGTGGAACCGGCCGGCGCCATGCGTGTTGCCGCCGGCCGCAACACGCCCAATGGATGGAAGCAGTACACGTTGCGCGGCCGCGCCTGGGGCCGCGCGCGCGTGACGGTGAAATACGCGGACGGCACAAACCAGGCGCTCTCCTACTACGTCACCAAACCAGCGGCGCAGGTGGTGAACGACCTGGGCCACTTCCTGTTCACCAAACAGTGGTTCGAGAAGCCCGGCGACCCGTTCGGGCGCAGCCCCTCGGTGATGAGCTACGACCGCGCCAGGGACACAATCGTCGATCAGGACGCGCGCGTGTGGATTGCGGGCCTGGGTGATGAAGGCGGATCCGGGTCGTGGCTGGCGGCGGGGATGACACTGTTCGGCCAGCCGACCCAGGCCGAAGTCGGGAAGTACGATCGCTTCATCGATGGCGTGTTGTGGGGCGGCATCCAGTACAGCGATGGCGCGCGCAAGTACGGCGTCCGCAAGAGCCTGCTCTACTACGACCCGAAGGACAAACCCGACTTCCCCTACGACCCGACCCTGAACTGGACGACCTGGACGAGCTGGAACAAAGAAGCGTCGGAGTCCACCGGCCGCGCCTACAACTACGTGCATGTGGTGGGCGCGTACTGGTCGATGTATCAGGTGGCGCGCAACCACGAAGGCCTCGCCACCAGGCACACGTGGGACTGGTATCTCGATCAGGCGTACCAGACGATGATGTTCCTGACCGACCCGGCCAACAAGGTGGGCTACACGAACGTGGGCCTGATGGGTGCCAGCACGTTCACCGAGACGCTGGCCGATATGAAGCGTGAAGAGTGGACCGACAAAGTCGCCGCACTCGAAGCGCGCATGAAGACGCGTGCCGATCGCTGGGCCGCGCAGGCGTATCCGTTCGGCAGTGAAATGGCGTGGGACTCCACGGGCCAGGAAGAGGTCTACGCCTGGACGCGGTATTTCGGCCACAATCCGCAGTCACTCACCGCGATCAATTCCATCATTGGCTACATGCCGCTGGTGCCGCACTGGGGCTACAACGGCGCGGCGCGTCGCTACTGGGATTTCATTTATGCCGGTGCGCCCGGAGCGCGCTACGAACGGCAGCTGCATCACTACGGCTCTGGGCTCAACGCCATTCCCGCGCTCGCGCGGTATCGCGAACAGCCTGATGACCTGCACTTGCTGCGTATCGGCTATGCCGGCACGATGGGCGCGCTGACGAACATTGATCAGGAAGGCTTTGCGTCAGTGGCGTTCCACGCGTTCCCCGAGTCGCTCAAGTGGGATGCGTACTCGGGTGACTACGGCCCGAACTTTCTGGGCCATGCGCTCAACTCGGCCACCTACGTCATCAATCACCCGGAGTTTGGCTGGCAGGCCTTCGGCGGCAATGTGTCGGTGTCGGGCTCGCGCGTCACGGTCGGCGTCGTGGACTCGTTGCGCAAGCGAATCTACATCGCGCCACTCGGCCTGTACCTCACGCTCGACGCCGGTCGCTTCGAACGGGTCGAGGTGGACTCACGGACGCAGGTCGTGCGCGTCACGCTGGCCCCGGCCAAGGCAGATACGTCACGCGCGCGTCTGCGTGTCGAGCAGCCGTTCACCCCGAACGGCGTCGGCACGTTCCGGGTGACAGGTCCCCTGGCGTCCGAGCGCGGCGCCTCGGTCGTGCCGCTCTCGGCCAAGCCCACAGCCATCGAGATTCGCCCGCAGCGCTAGGACGTCAGCGGGCGCCGGCTTTTTCGCCGGCCTCGCGCACACCCTTGCGCGGAGGCTGCAGGCGTTCGAGGAGTTCGACGGTGGCCGTGATTGTCCATCGACCTCTGGCGGCGCTGTTGTCACTCAGGTGGCGCGCGACACCGAAGGAGTATTTGTTGAAGCGCAACAGGGCGCCAATCGCCGGTGGCTGGTTCTCGGTCGCGACCACCAGCGCCGAAGCCCCCCAATAGGCGCGCGTCTCAGCGTCAATATTGAAGCGATAGCGGATGAATCCCAGGGGCTCAATCAGAAACGCCGTCTGTCCACGGCTGGTGCGCAATTCCTTCAGGCCCGACATGGCGAGCGCCACCGACGGATGCAGCAGCACCCATTCATAGCGGGGCAGGTGCTCAATGATGCCGGGACCCGGCGGGTTGCGATGCACCACGTCGTTCAAGAACCGCTCCCAGGGATACTGGCCGAAGCCGTCGGAGATCACCCACGACCAGGTATTCGCGAGCTTGCGCAACTGGCCGGCGCCCTGCTGGAGGAACGGCTGGTTGTACCCATGGACCGCACGACCGACGGCCGCCACCACCTGAAGGACGGCATCTCGCTGCTCGCCGGCGACGCAGGCGCCGCCCGGCGGTGACGTGCCTTCCTCCACGTCCACCACGACGGCGTCGGGCTCATCGGCGAACAGCTCACGCCGTTCACCGTCGCCCCCCACAGTACGGACGGTGAAGTACACGGGCAACACACCGGTGCCGCCGACCACTTCGCCGAGCAGACGCTCCAGGCGCCCGTGCGTCCTGACCAGCGCGCAGCTGTTGGCCGCCGGCGGCGATTTCTGCTGTGCCAGGATGAACGTCCGCTCCTCGGCCACCACCCGGCAGACCACTCCCCTGGCATCGCTGACCCCGGCCAACGCCGAGCAGCGATCGGGCGCCTGAGCCGCAACCGACATCGGCACCGCGCATAGAAGTGCCGCGGTGATCCAGCAACTCGCCTTGGCTTGTACTGTCATGACAGCTCCTACACCATCTTCCGCAGCAGTTCGGCCACGTACTTCAACTGGCCGACGAGATCGATCTCTCGCTCGGGATCGGGCTTCACGGTCTGGTCGAGATCGCCGACGAACGAATCGACCTCGGAGGGTTTCACGAATGCCCCGCCAAACTTGCGCGCACCGCCATATTCGTCGGTGGCCTTGCGCCAGGCTGGCAGGGGCAGGTTGGCGGCGCGCGGCAATCGGAGCACGGCGCCATGCACCGCCGGGTGTTCAAGGTAGTGCGTGAAGGCGTGGATATTGCGATCGTAGTAGTGCTCGATGGGCGCCGCGACATACCCCGTGTCTGGTGACGCGGCCAGCGAGAACCTCCGGACCCACGACACGGGGTCCCGCTGGTGATAGATGTGGCGGTACGTGCTGCAGAGTCCCGTGGCCCTGAACTTCTTCGGCAACAGGCGGCTTTCGGTATCCGCGCGTAGATCCGGGCGCTGCAGAAACCGGCTCGTATTCGACAGCATCATCACTTCGCGAAACCGGAAGGCTGGCGGCAAGCCCGTCCACCCGAGGGCGGGAATGGGCGTCGCGAGCGCATTCACGGCCTCCATCGTCATGGCGGTGCCCATGCTGTGGGCGATAATCGAAAATTCTGTTTCAGGATCGCCTTCGTCGGCGATCGCCTTCGCCATTTGCGCGACCACTTCGGAGACCGCGGCCGCGCGGGTTGTGCGCGAGAGGAAGAGCACCACATCGCCAATGTGCGTCCAGACGAACCCGCCCTCGGTGATGCCATCCATCCAGGCGACGGCGTCCTTCGCCTGCGGCACGATGCCATTGGCCGCGACGGCGTCAACGTCGGCGTCCCACCGGGCCAGCTGTGTGTCGAAGACCTCCCCGTAGGCGATTTCCTTGAACACGATGGAATCGCTGATCGGGCCTTCCACCGTGGAATACCGCTCCCCCACATCGTCGAGGTACTCCACGACCGACTTCGACCACCCTTTGCGGTTGTCGCCGATTCCGTGGACGAGAAACACGACCTGGCGTGGCATGGCGCTCTCCTGACCGGCTATGTTAAACGAACCGTTGATTTGGGTGTAAGCTGCCCCAATCTCAACACGGCGGTCGTGAGTCTCTTTCTCGCATTTACAGGAGGACGGCATGGCGAAGAAACACAGAACAGGCGGCGTCACGCTCCACAGGTCGTGCGGCGC
Organism: uncultured Solibacteraceae bacterium; assembly: GCA_964489685.1. Taxonomy (GTDB): domain Bacteria; phylum Acidobacteriota; class Vicinamibacteria; order Vicinamibacterales; family SCN-69-37; genus SYFT01. The sequence continues at coordinate 14,409 of CAZAZR010000025.1, read as the reverse complement.
CATGGCAGCACACATGATGCTGCTCGAAATGCATCCCGCATTCCGGGCGGCACAGATGCGGCTCGAGGGGGCCACATCAAAACGGCGCGATGCGGGCGCGGCCAAAAAGGCCAGGGTCGTGGTCATCAAGACCGTGGTCCACGTGGTTTACAGGACCCCGGACGAGAACATCTCGGCCGCACAGATCAAGAGTCAGATCAGCGCCTTGAACAAAGACTTCCGTGCGACCAACCCTGACAAGTCCCAGACGCCGGTCCCGTTCAAGGGGCTGGTGTCGGACGCGCGCATCACGTTCAAACTGGTCAAGGTGACCCGTACGAAGACCGCGTCGAACGGGTTCAGCTTCGACGACAAGGTGAAAAAGGCGTCCACCGGCGGTATCGCACCGTATTTGCCCAAGACGCACATGAACCTCTGGGTGTGCGCGCTCACCGGCGGCCTGCTCGGCTACGCGCAGTTCCCCGGCGGTCCGGTGAACACTGACGGCGTCGTGTGCAACTACCTGGCCTTTGGCACGTCGGGGACGGCGCAGGCGCCGTTCAACAAGGGACGCACCGCCACCCACGAGGTGGGGCACTACCTGAACCTGCGGCACATCTGGGGCGATACGCCGGACTGCAGCGGCTCGGACATGGTGGCCGACACCCCCAATTGCGCCGGGCCGAATTTCGGGACGCCCGCCTGGCCGGTGGTCACGTGCAACAATGGCCCGAACGGCGACATGTTCATGAACTACATGGACTACACCGATGACGCAGGGATGTTCATGTTCACGGCCCAGCAGGTCTTGCGCATGCGGACCACACTAGACACCGTTCGCGCCGGGCTGACCTGAGCGTGTTCTACGACGTCCGCTGGGTGCATGCCTTCGAGGACGATCACGCAGAGGGCGACGTGTATCGCCCCGCGGCCGGCACCTTTCCGCTGGCGCGTCGGCCGCGCGAGGCCTTTGAGCTCCACCGCGACGGTTCGGCACTGGTGTTCCAGGGCGGGCCCGACGATCGGTCCATGGCTGATGATGCCACGTGGACCGATACGCCGAAGGGCATCGTGGTGGTGGACGCGCGGGGCGGAGTGCTCTATCGCATTGTGGAACGCACCCCGACACAGCTGATCGTGAGGCGAGACTGATGGCCAGAAACGCGCCTGAGATCACGGCGTTTGAGATCAGCGACCGCGTGGCACGGCAGGCGGCGATGCGCCCCTATCGCCGCGGTCCAGGCGAGCCTCAGGTCCGGCCACTGCGCGTGTTCACGCTCGATCCGTCCGTCTCTGACCGCGTAGGCGGCGTGGCCACGGTGAAGGTGCCGTACGAGAAGCTCGAGCCGGGCCCGGTGGGCGCCCTTTTTGATGTCAGGTGTGACAAGGCGCCGGCGCCACTCAAGGCCCAGCCGCTCGACCTCGACGACCCGCTCATTCTGCTGTCGAGCGGGCTGACGCCGTCGCCGTCGAACGGACGCGTCCATCTCCAGATGGTCTACGCGGTGTGCAGCCTGACGTACGCGGAGTTCAAGCGGGCGCTCGGCCGCGACATCAGTTGGGCGACGGATGCGCCGGCCAGCGGGCCGCATCGACTGATCGTGCGGCCCTTTGGATTCCGGGGTCGAAACGCGGGTTACAGCCGCGAGGGCGGCGACCTGTCGTTCGGATTCTTCAAGGCCGGTGACAGCCCGGCCGGGTTCACCGTACCGACGGGTCTGATCTGTACGGCGCTCAGCCACGACATCATCGCCCACGAGACCACGCACGCCTTGCTGGACGGCCTGCGCGCGTCGTTCCTGGTGCCCACGAACGTCGACGTGGCGGCGTTCCACGAGGGATTCGCCGACCTCGTCGCCCTGTTCCTCCACTTCAGCTACAGCGACGTGGTGGAACAGGCCATTCGCGACGCGCACGTCAATTCGAGCCGGCTGTCACTGCTGACGGATCTCGCACGCGAGTTCGGCTACACGCGGAGCAAGGCCGGCAAGGACACCGCGCTCCGGTCGGGGATCGACGTGGCCGGCATTGCCGCGTTTGACTCGGACATCCCACCCGGCACGCTGGGTGGCCCCGTCTGCTACGACCCCACACTCGAACCGCACACGCTCGGGTCGGTGCTGGTGTCGGCGGTGTTCGAAGCGTTCATGACCGTCGTGCGCAGGAAGACTGATCGCTACTTCCGCATTGCCGGTCTCGAGCCTCGCGCGTTTGGGGTGATGCCGCTCAGTGAGCCGCTGGTCAAGGCGCTCGCCGGTGACGCGAGTGACGTGGCAGGCCAGTTCTTGTCGATCTGCATCCGGGCCATTGACTACTGCCCGCCGGCCGACATGGAACTGGGCGAGTACCTGCGGGCGTTGATCACGGCGGACGGCGACCTGGAGCGGAGCGACAAATGGGGTTTCCGCGAAGCGTTGATGCGCTCGTTTCGACGCCGGCGGATCTTTCCCGATCATGTGCAGTTCATGACCGAAGACGCCGTCCGATGGCAACCTCCGGAGAAAGCCGTGCGGATCCCCGGACTCGCCTTCAGGAATCTGCGCTTTGATGGCGACCCCGGCCAGCCGGCCAACGCCCGGGAACTCACACGACAGGCGAACGTCCTGGGCCGCTCTGTCACCGATCCGGCGCACGCCCACGTGTTTCAGCTCGTGGCACCCGGCGCGAAGTTGCCGAAAGGCGTCACGCAGGCCTCTCCCCCGATGGTGCAGTCGATCAGGGTCGCCAGGCGCGCCGCGCCGGATGGACGCGTGGTGTTCGACCTGGTTGGCGAGATCACGCAGTCGTGCACCGTGCAGCACAAGGGCGACGTCTTCGACATGAACGGCGGCGCCACGGTGGTCATCGACCCGGAGGGCCAGGTGCGGTACGCCATCTACAAACGTTTCGGCAGCGATGCCCGCCAGGCGCGGCAACATGCGGCAATGCGGGGCTCACTCGCCCGCTTCTGGAAGAAGTCAGGCCGGCGCTTCCGCCTGTCGGGTGACGTGCTTGGCCACCTGCACGGCATGAAATAGCCGCGCAGACCATGGGGCGGAGTATCGCAGCCGCTGCGTGACAGCCGCCAGAATGTTCCATGCTCCGTACGCTGACTTGTGCAAGCGCGATCCTTCTCACGTCCTGTGGCGGTGGCGACGCTGGCGCACCGGCTGCCGCCGGTGCAGGAGGACGCGGCGGGAACGCGGCCGTGCGAACGGTGCAGGTCTCGCCTGTCGTCGAGGCGCGCATCGAGCGTACGATTGCCGTCACCGGCACGCTCGCGACTGAAGACCAGGTCACGATGGCGTTCAAGGTCACGGGCCGGCTTGAGCAGCTCGACGTCGATTTGGGCACATCCGTCGCCGCAGGCCAGCTTCTCGCCAGCCTGGCCTCGACCGATTTCAAGCTCAGGGGCAGCCAGGCCGATGCGGCACTCCAGCAGGCTCGTGCCCGGCTCGGACTGCCGGTGGATGGCGCCCAGGAGCGCATCTGCATCGAGCAGACCTCGGTCGTGCGGCAGGCCCGCGCGGTGCTCGATCAGGCGAAGCTCGTGCGTGACCGCGCCGCATCGTTCGCGAAAGACGGCATCGGCAGCCAGGCAGACCTGGACGCCGCGCAAGCCGGGTTCCGAGTGGCCGAAGGTCGATACCAGGCGCAGACAGATTCGAGTTTGAAGGCGCCGTTTGCCGGAAGCGTGCGCGAGCGCCATGCGACGCCCGGACAGTACCTGGCCGCCGGGGCGCCGGTGGTGACACTCGTGAAAGTCAATCCACTGCGACTACGGCTGTCGATTTCCGAACGCGAGTCGGCGGCAGTGCGGCTGGGCCAAACCGTTCGCGTGACCCTTGAAGGCGACAGCATCGTGCACATCGGCCGGGTGGCGCGCATCAGCCCGGCCATCGAGGAGGCCAGCCGTACGCTCAGTATTGAGGCCGAGGTTTCGAATCCGTCGGGCCGACTCAGGCCGGGGGCATTCGCGAATGCCGAAGTCGTGACCGACTCGGCGCTCATCGATGACCTGCGCGCACGGGTGAGGGTCAGGCGAACCGTCGAACAGGCCATCACGCCGTAACACACCGCCCGTGCAGCGGCCAGAGTCTCAAGGCCGCGCCCGCGCGCTTGAAACCCAGCGCGCGCTACGAGAGACGCGCCAACTAAACGGGGCTAAACGCCTGTCGAACACGCATGAATCTGCGAGTTGAGGCGTCGCCACGTTTCCAGTTACAGCGAGGTGAGGGCCCAGTAGACGACGGGCACGAGCACGCCGAGGGTCACGAGCCAGACGCCGCGACCGGTGAGCCCGTTCTTGCCCCGCAGGACAAACATGCCGGTCAGGGCCATCATGATGAGGGCCACCGCGTACACATCGGCGATAACCGTCCAGGCGCCCTTGCCGGCATTCAGATGCATCTGATTCAGTTCGAACAGGACCGGGCGTGGCCGCACGGCATCCACGATGACCGCACCAGTCGGAATGTCGATGGCGTAGGTGGTGTTCTCGAAAAAGATCTGAAGGGTGTCGGGGTCAGGCCGGAAGGCATTCCGCGGCGCCTCGGTGACACCGAGTTGACTGAGTGCCTCCCGCACCTGTCCGTCACGGTCCGTGGCGGTGAGTGGGGCGATCTGCTTCGCGACCTTCTGCTGCCGATACGACGGATTCCAGTCGGCGCGATGATTGAGCGCCAGGCCCGATACGCCAAACACCAGCGTCAGTCCGACGATCAGGTACCCGACGTCCCGGTGCAGGACGTTATTGAGCCGCCGCCCCTTCACACGCCGATTCCCTAGCTCCCAGACTTCCCTACTTTCCTGCGACTTCCGCCCCTTCACCCTTGATCTGAATGCTGGTTTTGGGGCCCTTGACGGTCTTGGGGTCAAAGGTCTTCTTCATTTCGCGGGCCATTTCCTCGCCCTGTTTGATCTGGTCCGCTTCGCTCAGCTGGGACACCGCCAGCACGCCTTCAACCCTGGCGTTCATCCCTTTGACCGACATCGGGAACACGATGACGCCATCTTCCACCTTGAAGCGGATGGTCTGAAATTCCTGGTCGCTGCCGATGGCGAGCCAGCAACCCATTTCAGCGCACACATCAACGATGGGCCCCTGCACCAGCACGCGCTTGCCGTTGAACTTCTCGGGCGTCGCGTAGATGTCTGAGACCTTGGTGACCTCGGTCAGAGTGAGGGGGGTGCCGTACTTCTTGCCCTGGATGGCCCCGGCGGCGGTGAGGCCTGCGGCACCCACCAGAAGTGCAAGTGCCGTTACTGTGAATCGACGCATGTGTATAACCTCCAACAAATCAAATCAACCAACAATCAACGATAACACGACGGCCGAATCTACCGGCGAACGTCGAACCCGATGGACTGTTGAGCCGTTTGCCCGTTCGGCAACCGCGCTTCAATCAGCAGGGTGACCGGCCCGGCCAACTTCGCCAACGGAATCAAGGTGTCAAGCGTGGTGAGTCGCCGGCCTGTAGCACCGGCCGGCGCGGCCAGCGACTCCTCACGCTGTGCCGTAAACGCCTCGCCCCGCAACGTCAGCGTGACGGTCGCGTTCTCCTCGCGCCCGCGCCAGAACAGCGGCACGAAGACCCGAAGGGTCGCACGCGGACTGAACAACCGTGTGGTGGTCGGCTGAAAAGGCACGAGGCCACGAACGAGGGCATCACCCAGCGCGGACTCCCTCGCGGGCCCAGTCAGTCCGATCACCGCTGCGCCCATCTGCAGGCGATCATCGGCCGGCTTGGGGACGTCGACCGGAATCTGGAGCGTGCCCGTGCGGCCCAGTGCGCGGCTCGACACGCCGATGCGAACGGTCAGCGGCTGGGCGGGCAGGTCAATCGATCCGTTGATGAGAAACGTCGCGGACGCGCGCTGACTGCGTGGCGCTTTGAACGTATACCCCCGGTCTGACGACGCGCGCATTTTTCCGTCGGCATCAAGTGCGGCGATTTGCACCTTGACCTCGTCGAACGGCAAGTCGCTGTCTATGGTGGGATACGTCACCTGAACGGTGACCGTGCTGCGCATTTTATCGTCGTAAGGCAGCAGAGGAGCCACGTGCGCACGCAGGCTCAGCCCGCGCATGTCAACGCCCGACGACATGGCGGCCGCCAGTCGATCCGCCACACTGCCGTCTACGGCGGTCGCTGACGCCGATGTGTAGCCCGGGCGCGCGCGTACGCGTACACCGGGCCGGGTGACTTTGACCTCAATGGGATAAAAGCGTCCGTCCCGGGGTGCCGGCGAGGGGTAGTACCCGAGCACGTAGAAGCTGCCGTTCTCACGCACGATGGCCTTGATCGCGCTACCGAGATCCGACTGATTCACAAACGCGCGGCCACCGGTATTAATGGACGCCACCGACAAATTGGCCTGCTGAATCTGGATCTGCTTCATGACCCCATCGGTCGATGTCGGGCCCGTTCCGTCGGTCATAAACCCGATGCCGCCCCGGACCACATCTGCCGGTTGCGCGACGCCTCGCGGATCGAGCGAGTAGATCGGGACGTTGGCACGCCGTGCGACCTCAAACGCGTCCTCCAGATCCTGGGACACCACGCCGGTCCAATTCGCCGCTTCATGATCGATGGGCGAGCCCCCGCTGATGTAGACAATCGCCCGCCGTGGGTGGCCCGAGCCGGCCAGCGCCTGCGCCGCGTTCCTGAACGCAAACGCCACCGCGCGGCCCGGAGCCGTCATCGCGCGGCTGTCCATGCCACGGCCCTCATTCGCCGATCGTCCGAGGGCGTCGATGGCAAATCCAAACGCCTCACGCGTGTGCTCAATCGCACCGAGCATCCGGGCAGGATCGGTCGTGAAGTTCACGCTCACATCGGACCGGCCGGCGAACACCACGGCCACTTCGTCGGCTGGAGACAGGGCCCGGACGAAGTCGGCCATGACCCTCTTGACCGCAACGATCTCGTACTCAAGTGTGTGCAGGTCGTCAACCAGCATGACAAACAGGCGACTGTCGGGCGACGTCTGGACACTCGACGCGACATTCTGGACGCGCGGTTGGGCCCTGATGGCGGCAAGGTCGCGCTCAGCCACTGGAATCGAGACGAACGTGAAATCAGCAATCGTCTGACGGCGACCGCCTTGATAAATCTCGAACTCCTCGATCTTCAGATCGGTGATCGGCTCGTCGTTCCCACCGGTGACCACAACGTCCACCGGCACGTACTCCACACCCGCGCGGAAGACAGGAGCCTGCTGGGCGCCAAGCAGCAACCCGGAGCACATCGCCGAGACCGTCAACAGCAGGGTCCTGGACACAGGCCCTGACTATAACGCAGGGCCGCTGTGGCGGGCGCGGGCGTTGACGAATGCCCGCACGTACTTGTCTAATCGAAGCCTGCCACACGCTGGAGGTTTGATGTATTCACTGACGCGCCTGTCGCTCGCCCTCGTCATGTTCACCATGCCCGCATTCCCCACGGCAACCGGCCTGGCGCAGGCGCCGTTGGTCTTTGTCGATGCCGAGTTGGCGGTGCCCTTCGGCTCGGCCCGGGGCCAGATCGCGTTTGTGTCCAACCACATGGTGTTTGTGGCCGCTGACAATCCGAAAGCGTCGCTCTCGATCGATCGCGCCGACATCGCGAAGATCGATCGCTCGGGTGATGTCGTCACCATCGTGACGCGGCGGCCCCTTCGCGATGCCGACGGTGAGCGTGATACGTTCCGGTTTCGGCTGACCCAGTCGGCCAGCATGATGCGTTGGTATGAAACGACGCCCGCTGCCACTGCTCCCGCCGCTGCGGAGACAGCCCCGGCACCGGCGGCCTCAGGCATTCTTGCGAGTTATCAAGTCAAACACCATCACCTGTTCGGCAGTTGCCAGGGCACGTTGATCCTGAGTGAAACGGCCGTGTCTTACGAATCGCCGGACAGAATTGAGGACGCCAGAATCTGGAAGCTTGTGGATGTCAAGAAGGTTGAGCAGATCGGCGCCTACAAGCTGAAGGTGGAACCCTTTCAGGGCGACTCGTTCGAATTTGAGCTGAGCGGCAAGGGGATCGACAGCAGCGAATTCCGCCAACTTGTCGACCGGGTCGCCCGCGCCAGAGTCCGGTAGGAACCGACTCCGGAGCCAGTCAGCCCGAGGGGGCGGATTGGCTCCGAAGTCGCGAAACAGCCGCCCTACTTCAGGCGGTATCCGACCATCACCGCGAACGTGCGGTTCTTGATCGAGGCATCAGACGCCGAGTTGTCGGCATTCGTGAGGCCAAGGGTGTAGCGGACGTCGAAGCTGAGACGATCGCGCTCCACGCCGGCTCCAAGCGTCCAGCCAAAGTCCACGCCCTTGGTTTCGTCCTTGAGATCGACCGTGAAGTCGCTGGCATCTTCCTTGACGTTGGCACTCAGCCGAAAGCTGACTTGCGGCCCGGTGAACGCATGGAAGTGTGTGCCGTCGGTGGTGGTATTGCCAAAGACGGCCAACAGCGGCAGGTCGAAGTAGGTCAGGTTGACACTGGTATCGACGCTGCCCACCTGTTCCTTCGCGCCACGCTGGCTGAAGAGGCCTTCGACGCGCATGGAGAGGCGCTCGTTGATCGTGCGACCGGCGAACACGCCACCCACCAGGCCAATCTTCTGGCTGAGCTCGCTATCGGTATCAGTACTCAACGTTGCCACATTGACGCCCGCTTTGACACCAAACGTGGTGGAAGGAGTCATTTGCGCAGCAGCCATGGTCGGAACCATGATGACCGTCGCGAGAGCGAATGAACTAAGGCGAGCAAGACGATTTGAAGTAAACATGCGAGGACACTAGCAGACCGTCAGACGCGGGTAGTGTGCTGTAAAGGACACGGGGCCGCCCTCCACCACAAGCAACAGGGCGGGATTCATCTGGAGCACCCCGTCGCACTCTTCGATCAGCCCATGCTTCTTGAACGTGCCCAGGAACAGGTTCAGTGGGAACGCGAACATTTGTCCGGTCCTTCGCCTTACATGGTAAGGTGAATCCCATGTCGCGCGAATCCGTCAACATTCTCCAGGGCACGCTCGATGTGCTCATCCTTCGTTGTCTGGTCGACGAGCCCAAGCACGGGTACGCGATCTCACGCTGGGTGCATGAGCGCACGGACGGCACGCTCCAAATCGAAGATGCCCCTCTCTACAAAGCCCTCCGCAGGCTCGAACACAGACGATGCCTTTCAGCGCAATGGGGCATGTCTGAATCCAACCGTCGTGCGCGGTACTACCGCCTGACCGCCGAAGGCCGCAGGCGCCTTCGCGTCGAGGAACTGGCGTGGCATCGATACGTCTCGGCGATCGCGCAGGTCCTGAAACCGTGACTCGCCGCGCCGACGTGGACGTGGACGCCGATGTTGAGGCGGAGGTGCAGTCACACCTCGACGCGCGAACAGACGTCCTCATGGCTGAGGGCATGGACCGCGTGGCCGCGCGCGCTCGGGCCGCCCGCGAATTCGGCGACATGGACGACGCACGCCGCTACATGCGGCGGATCGGCCGACGCACCGTCAACACACAACGAAGGAGCGTCTCTATGGGAGAGTTCCGCACCGACGTCCGGTATGCGCTTCGGCGGCTGACTGCGGCGCCGGCGTTTGCCATCACGGGCATCGCGACACTGGCGCTGGGCATCGGCGCGACCACGGCCATCTTCTCTCTGGTCTACGGCGTCGTCTTTCGACCACTCCCGTTCCCCAACCCGGACCACCTCTATGCCGTGTAGTCGGCCAACCGGACCGCCGGATCGATGCGAGCGCCGGTCTCGGCTGTGGACCTCGACGACTGGCGCGCGGCTCGACGTGACATCGAGGACATCGGGGGTGTGTTCTTCCGGGCGGGGTCGAGCGGCATTGATCTGACGGGCCGCGGCGAACCGCGCCGGTTGCCGGCGGCCTTCTTCTCACCGGGGTTCTTTGGCGCACTCGGCGTGGTGCCGGAGGCCGGCCGTCTGCCTCGTGAGGAGGAAATGGTGCGCGGGGGTCCTGACGATGTGGTCGTGATCAGCCACACGTTCTGGGTGCGGGAGTTTGATGCCTCGCCAGACGCGATTGGTACCACGCTCACTCTGAGTGGCGTCCCCTCGATCGTGGTGGGTGTGCTGCCGCCATCCATGCGATTTCCGTCGGATGGCATTGACGTGTATCTCCCGTATTCAACGATTCCAGATTATGCGATCCCCAGAATCCGAGTGGTGCGAACACTTGACGTGGTTGCCCGCGCAAAGACGGGCGTGCCGCAGGATGCGGTGGAAACCGAGATGGCCGTCATCACCCGCCGGCTGGCCAACCGCCGTGCTGTTTGCGGTCGTCGTGGCTCTGGTTGCAGGTCTGCTGTTTGGCGTGGCGCCGTCG
>CAZAZR010000025.1:0-4104 GCA_964489685.1 uncultured Solibacteraceae bacterium | reverse complement strand
GGTGGTGGGCGCGGGACTGATGACGCGCAGCTTTGTCGCGCTCCTCGACGTCGACCCTGGTTTTCGTCAGGACGGGCTCGTGGCGGTGCAGTTCACGATCGACTCCAATCGTCACGACGTGCCGGTCGATCCCGCCCGGCCGGGCTTTGCCGGCTATATGAATTACTACGAGGCCGTGATTGAGAAGGTGCGACGCCTCCCCGGCGTGGAGTCGGCCGCGGCCGTGAAGGACGCGCCGTTTCGCGGCACCGGTGAGGTGAACGGTTTTCAGATCGCGAACCGGCCGGTACCGGCGGGTGAGCAGGCGCCCACGGCCACCGTCATCCACGTCAGCGACGACTACTTCTCCACGATTGGTGCCCGGCTGCTCGCTGGTCGCGAACTCGCGTCCTCTGGTCGCGCCGGCGCGCCGCCGGTGGTCGTCGTCAATGGTGCGTTTGCGCGTCAGTTTTTCCCGAGCGGCGCGGTGGGCCAGCACCTCCAGTTCGGTCGCGCGCCCGTCGAGATCATCGGCGTCGTCAATGACATCAGGCAGGTCTCGTTAAGCGAGCAGGCGCGCCCCACGCTGTACCTCAGCAACTACCAGAACGGGCGTGTGCAGGTGATCTCGTGGCGCGCACGAGCGGTGCCCCCCTCTCGCTCGGATCGGCCATCCGCAAGGCGATTTGGGAGATCGATGCCACCCAGCCGATCACCAACGTGTTCACATTCCACGACTCGACCGATCTGGCACTGGCGCGGCCGCGCTTGCTGGTGGTGCTGCTCGGCAGCTTCGGCGTGGTCGGATTGCTGCTTGGCGCGGTGGGCATTTATGGCGTCCTGTCCGCGCTCGTCAACCAGCGGCAACGCGAAATCGGCGTACGCATCGCGCTGGGGGCACAGTCGGGAGACGTCCAGCGGATGGTGCTGCGCCGAGGTTTCCTGCTGACGGCAAGCGGCATCGCGATCGGCCTGGCGGGCGCGTGGCTGCTCAGCCGGTTTCTCGCCGCAGTGCTCTACGGCGTCGCCCCAACCGATCCGCTGACGTTCGCGGGCGTGGCCGGCGCCCTGGCGTTCGCGGCGCTCCTGGCCAGCTGGCTGCCGGCGGTGCGGGCAGCACGGGTCGATCCGGTGGTGGCGTTGCGCGCCGAATAGGCGCCGCGCCCCGGTCGGCCGTACACTCGCTTGAAGTGCCGCGCCGCCTCGTGAACGTGATCGCGGTGATGGGGCTGGCCACGGTCATCACCGTGGTGATCGCCCTGCCAGTGGTGCGCGCGCCATCGGACCGCGTCTTTGGCATGGAGATCGTCGGTCGCCACCACGACCCCTTCACCGTGATGGCGCAGTTCGCGAATCCGGCAAGCGGCCGGTTGTACTCGCAGCCACTCACCGATGTTCCCGGCGCCATCCTGTCATTGGCCACGGGCCCGGTCGCGGCCTACAATTGGCTGGTCCTCCTCACGTTTCCTCTCTCAGCCGCGACGGCGTACCTGTTGGCCCGGCACCTGACCCTCTCGCGGGCAGGCGCCATCATCGCCGCCCTGGCGTTTGCGTTCTCGCCGTTCCACCTGGCGCAGGCCGCCTACCACCCGCACATCGCACAGACGCAGTGGATGCCGCTGTACCTGCTCGCGCTCTGGCGCTGCGCAGACCGGCCCTCACTCGGGTCCATCGGCCTGCTCTCCGCCGCGGCGGTCGCTGTGGCCCTCTCCAATTTCTACGGCGGTTTCATCGCCGGCGTCATCACGCCGGTGGCGCTGGGCGCGTATTGGATCGCCACCCGGAACGCATTTCCGCGGCCCTTAGGGCGGCTGGCTGTCACAACCGGGGCCCTCGCCCTGATGGCCGCAGCGGGACTCGCGTACGCCGCATTAAAACCTGGCGCCCTCCTGGTCACTCGCGTGGACTATGCCTTCCCGAGGGAGCAGCTGTTTGCCTACGGGGCGACGTGGTGGAGCTACCTGGTCCCGCCAGTTGAACATCCGCTTCTGGGCGACGGCATCCTGCGCTTCTGGCACAGTCTTGGTGTCCGCGAAGGACTCCTTGAACAACAGCTGAGCCTGGGCTGGGGGACGATCGTCCTGAGCATGGTCGCGATCGTTGACTGGCTGGTCCGCGATGGCCCCTCGCGCACACGACGATACACACCAGTCCTCGTGATCGTCGCACTCACGGCCTTCTGGTGTTCGCTCCCGCCTCAGGCCACGGTGGGTGCCTTTACCTTCCCTCAACCCTCTTCGTTGCTGTTCGATGTGGTCCCGATGTTCCGCGCATACGCCCGATTCGGGGGGCTCGTCCAACTGATGGTGGCTCTGCTCGCCGGCATCGGTATTGCCGTGCTGATGAGCACCCGGCGCACGTCAGCCCGGATCGCGTGCGTGCTCCTCGTGGCCCTCATCGTGGGCGAATACGTCGTCAAACCGTCGGCGCTCTCACGCGACGTGCTTCCTACGACGGCCCATCGATGGGTCATGGACCAGCCAGGCCTCGTCCAGGTCCTGGACTGTGTCCGGTTCGATCCCCCATCGGCGTCCGTGCCCTGGCTGACCGAACACAGAGTGGTGCTCCTCGGCGAACCGTTCAGCGACTGCTCCGAGGCGAACCTGGGAGACAAGCTCGCGGCGGGAGGCTTCACCCACCTGCTCGTGCGGCGCGGCTCTGCCGACGCGGCAACATTCGACCGGCCTTTGGTGCCGAATGGTCTTCGCATTGCCGCGCGTTTCAAGGACGGCCAGGTCTTGGTCGTCACGGCCCTGCGACCGACGATTTACACTGCGGCCATGACCGGCTTCTCGAGTCGTGAACATGAGGGAGGCGACTCATGGCGATGGATGGGCGCGCGCGCGGCCTGGACGATCGTGAACACAAGCCAGGCGCCTGTGGTCGCCAGCCTTGACGTTGAGTTGTCGGCATTCCACGTCCCGCGCCAGCTGGAGTTGCAGTTTCGTGGCCGGACGATCCAGACCGTTGGCGTCGGGCGGGCGAGTCGCCTCCATGCCATCGGCCCATTCACCATCCCGCCGGGTACTCACCAGGTCACGTTCCATCCGGTGGAGGCCCCGACGGTTGGGTCCGACGTGGCGGGCAATAGTGACACGCGGCAGCTGTCGGTTGCCGTCAGGACGTGGCGCTGGACGATCCACGATCCGTTCCGCTGACCTATGCGATACTCACCTACAGGGGGCAGGCAGTCAGGCCGATCGCCGCGCAGAACCGTCTAACCTTCTGTGAGAAAGAGTGCCATGGTCAACCACAGTCCTTTCACGGACCGCAAACCGATTCGGGTGTATGCCATCCTGGGCGCCGCTCTGTTGCTGTGCGTCGCGGTCAGTGTGGCTGTCGTCGCCCAGACCAAGCGCGATTTCAACGTCTCGGCCAAGAAGTTCCGGTTCACCGTCTCAGGCACCGACGCGCAGGAAATCCGGGTCAGCCAGGACGACCTCGTGCGCATCACCCTCTCGTCCGAGGATGTCCCCCACAGCTTCACGCTGCCCGACTATCGCATTCAGAAGCGGGTGGAACCGGGGCGCGAGGTGATGTTCGAGTTCCGGGCCGAGAAGGCCGGCCGGTTCGAGTTCCACTGTTCGCTGACGAACGACAACTGCCGGGAGCGCGGCATGGTCGGCACGCTCATTGTTGTCGCGCGCTGAAACTCCGGGCCAGGGCCAGCCGTTCTTCCAGAGGCGGATGCCGATGGAACAGCCACCGCGTCCAGCGTGAGGGACGCTCCTCGGCCAGGTGTTGCTCACCCAGGCGCCTCAGTGCCCGGCCAAACGCCTCCCCATTCCCCGTCTGCTGAAGGGCAAACCGATCCGCCCGCCGCTCGTGCGCACGCGACTGCGCCAGACGCAGCGGCCGGACGAGCCCCCCCACCGCGCCTGCGGCCAATGCCAGCAGCGGCAACGCGGCCAAATCGAGGACGCCCTGTACGCCGACGAAGCCACCCCAGTGGGCCACCACACGATCGGCGCACCACAACGCCGCGCACCACAACACCGCATCGAGCGCCACGGTGCGGGCGAGATCGTGGTGCGCATAGTGCGACAGTTCGTGCGCGACCACCACGACGATTTCATCATCGGCCCAGTCGCGGACCATGTCGCGGCTCAGCAGGACGTGCCCCCC
>CAZAZR010000024.1:24643-36292 GCA_964489685.1 uncultured Solibacteraceae bacterium | reverse complement strand
GCCGAACTTCGCGTGGGCGGCGGCGATCCGCAGGTCGCACGACAAGGCGAGTTCGCATCCGCCACCCAGTGCCAGGCCGTTGACTGCCGCGATGGTCACCTTGGGGCACTTGTCGATGGCCGCGAACAACGAAGAATTGATCGCCGCCAGCCCGTCGTCACGCGTGCGCGCCTTGATGGCATTGATGTCGGCGCCCGACACAAACACGGTGTCTCCGGCACCTGTGATGATGATGGCGCCCACCGAGTCGTCGGCAGACAGGGCATCGATGGCGGCAGACATCTCGCCGACGGTGGCCAGATCGAGCGCATTGCGCACGTCGGGTCTGTTCACGCGAAGGACGGCGACTCGTCCGTGCCGGGTGATGTCAGTAGTCGTAGACACCCTTGCCCACTTTCTTTCCCAGCCGGCCCGCCTTGACGTACTGCGAGAGCAGCGGACACGGACGATATTTTTCGCCCAGGCTCTTGTGCAGATACTCAAGAATACTGAGCCGCGTATCGAGCCCCACCAGATCGACGAGTTCAAACGGGCCCATCGGGTGATTGAGCCCCAGCTTGAGCGCCTTGTCGATGTCGCGGGCCGACGCCACGCCTTCCATGAGCATATAAAATGCCTCGTTGCCAATGCTCGCGTTCACCCGGGTGGTGATGAACCCGGGCGCCTCGCGGACGAGCACCGTCTCCTTGCCCATCTGCCGCGCGACGGATTCAATCGTGTCGAGTGCCCGATCGCCCGACTCGAGCGCACGGACAATTTCGATGAGTTTCATCTTGTGGACGGGATTGAAGAAATGCATGCCTGCCACGCGTGACGGGTCCTTCAGCGTGCCGGCCATCTCGGTAATCGACAGCGCTGATGTGTTGCTCGCCACCACGGCACTGGCGGGCGCGTGTGCGTCGATCGCGGCGAACAGCGCGATTTTGATGTCCATGCGCTCGGGCGCGGTCTCGATCACGAGGTCCACGTCGGCAAGCGCCGCAGCGACGTCGGCCGTCGTGACCAGGCGAGCCATCGCGGCATCGGCATCGGCGGTGGTCGTCTTGCCCAGATCCACGGCCTTGCGAAGAATGCCATCGATCGTGCCGCGTGCCCGGGTGACCTGTGCCTCCGAGACGTCGTAGAGCCGCGTGGCAAACCCGGACGCGGCCGCCGCGTGCGCGACGCCGTGCCCCATCGTGCCGGCGCCAAGCACCGCAATCGTACGAACGGTCATGCCTCCCCCACGATGTCCTGCATCACATCCACCGCGTGGTCGATTTCGCGTTCCGTATTATAGAAGTGCGGGGCGATGCGGATGCCGGCACCCGGCCGATAATCCACAATCACCTCCCGCGCGAGCAGCGCCTGTGTCACGGCGGCGCCATTGGGCAGGTCAATGATCACGGACGCCCCGCGTTCATGGTCGCCGCCAGGCATTGCCAGGCGCCAGCCTCGCGACTGTGCCGCGTCCATGAGCCGGCGCGTCAGCCTCAGCGATTTTTCGCGAATGGCCGGCACGCCAATCTCGGCGACGATCTCGTACCCGGCGCGCGCCGAGTACAGCGCCGGCACGTTTGGCGTGCCGCTCTGAAAACGTTCGAGGCCTTCCGCATACGCCACCGGGCCCGGCGTGAATTGGAACGGCTCGGCATGGCCCGCCCACCCGACCGCCGCGGGCCGAAGCGTGGACACCAGGTCCGGCCGGACGTAGAGGTACCCGGCGCCCGGGCCGCCGCAGAGCCACTTCACGCTGCCGCCAACGGCAAAGTCGGCGCCGAGCGTGGTCACGTCCACCGGCACGGCTCCGGCCGCCTGATAGAGGTCCAGCACCACCCTCGCCCCCACGCGATGGGCTTTCTCGATGGCCGGCGTGACGTCCTGGAGGTGCGCACTCCGGAACAACACGAGTGACAAATTGACCAGCGCCGTGCGCTCATCAATCGCGTCCACCACCCGATCGATTCGCCCCCGCACCGCGTCGTCCGAGGGCACGGTCACGACCTCGGCGCCGTAGCGTTCGAACCCATGGAACAGGTAGTGGTTCGAGGGGAAGTCGAGGTCCTGCACGACGATCCTGCGGCGCGGACCGTCGTACGAGAAACACGACGCGACAATGGCCTGGGCCACGGTGGCGTTCTGGTGCATCGAAATCGTCCCCGGGGGCGCGCCAATGGTTGGCGCGAGGATGTCGCCGGTGACACGGCCGATCTCCCACCACCCTTCATGCCAGGCACGGACGCCGCGGGTGCTCCACTCACGCGCGAACTGCGAAAGGTAGGTTTCCGTTCGCGCAGGCATGGCCCCCAGTGAATGACTCACGAGGTAGGTGCAGGTGTCGAGAATTGGAAACTCGGCCCGCCACGATAAGAGCGCATCCATGCCCGGGCAGTTTACTGTGTCTGGCCGGGCGCTTCCAGATGCGCATGGTGATGGCCTCAAAGCTCAGCCGGCCTGGAAGCCGGGCTGGAACGCTTGCCGAAGGCCTGCGGGATAGGTATCCTTGGCGCTCACGCCACTGGAGGGCCGCATGGACCGCAAGACCATCGCTGACTACGACCCCGACCTGCTCGTGCTGTTTGACGCGTACGTGCACGGTCACGTGGATCGCCGCGGCTTTCTGGACCGCGCCACCAAGTTCGCCGTGGGCGGGGTGACCGCCGGCATGTTGCTCGACTCGCTGAGTCCGAAATTTGCCGAAGCGCAGAAAGTGGCGAAGGACGACGCCCGCATCAAGGCGGAAGTCGTCGAGTATCCGTCGCCCCAGGGCAGCGGCACCATGAAGGGCTACCTCGTCCGGCCGGCGAAGGCCGCCGGGAAGTTGCC
Source organism: uncultured Solibacteraceae bacterium (assembly GCA_964489685.1). Classification (GTDB taxonomy): domain Bacteria; phylum Acidobacteriota; class Vicinamibacteria; order Vicinamibacterales; family SCN-69-37; genus SYFT01. Next base: position 33,487 of record CAZAZR010000024.1, on the reverse strand, counting down.
TGGGGTTGTGGTGGTGCATGAAAACCGCGGGCTCAACCCGCACATCGAGGACATCGCGCGACGCCTGGCGCTCGACAACTTCATCGCCTTCGCGCCGGACGCCTTGACGCCGCTTGGTGGCTATCCGGCCGGCGGCGAAGACGAAGCGAGAGCGCTGTTCGGCAAGCTCGATCAGGCCAGGACGCGGGAAGACATGGTGGCGGCTGCCGGGTTCCTGCAAAAACACGCCGAGTGCACCGGGCGCGTGGGCGCGGTCGGATTCTGCTGGGGCGGCGGTATCTCGAACCTCCTCGCGACCCGTGTTCCGGATCTCGGAGCCGCCGTGCCCTTCTATGGCAGCGCCGCCGCCGAGGCCGACGTGCCGAAGATCAAGGCACCGCTCCTCATCCACTATGCCGGCACGGATACGCGCATCAACGCCGCCTGGCCCGCGTTCGAGGCCGCACTCAAGGCCGCGAACGTCCGCTACACGATGCACATGTACGACGGCGCGTCGCACGGCTTCAACAACGACACCACGCCGCGATACGACGAACAGGCCGCCACCCTGGCCTGGACGCGGACCGTGGAATTCTTCAACACCCACCTGCGTAAATGACACGTCACCCCAACCGGGAGTTTGTTCACATGCGACGTTCGCCGAATCCGTTCCACAGTGCTATTCGCCCTCTGGCATTCGCAGTCATGTCGTTTGTGGCGGCGGGCCTCGGGGCCTCAGCCTGCAAGAAGAGTTCGCCCACGACCCCCACGCCCACGCCCACGCCGCCGGTGTTCACCACATCGAACCCGACCGGAAGTACGGCGAACCTGGATGCGCGGACATCGATGAAGACACCGGCCGATTCAGGCACGTTCATGTACGACGATTTCGTCTCAACTGCAGCCGCCACAATCACCAAGCTGACCTGGCAGGGCATTTATTGTGCTGAAGTACTGAACCGGGCCGCACCGGCGGCGACGGCCACGACCTTCGAAGTCGGGTTCTATCCCGACAGCGGCAACAATCCCAACCGGACCTCACCGATTCAACTCGGCGTGTATCCAGTCGCCCGCGTCGCGGAGACGCGAGGGACCGACCGGGTGCTCAACTGCGGCACGACCTCGACGGGGTGGTCGTTCTACGACTACACCCTGACACTCGACACCCCGTTTCAGGCAGCGGCAGGCGTGCGCTACTGGCTCAGCATTCAGGCGCGGGTGCCCTATCTGCAGGCCAACAATAACGACTTCATTTTCTGGGGCTGGCGCAATGGCGTGCAGAACAACGCGCGGTCCATCCAGTTCAGCGCGGCTGGCGTCGCCACCGAGCACGCGCTCGACAGGGCCTATAGCCTGATCAAGTAGGCGGGTATTCACACGAGGCGTGAAGCGCCTTCATGCCTCGTGTGAGATTTTCTAGGGCGCCATGTCCACCCAGACCGTCTTGAGCTGGGTGTAGTACTCGAGGGCGTGCATCGACATTTCCCGCCCGAAGCCGCTCTGCTTGTAGCCGCCAAACGCCGCGGCCGCATCGTACGTGTTATACGTGTTGATCCAGACCGTGCCCGCCTTGAGCTTCGACGCCACGTAGTGCGCCTTCCGGACGTCCCTCGTCCAGACGCCTGAGGCGAGGCCGTAGATCGACGCGTTGGCCTTGCTGATGGCGTCTTCTACGTCGGCAAACTCGATGGCCGCCAGCACGGGCCCGAAGATTTCTTCTCTCGCGATGGTCATGTCGACGGTGACGTCGCCAAACACCGTCGGCTGCATGAAGTAGCCCTTGCCCGTGCCGATGTCGGTGCGTTCGCCTCCCGCCAGCAGCGTGGCGCCTTCCTGCTTCGCCGTCTCCACGTACCGCAGCACGCGCTCGAGCTGCGCCTTCGACGAGATTGCGCCCAGACGCGTCTTTGGGTTCATCGGGTCGCCGGCCACCATCTTCTTCGTGCGGTCCGCGATCTTTGCCAGAAACTCGTCCTTGATCGACGACTCCACAAGCAGGCGCGATCCGGCGGCACACACTTCGCCCTTGCCATAAAAAATGCCCATCGTCGCGCCCCGCACCGCCGCATCGAGATCGGCGTCGGCAAAGACGATATTGGGGGACTTGCCACCCAGTTCGAGGGTGATGTGCTTGAGCGTGTCGGCCGCGCTCTTCATGATGCCTTTGCCGGTGGAGGTATCCCCGGTGAACGCAATCTTGTCGATGCCGGGATGATTCACGATCGCCTGGCCGGCGGTGCTGCCCGAACCGGTGATCACATTCAGCACCCCCGGGGGGAATCCCAGGGCCGTGGCCATCTCACCCAACGCCAGCGCGGTCAGCGGCGTCTGGCTGGCCGGTTTGAGGATGACGGTGTTCCCCATCGCCAGGGCCGGCGCCACTTTCCAGACGGCAATGAGCAAGGGGAAATTCCACGGGACGATCGCGGCGACCACTCCCACCGGCTCGCGCAACGTGTAGACGAGCTGCCCTCCCTTGACCGGCACGGTCTCGCCGTGGACTTTGTCAGCCCACCCCGCGAAATACTGCAGGCACTCGGCGGCTGCCGGGATCTCAACATGGCGGGACTCGGTAATCGGTTTACCGTTATGCAACGTTTCCAGACGGGCGACCTCGTCGGCCTGCGCCATCAGCTCTTCGCCGAGTTTGTAGACCAGCCGGCCGCGCTCGCGCGCCGGCATCTTCCCCCAGGGGCCATCGAGGGCGGCCCGAGCGGCACGCACGGCCGCATCCACGTCTTCGTCAGTGGCCGACGCCACCTCGGCGATGACCTCTTCAGTGGCCGGATTCACGACCGGCTGCGTCTTGCCATTGGACGCATCGCGCCACTCGCCGTTGATCAACAGTTGTTTCCGTCCGAGCATCATGTGTGGTGTCCCCCCAGGATGAATCACACGAGGCGTGAAGCTCCGTTACGCCTCGTGTAGCACTCTATCGCCCTTCGAAGTGCGGCTTTCGCTTTTCGAGACTCGCGGCGATGCCCTCTTTGGCGTCGCCGCTCTGGAACAGCAGTTGCTGCAGTTCCCGTTCGATCGCGAGCCCCTCGGCAAACCCGGCTTCGGCGCCCGACTGCACCGCGCGCTTGATACGGCCCACCGCCATGCTCGCTTTGTGGGGCGGCGTGAACGTCTTCGCGTACTCGACCACGGCGTCGAGGAACGACTGCTCCTTCAGACGATCGGCGTCCCATACCTCAGTCACAAGCCCGGCCGCCTGCGCTTCGTCCATGGTCATCAGCCGGCCGCTGATCAGCAGTTCCATCGCCTTCGCCTTGCCGAGCAGGCGAGCCAGCCGCTGGGTGCCCCCGGTGCCCGGGAGTACGCCGAGCGCGACTTCGGGCAGCCCGATCTTGCCGGTGCCTTGTTTCGCGATCCGTAGGTCGGCTGCAAGCGCGACTTCCAGACCGCCGCCCACGGTATGACCATTCAGCGCAGCAATCACGAGCTTCGGCGTCTGCTCCAGACGATTCAGAGTCTCATTGGCGTGCAGACAGAAGTAGTACTTGTACTCGGGTGTGGCGTCCTTGAGCATCGCAATCGTCGCCCCGGCACAGAAGAACTTCTCACCCGCGCCAGTCAACACGATCACATGGATGGCCGGGTCCATCCGCGCGTCGAGTACCGCACGATCGAGTTCCTGCATCAGCTCGTACGAATAGGTGTTCGCCGGCGGCTCACACAACGTGAGGACACACACGCCTTCGGTGACGGTGCTGTTGACCTTCACATCTCCGTCCTGACGTATTCGAAGTTCGTCGAGGTCCGATTGACGCCACGCGCCGGAGGGGCGATGTAATTGGCGAACGTGCCCGTCTCGTAGATGGGCTGGTTCATGATCGACAGCAGGTATTTCTTGTCGGACGGGCTGGGCAACCACTCGTACTTGCGTCGCTGCCACTCATCGTCAGACAGGATCCGGCCATCAGGGTCGGTGTGGATGGAGGCAAACTGCCCGATGCCGCGGTTGAACTTGCGGTCCGGCAGACGCAACCGGTCTGAGAATCCGTACTTCTCCAGTGTCTTGTTCCAGCGGGTGACGCCCGACTGGCAATCGTCCACATACCAGTCGCGCAGCACCTCGTTCATCGCGTTGCGCATCGGTACGGCTTCCCGCTTCACCACGCCGTTCTCGACGACGTCGAGGTCGTAGGTGGTTTCCACCACACGATGTTCGGTCCACTTGCCTTCTTCGGCGCGGCCCTTGAGGCCATTCGCGAAATACGATGCGGCGTTGGTCGAAATCTCGTTGCCGTGCAAGTCGAGGCTCAGCGAGAACCAGAGGTTGATGTGCTTCTGGATCGTCGGCAGGTCAATGCCGCCGAGCTTCCGAACGTCCTCTGAAAAACCGGATTCCTTCATCAACTGGCAGGTGCGCTCAACGATGCGGTGGATGCCGGTGTCGCCGACGAACATGTGGTGCGCTTCTTCGGTGAGCATGAAGCGTGTGGTGCGCGCCAGCGGATCGAGGGAGCTTTCCGACAATGACAGCAACTGCGACTTGCCGTCGCGGTCGGTGAACATCGTGAACATGAAGAAGTCGAGCCAGGTGTCAATCGGCTCGTTGAAGGCTTCAAGGATGCGCGGCTTATCCTGATTGCCGCTCTGACGCGCGAGCAGGTCCTCGGCTTCGTCCCTGCCGTCGCGTCCGAAGTACGAATGCAGCAGGTAGACCATCGCCCAGAGATGACGGCCTTCTTCGACGTTCACCTGGAACAGGTTGCGCATGTCGTAGAGGCTCGGGCACCGGTGTCCGAGCCACCGCTGCTGTTCGACCGAGGCGGGTTCGGTGTCGCCTTGGGTCACGATCAGACGCCGCAACTGGTTCCGAAATTCGCCAGGCACTTCCTGCCAGACCGGCTGGCCAAAGAAGTCGCCGAAGCCGATCGTCCGATTGATCACGGGATCGGCCAGGAAGATCCCCCAGCGGTACTCGGGCAATTTCACATACTCGAAGTGCGCCCAGCCGGCGGCATCGACGCTGATCGCCGTGCGGACGTAGACCTGGTGAAAGTGCTGGAACCCCTGCGGGCCCATGTCGCGCCACCACTGAATGTAGGCCGGCTGCCAGTGCTCGAGTGCGCGCTGCAGCCGCTTGTTCAGATGGAGGTCGACGTTATTTGGAATCTTGTCTGAAGAAATCATATTGGGGTCCTGGGGTCCCGGAAGTCCTGGGGCTACTTCTCTACTGCCTTACGTCCGGCCGAAGTCGAACTCTGCGCGATCGGACGTGCCGTACGATGTGAGCGCGCCTTTCGGGCCCACGGCGTTCGGACGCTGGAAGATCCAGTTCTGCCAGGCGGTCAGACGGCCGAAGATCTTGGTCTCCATCGTCTCGGGCCCGACAAACCGCAGGTTGGCTTCCATGCCGGTGAGCGCATCGGGCGACATCGACGCACGGCCCTCCACGGCCAGCCGCACCTCATCGTCCCAATCGATCTCGTCGGGCGCAAACGTCACGAGGCCCGCCTCGAGCGCATCGGCCGCCTCGAACGGCCCGTCGTGCGCGAGCACGGTGGCGACCTGGTCGGGCGTGCCGTAAAAACGCGCCTGCAGGCGGGAGATGCCGTTGCTCATCGGCAGGATGCCGGCGTTCATCGCCGACAGCTGCACGGAACTGGGCCGGTCGGGGTCGTCGAGCATGTAGGAGCGATCGGCGGCCAGGGCGAGTTCGAACAACGAGCCGGCAAAGGCGCTGCCTGGTTCGATGACCGCAAAGAAGCTGCGCGCCGACAGGTCCACACGCTTGAGGGTGCGCTTGATGAAGTGAATGACCTCGCGCACCAGCCAGTGGCCCGCATGGTCGAGCAATACCTGATCGGCCTCGAGGACACGCGCCCGATCGCCCTCGGTCTTGAGGACGATGGTGCCAATCTCCCGCTCATTCACGCGCAGCCGCAAAATTGCATCGTCAATTTCACGGAAGACCCGTAACGGCCAGAATTGATCACCGGCCGCAAGAATCGCGTCAGGCGTATTTTCAACGGGCGTCTCTGGCGCACGAACGGTCATGGTGGCCACGCGCTTGGTGCGGTCAAACGTGACCGAGACCGAGGAATACGTATAGGCGTCATCGGTGATCGCGGCATTGAGGGGACGCAGCGTCACTCCGGGGCCCGACGGCCGGTCGGACATCGCGGCCAGTTCGAGGGCACGCTTCGCGACGGCCTCCTTGAAGCGGCTCGTGGGCACCACGGCGTCCACGAGTCGCCACTCGACGGCACGCTTGCCCTTGATCCCCTCGGCAATCGTCCCGAAGAAGTCGGCCAGGTCGCGGCGCACCTTGCGCTTGTCCACCACCCTGGTCAACCCGCCGGTACCGGGCAACACCGCCAGGAGCGGCGTTTCAGGCAGGCTCACAGCCGAATTCGCGTCGTCGATGAGGATGATCTCGTCGCACGCGAGGGCCAGCTCGTATCCACCGCCCGCGCAGATCCCGTTGAGCGCGGCGAGGAACTTGAGGCCGGAGTGCTCGCTGGCGTCCTCCATGCCCAATCGGGTCTCATTGGTGAACTTGCAGAAGTTCACCTTCCAGGAATGTGTGGACCCGCGCAACATGAAGATGTTGGCGCCGGCGCAGAAGATGCGTTCCTTCAGGCTGGTGACCACCACGGTGCGGACTTCAGGATGTTCAAACCGGATGCGGGTGATGGCATCGGCCAGTTCGATATCGACCCCGAGGTCATACGAGTTGAGTTTGAGCTTGTAGCCGGGCGCGAGGCCCGCATCTTCCTGCACGTCCATGCCCAGGGTGGCGACCGCGCCATCGAAGGTCAGCTTCCAGTGCTGATAGGTGGAAGGATGCCGCTCGAACGAAAGCGGTGCCGGGGTGGAAACAACCGAGTCAGTCGTGGCCATTGATGCTACTGAGCGTATGCGCCCCCCAGCCGGACCGTCAAGGTCGGACATGCAATATATTGCTTACTGAAGAGGCCGCTCATGGTTGCCATCGCCGCCTGTGGTGCATTATATTTCCTCTCAGTGGTGTCCCCTGTCGAACCTCATCGTCTACTTGAATCGCTCGGCCGCCTGGTGCGCCAGCGCCGCCTGCGTGAATCGTTGACGTTGCGCGAACTGTCGCTGCGGGCCAACCTATCCTCGCGGTTCCTGATGGATGTGGAGGCCGGACGCGGGAACATTTCCATCCTGAAGCTCGCGGCCATTGCGGTCGCCCTGGGCACGCAATTAACGGACCTCCTGGCCACACCCGCCAGAGACCATCCGCGGCCGATCGTCGCGCTCCTCGGCCTTCGCGGCGCGGGCAAGACCTCTGTCGGACGGCGGTTGGCGCGCCGGCTCAAGGTGCCCTTTCTCGAGCTTGATACCGTCATCGCTGAACGCGTCGGCCTGGCGCTGGGCGAAGTGTTCTCCCTGTATGGCGAAGATTACTATCGGCGGCTTGAGCGCGAGGCCCTCTCCGACCTGCTGGCAGCCGCGACTCCGTGTGTCATCGCCGTCGGCGGAGGGTTGGTCACCTCGCCTGACACCTTTGCCCTCCTCCGGCGGCATGCCGTCACCGTGTGGTTGCGTGCGCGCCCAGTCGACTACTGGAACCGGGTCATGAAGCAGGGTGACCAGCGGCCGATGAAGGAGCATCCACAGGCGCGCGACGCGCTGCGCGACCTGGTGGCGCGACGCGACCCGCTCTATCGCCAGGCCGATGTGATCGTTGATACGGCCGGACTGACGGTGGCCCGCACGGTGAATCGGGTCGCTGATGGCATCGACAACCGTCTGCAAATTTCAGCCTCCGATCAGCGATAGTCGACTAACATCTCATGGCGTCCCGCCTTCCCCGGGACCTCCAAGGAGAATGTCCATGTTCGACGTCAAGATCCCTATGCGACGCTGGCTGCTGGTGATAGCCGGACTCGCGGCGATGGCGGCCCCGTTTGTTGGCGACCTCGTCGCGCAACAGGCGCCGGCCCCCGCGGCCCCGCCCGCACTGCTGCATCAACCGTCCGATTCACGGCTCCAGGGCTTCCGCTGGCGCTCGATTGGCCCCACGGGCCAGGGCGGCCGCATTGACGACCTCGCGGTCGATGAGAGAAACCCGTCCACGTTCTACGTCGGTTTTGCGGTCAGCGGCCTCTGGAAGACCGTGAACAACGGCACGACGTTCGAAAACATCTTCGGCGAGTACAACCATTCGATCGGCGACATCGCCCTCGCGCCGTCGAACGCGAACATCATCTACGTCGGCACGGGCGAACCAAACAACCGTCAGAGTTCGTCGTTCGGTGACGGCATGTACAAGAGCCTTGATGCCGGCAAGACCTGGACCCACATCGGCCTGCGCGAGACGCAGTCGATTGGACGCGTCGTGGTGCACCCGCGCAATCCCGACATCGTGTGGGTCGCCGCCGTCGGGCACCTCTTTGGCCCGAACGAGGAGCGCGGCATCTTCATGACGGTCGATGGCGGCAAGACGTGGACCAAGACGCTCTACATCAACCAGGACACGGGCGCGACCGATTTGGTGATCGATCCGGCAAACCCGAACACGCTCTTTGCGGCCACCTACGAGCGGCGCCGGACGGCGTGGGGCTTCGTAGGCGGCGGCCCTGGCAGCGCGATTCACCAGAGCACCGACGGCGGTAAAACGTGGCGGAAGGTCACCGGCGGCGGACTCCCGCGCGGCACGATGGGCCGCGTCGGCCTGGACGTCTCGCGGTCGAACCCGAACGTCATCTACGCGCAGATTGAAGTGGCGCCCGACAAGGAGCCCGCGGCGGCGACGCCGGCGGCGGCGCCGACACCGGCGGCGGGACAAACCGGCGGCGGCGGTGTGGGTGGTGGCCGCGGTCAGGCCGGACCGCCCGATCCCACGCTGAGCGGCGTGTGGCGTTCGGCCGACAAGGGCAAGAC
>CAZAZR010000024.1:0-24633 GCA_964489685.1 uncultured Solibacteraceae bacterium | reverse complement strand
ATGTACTACAGCCAGATTCGCGTGGACCCCAGCAATGAAAACTACGTGTTCGTCGGCGGCGTGGGCCCGCGCAAGTCGCTTGACGGCGGCAAGACGTGGACCAGCCTGCCAAACATGGGCCACGTGGACAACCACGCAATCTGGATCAATCCGGCCAACGGCAACCACGTGATGTACGGCAACGACGGCGGCCTGGATGTCAGCTACGACCAGGGCGCCACGTGGGACTCGGTGCGTCTGTGGGCGGTGGGTCTGCCCTACCACGTGTCGGTGGACATGCGCCGGCCCTACAACGTCTGCACCGGTCTGCAGGACAATGGCTCCTGGTGTGGCCCCAGCGGCCAGCGCTCGGGCGGCATCTACATGTGGAACTGGATGAGCGTGGGCGGCGGTGACGGCTTCCAGACGATGGTCGATCCCACCGACCCGAACATCTTCTACACCGAGTCGCAGAACGGCAACATCAACCGCTACGACATGAACACCGGCACCACCACCAACATCCGGCCGCGCATCGGCGGTGCGGGACGCGGCGGTGCCGGCGGCGGCGGCGGCGCGCAGGGTGCCAACATCCTCAACGAGCTGCCGGCCGACCAGGTCATGCAGTACAACTGGAACTCGCCGATGCGGATCTCTCCGCACAACCCGAGCACGATCCTGTTCGGCGGCCGGCACTTCTTCATCTCGCGCAATCGCGGCGATACGTGGACCATCAGCCAGGCGATGGGCAAGAACATCGACATCTCGCAACGCAACATTCTCGAGCAGTCGTACGGCCTCCCCTCCTGCGGACGCGGTGCGGGGCCCGGCAATCGGTGCATCCTCTCGCGTCACGACGGCTTCGTGCAGAACGAATACGGCACGGTGGTCGAACTTGAGGAATCACCGATGGTGCCCGGCATCTACTGGGTGGGCACTGACGATGGCAACCTGCAGTTGAGCCGTGATGGTGGCGTGTCGTGGAACGAAGTCGGGAAGAACATCCCGGGCGGCACGAAGGAGTACCACATCTCGGGGATCGAGGCGTCGAAATTCGACGCGGCGACCGCCTACGTGGCACTCGACGGGCATCGCAACAACGACCACGCCCCGTACGTCTTCAAGACCACCGACTACGGCAAGACGTGGGCGTCGATCGCGGGCGACCTGCCGCGCGGCAACGTCAACTCGATCCGCCAGGATCCAGTGGCGAAGAACCTGCTGTATGCACCCACCGAATACGGCTTCTACATCTCGTTGAACGAAGGCGCGAACTGGATGAAGTTCATGCCGAACATCCCCAACGTGCGTGTGGACGAAGTAGTCGTGCATCCGCGCGACAACGACCTTGTGCTGGCCACACACGGGTACAGCATCTGGATCATGGACGACGTCACGGCGCTGCAGCAGATGGCGGCGGCCGCGCCGACCGCACCCACGCTCTACAAGCCGCGTGAGGCCGTGCAGTGGAAAACCGACCGGCGCAATCAGACCGAAGTGCCGGGTTCCAAGTACTGGACGGGCGACAACATGCCGCGCGGCACGGCCATCTCGTACTTCCTGCCGTCGGCCGCCACAGACGTGCTGGTGAAGATCACCAACACGGCCACCGGCACCGACGTGCGGACGTGCGTGGGCGCGGGCAACGCGGGACTGAACCGGTTCCAGTGGGCACTGACGGGCAACCCGGCGGCAGGCGGCGGTGGTGGTCGGGGCGGCCGTGGTGGCCAGCCTGAAGCCGCTCCGGCGGCGGCACCGGCCGGCCCCGGTCCGTGCACAACGCCGGCACCCGCCGGTGGGCGTGGCGGTGGTGGCGGCTTCGGTGGAGGCGGGGGCGGCGGCATCGGCCCCGGCGTCTATCGCGTCACGCTGTCGCTGGCCGGCAAGGAAGTCGGCACTCAGACGTTCAACATCCTCGAAGACGTCTGGTTGAATAAGTAGTCGGGGTCCTGGGGTCCTGGGAGCGGTGAGCAGTGTAGGGCCGGTTGGTGGACAACACCAGCCGGCCCTTTTTTTCTGGTAAGCGTGCCGATGCTCCGTATCTTGAGGGAGCGTTCCCGTGCCGAAGCGGGGAGCCGGCGGGCAGTTGCCCGGGTACTCGCTGCAGGCGGCATCACCGGATGGGCGGTCGGCAGATCCACGCTCGTGGCTAGGCGCCCAGGCAACTCGGCAGCTCGCGGTCAGCAGAGTCATCCAGACGGCTGAGGGTGAGGTGTCCATTCGCACCGGGATCAGCAGCGTCGGTCCGGGTTTTCTTCAGGTGCGTGGGCTCACGGCTCGTGCAGGAATGCTGCCGGCCACACCGAACGACACGTTAGGCGGGCACGCGTCCGTTGTGACCTCGTCCTTCGCCCGGCAGGTGTGGGGTGAAGGTGAAGCCGTCGGACAGTCCTTCAGCGTTCACGGTAGGCACCTGACGACGGTCGGCGTCGTGGACACGGGATATGGCGCCGTCCAGTTCGGCGCGGCACCGGCGGTCTTCATCTTCGACAATCGACTGCTCGCAGTTGGCTCCACCCTCGCGGTGGCATTTCGCGTGCATGACGCCGCCAGCGCCAAGCGACTGGTTGCGGATGCGCTGCGAGAGGAGTTCAGTGCTGAGACGCGGATGGAGATCGTGACTGGGGACGAACTGGTCCAGCGCGACCTGGAACGCGAACAGGCAGGAACATGGCTGTTCACGGGATACGGCGCCGTCGCATCGATGCTCGCCCTTGGTGGTGTCCTGGGTTTGGTGAGCTGCACGCTGCGGGTGAAACGGCGCGAGATCGGGATTCGCGCGGCGCTGGGAGCCTCGCGGGGGAGGCTCGTTCGCTACTGCGCCGCCCTCGGGGGCCGCCCCGTGGGCACGGGCGCGTTCGCAGGAGCGATCGTGTCGCCCCTCTTCGCCTCGGCCGCTCAGTCCTCGTTCGCTGGGCTGCTGCGCATCGGCACCCTCACTCCGGTTCTCGCAGCGGCTGCCGTTGCCTTGGCTGCTTCAACAATCGCCGCGCGGCAGTCGGGGCCGGTTAGGGCCTGTCAGGAAATAGGTGACGCATTTGGAGCGTCGAGGCGCCCACATGGCGAGGCGCGACGACCGAGAATACCCAGCGTATTTGAGGGAGGAGCAACAAAGCCAGGCGGGATGGATCGGCGGTCCAAATGCGTCACCTATTTCCTGACAGGCCCTTATCTCCACTCCGCCCCAGGATCTCCTGCGCGACAACTGACTTTCGACTATCGATGAACCATCACCTCGCGGTTTGTCCTGGAGCGAGTTCCAACACCTCGATCCGGGAGCCGGCCAGGTGTTCCTTCAACATCGCGGGCGTGCCCGTGAGAATCGGAAACGTGCCCCAGTGCATGGGCACCACCTGCCTCACGCCGAGCCACTTCGCGGCGATAGCCGCGGTGTCGGGCCCCATCGTGTAGTGATCACCGATGGGCAGGAACGCGATCTCGGGCGCGTAGAGCTCGGCGATGATTTTCATGTCGCCAAAGAGCGCCGTGTCGCCCGCAAAGTAGACCGTCGGCATCCCCGCCTGCCGCAGCACGAACCCTGCGGCGCCACCGAGATAGACGATGTTTCCCTCGTCCATCATGCTGCCCGAGTGAACCGCGTCAGTCATCGTGATGCGGACGCCTGCCACCTCCTGCGTACCACCTTTCCCCATGTCCTGGACGCGCTTCAGGCCCTTGGCGGTCAGGTACTGCCCCAATTCGAAGAGGCACACGACTGGTGCGTGCGCGGCCCGAGCCACATGGATGGTGTCGCCGAGATGATCGCCATGGCCGTGCGACAGGAGGATCAGGTCAATCGGCAACAGCGCCTCGGCATTCGTGAGCGCCGCCGGGCATGACGGATTCCCGAGCCAGGGGTCAGTCAGCATCCTGGTGCCTGAGGGCGTGATGATCAGGAATGCCGAGTGGCCGAGCCAGGTGATCTGCAAAGACATGGGGGAAAGTATACTCAGGAGAATGTCCGTCGCTCCCCTGCAGTTCATCCGAGGCCGGCACGTGCGGTCGGTGCCGCTCTCGCGCGAGCAGAAACCCGACTGGCTGAAGGTACGGGCGCCCGGGTCCGAGAACTACGTGCGCATCAAAGGCCTCATGCGCGACCTGGGCCTGCACACGGTCTGCGAAGAGGCGCACTGCCCAAATATCGGAGAGTGTTGGCATCACGGCACGGCCACCTTCATGATCATGGGCGATACGTGCACACGCGCGTGCACGTACTGCAACGTGAACCACGGCACGCCACTCGCGCTCGACCCGAACGAGCCCGGCAAGCTCGCGCACGCGGTGGACACGATGTCGCTGGCCTATGTGGTCGTGACGTCGGTCGATCGCGACGACCTGGCGGATTTCGGTGCGGGTCACTTCGCCGACACGATTCGATCAATTCATGCGGTGCGGCCCGACTGCCAGGTTGAAGTGCTGATTCCCGACTTCCAGGGCGAAGAAGCGCCGCTGCGCACGGTCCTCGATGCCAGGCCCAACATCCTCAACCACAACACCGAGACGGTGCCGCGCCTCTATCGCACGGCGCGTCCCGGCGGCAAATACCCGCGCGCGCTTGAACTCCTGCAGCGCGCACGCACCTGGGCGCCCGACATTCCTACCAAGACCGGTTTAATGGTCGGGCTTGGCGAGACCCCCGACGAAGTGGTCAAAGTCCTGCACGACCTGCGTGCGGTGGATTGCCAGATTCTGACGATCGGCCAGTATCTACGCCCGTCACTCGCCCACATCCCGATGGATCGCTACTACACGCCCGACGAGTTCCACGAGTTCAAGCGGATCGCGCTCGAACTCGGCTTCGGCCACGTCGAGTCAGGGCCCCTCGTGCGGTCGTCGTACCACGCGCACGAACAGACGAAGTCGTTCGAAGCGGCCAATGAGGGTTGCCAAGATGACTTTCCAAGCCGGCGTACGGGCCTTTGACATGGCCCGGGCTGCAACACGGGGAGCAGGAGCTGCCCGTCAGGATGGGCCGCCGCGACGCCTGGCAGGTGGTCTCTCCCACCACCGAGTGGAAGACCATGACCACAGGGCCAGCTGCCCGCAAGCCCGGGTCCGGCCGATACGGCCGGGCGGCGCTCGCGGGCAGCACGTACGAGCCTGCTACTGGCTGCCCTTGCGGCGGGTGATCTGATCCCAGATCGTGGCGGCGCCGCCACCGATGAGGCCACCGACGACCGCGCCCTTCTTTCCCTTGGTCACGCCGCCGATGATGGCTCCCGCAGCCGTGGAGCCTGCGATGATCGCGACGCTCTTCTTCGTCGAACGGTTACGGGAGGCCGGCGCACGAGACACCGCCGGCGTCGTGACCGATGACGTCCGAATGACTCGTGGTGCGGGCTGTGTCGCGTACCGGGCGGCCGGATACGACGCCGGCATGTAGCCCACCAGTTCGGGCTGTGCGCTCACGCACGCGACGGTCGCCGCGCCGAGGTTCACGGCGGCCGTTTGACGAACGACGGCCCGTTGACCGGGCTCGCACTCCACCTGCAGCCCAGGAGCCGGATTCGAGGCGACGATGGCACCCGGGCCCGGCGTCAGGTCAGACGCGGCCAATCGACCACCCAGAAAAAACGCGCCGGCGACGACACCAACGCCCAACGCTCCCACAACCCATCCGGGTAAATTACGCATGATGCCTGTTCTCCTCGCACCTTCCTCTTTCAAGGAACGTGCCGTCACGCGAAGAGTGCTGATTGTCAAATTCGCCAATGTTTTGGCGTTCACCGGTTCTGGTTGTCACTGCATGAGGACAGCCCACGTGACGTTCACCGCAACGGAGCCAAATTGGCGCGGCTAAAGCCACGCCCTACGGCTGTGAGGACGTCGCAGGCCCCCACCACCTACTTCACGAACACAGGCTGCACCCAGGCGGTGCGGCCGCCGCTGTCGACTACGGTCGCGCGCACATAGCCTTCAGTGCCGGTAAACGTGTACGTGGCCGTCGGGTCAACTGACTCACGCAAGACCTGACCGCCCTTCCCGACAAACCGGATGCGGTACTTGAAGTCGCCTCGTGGGCGCACCTCGACCGTCATGGCGGTAGTACTCGTCCTGACGTCTGCCAGTTCGACGCCCGTGGACGCATAAAAATCTCCCCGCTCCAAGGCGTCCAGTAACGTGCGCGCCTCGAGACGCGAGGCGCGGACGGCGACCCACCCGCGACCAGGCCCGGCCACGTCGGGATTGCCCGGCTGCTTGAACGTATGCGCATCGTCAACCGCGATGCCAAAGAGGAGGAGGCCCTGCGAGAGCAACTGGTCCCACACCTGCTCGAGGCCGGGGACGCCGCCACCACCTGAGTTGTGGACGGTCGGATGTCCGTTGTAGACCTCGAACAGCCGGTTGTTCTTCACCTGCCGCAGATCCTCTGGCGTGATCGACCATTGAAAGTTCGGGTGATTGATGTGAGGCACGCCGTCCGCCTTCCGGATCGCGTCCACATTGCCTTGAATCGTCTCCACGATCGATGCCGCGTTCCTGGTGGGCTCGACGCGTGATGACACGTTCAGTCCGTTGACATGCACCGACTTGGATTGGAACGACGACGTGACTTCCTCGCCTTTGACGACCAGGAATTTTTCGTTGGCGCCGTGGACGGCGTTGAGCCCGTCCACGTTCGTCAGGAAATTGTGATCGGTCAGCACCAGAAACTGGTACCCGTGCTCGCGATACCAGCGCACCACTTCGTCAGGCGTACTGTCGCCGTCGCTGTTGAGCGTGTGTGTGTGGGTGTTGCCCTTGTACCAGCGGAGTGTGCTGCCGGGAATGGCCTGCTCGAATCTGGCCGTATCGGGCGCAACGGCGCTCGCCGCGCGTTCGACGTAGGGCAGAGCCACGACGCCAAGGGCACCAATTGTGAGCCACACGCCGTCGAACACACTAAATTGGCCTCGTGCCATCAGCCTCACCCCCGCAGGGATTCTATCCGAGGGTCGCTACAGTTCGAAGAGCCGGACGCGGCGCAGCAGCAGGTCCGTCGCCCATCCAATGAGCGCGAAGAGCACCAAGCCTGGCCAGCCGGCGCGCCGCGCGGCGCGGCTGTCGGAGCCCGCGCTCCTGAGTTTCTCCGCATCTGGCGCCACGGTGCCGCCCGTGGAGGACGCCAGCGAGGTCAGCAGGGTGTTGTCGGGTGCACCGAAACGATACTCAGCACCGGCGTCCGGCACGAACCGGCGCGACAGGCCTGCCGTGGTGGGCGCGCTCGCGTCCACAAGCGTCGCCGAGACATCGGCTGATGCATCCGTGGTCAGGCGCGCCTCATAGCGGCCCGGCGCCACCTGGCGGGCCACGAGGTCTCGCGGCTGACCGCCGGCTTCGACACGAACCGTGGGCCGCAGAAGATTGCGCGGACGACCATCGGGTTCGCGCGCCTCGACGGTCACGGTGACGTTGCGAGACACGCCGCGTGCGGGCGCCACGTCCAGATCCATCGACCAGGCCGGAAAACGCTGGCCAGCAAGCTCACGGACGATGGCCGAGAAAAACGGCCCGTAGCCGCGCCACTTCAGCCAGTCGGCAGCCCAGCGATCCTTGACGTCAGACGCAAACACGGCCGCCCGTCCGGCGCCAATCGGCCAGTAGGCCAGCAGCGGATCTTCCTCTTCGGTCTGGATGAGTTCCAGGGCCGTGTCCTTGATGACTGTCGCGGTCCGTCCCCGCAATTGCGGCGCACGCGCAAAGTCGATGCCGTCGAGGAAGCCGACGTGTTTGACCACCGGCTTGAGCAGCTTTTCGTCGAAGCCCGGCGACGTCACATCCTTGGCTTCTTTCACGAAAATCTGAGGCACGTCCTTCGGGTCGTCGGCGGCGTAGCTGCGGCCCTTGCCCCACTTGGCGATGTTGGCCAGCAACTCGCGGTCGGCCGCCGCGCCCATGGCGACCGACGAGACCGTCATCTTCTCGGCCGTCATCTTGTTGATGAGGGCCTCGTAGTCATCCGGGTACGAGCGTCCGTCTGACAGCAGCAACACGTGCTTGGCGCGGGCCTTGAGCTTCTGCAGCGCCAGATATCCCTGTTCAATCGCCGGGAAGATCAGTGTGTGGCCACTCGGTTCGATCCCGGCAATGGCCTTCTTGATCATGTCGCGATTGGGTCCCACCTGCCGCGCCGTCAGTGTCCAGTCAAGGCTGTCGTTGAAGGTGACGATGCCGAGTGTGTGTTCGTCTTTCATCACGTCCACGGCCGCCTGTGCCGACACACGCAACATCTCGATGTTGGTGCCGGCCATGCTCCACGACTTGTCGAGCACCATAATCAACGCCACTTCAGGCTCGTCCTTGCGCTCGAACGTGACGGGCAACAGGCGTTCGAGCGGCGACTCGCGATAGCCGTCTTCGCCGAAGACGGCTTCGCCGCCGGCCACGAGCAGACCGCCACCGAACTGTTCCACCCAGGTGGAAAGGACGGCAACCTTCGGGTCGGGCAGCACCGATCGCGCAAGGTCGCTCAGCACGACCACGTCGAATGGCGTGAGCCCGTCGACCGTGGCGGGCAGGCCCGCGGCCGGTCGGACTTCGACGTCGAAGCCCGACTGTTCCAGGGCGGCGGTCAGGTAACGGGCGCTCGCCATGGTCCCTTCGACATAGAGGACCTTCGGCCGTGGCGCGACCAGCGCGGCCTGCGTCAGCGTATTGTTCGTCTCGAGCGGATCGCCAGGAGACGTCACCCGGGCTTCGAGCGACACCGCGCCGACCTCATCCACCGAAATCTCGACCGGCACGGCCGTGCTGCCCGGCGACAGGGCCACCGCCTTGCTGCCGAGCACTTTCGTGCCGCTGCGAATCTCCACAAGCGCGCTGGTGTCGCGCTGCGACCCCACATCCACCGTTGCCGCGATCAGGCCACCTGGGGCCAGTCGCAGGGGCAAGCGCACGCCTTCCACCCAGGTATCGCCAAGTTCGCGCGGCGCCATCGGGAACACGTGCACGGGGATGCCCGCTGATGCCAGCTGCGCCACCGCCTTCGCCACATCGCCGGTCGTGGCGTGCCCGTCAGAGAACAGGATGAGCCGCGGTACGTGCCCCGGGGCGAGTTCAGCCCGTGCGGCTGCCAGAGCCGCGTCCAGGTCGCTGGCGCTGCGGTCAACCGCCGACCCGGCCTGGTTGGTCGGCACGTCGGCCGACACGAGTTGACTGAGCGCGGCGCCGTCGGTCACCACGCGCGCATGACGCCCGAACGCCACAATCCGCGAGTGGTCCGGCCGGAGCGCGGTGTTGAGCTCGGCGATGCGCGACGCGGCCTCGGTCACCGACCGCGACGAGATGCTGTAGGAGACATCCACGAGGTAGACCACCGACAGGCGCGACGAACCGACCTCGAACACGGGACGCGCGAGCGCGATGGCCAAGGCCGCGAGTACGAGCGTGCGCACGATCGTTTGCAGCAGGTGCTGACGCGGATTGAAATTCGTGCGCGAGTACCTGGCCGCCACCCAGACGAGGGGCACCAGCACGAGCAGCCACAGCGCGGCCGGTGAGGTCCAGATTACCGACATGCGCTGGTCTCCTTTGCCGCCATCACACCGTAATCCTGCGATGCCACGTCCACCACTCCACCAGCCCCAGGACAAACGCGATGGCGATGAGCACGGGCCACCATGGCGCATTCGACGCCGTAGTCGCGGCCCCGGCCAACTGCGCCTGCGCCAGCGACGTACGGCCGATGTTCGACACCTGCGGGTCGCCCACATTCACCGCCAGCGCGCTTCGCATCCCGCCGCCCTCGGCCAGATACAAGCCAGGCATCGTGATGCGCGCCAGGTGCGCGTCGCCAAATCTGGTCACGTCCACCAGCTTGCCGTCCGGCGAGGTCAGGCGCGAGACGACGGCGTCGAGGCTGACGACGCCCGGCCGTACCTGCTCACCCATCGAGGGCCGCGCCAGCCATTCCAGGGAGTTGATCAGGAGCACGGGAAACGCGGGCTGGAGTGCGATGTTCGATTCGGCTTCAGAGAAGCCGAATCCCAGCATGACGCGGCGATGTTCGGCCGTCTCAGCCACACTGACAAGCGGTGTGCCGGTGGCGGAGCGTGCCACGGGCGTCCAGGCCTCCGACTGCACCGCGCGGGCACGCTCGAGGGTGACGGTGGACGGGTCCACACCACGCAGCACCGGGTGTGCCAACGCGGTCGTCCACATTGGCGATTTCTCCGTGACCGGAGTGCCGACCCACCCCCCGGTGGGCGGCGACACGAACAGGGCGGGCTTGACGGGCGCTTCCGCCGGCACCCAATGATCGAAGATCAGGACGTGTTCGGGGCCCGTGCGGGGCCTGGCGTAGTCGGCCGTGGCCACAAACGTCGGCTTCACCGACGGCGTGCGCTCGAACAGCACCTGCAGAAACCCAGGCGCGTCGCTCACCACGGTCACGGCCAGCGACTCGGCGCCGCTGATCCACGCCACCGCCTCATCATCGATCGCGAGCGCATTGTCGCGCGCCGAAATGCGCGCTCGAACCCGAGCGTCGCCCGACACCCCGAGGGGCACGATTTGGCGCACGGCCTCACCAGGCGCCAGGTCAATCGACGTGTCCGCCACACTGGCGGTGCCGCGCGTGACGACCAGCCGCACGGGTTGCGCCGTGGCACTGTAGTTCGCCAGTTCGAGGTACGCCTCGGCCTGCTGGTCCGGCGCTCCGCCAGCATGGGTCTCAAACGCGGTGATGGCCACATTCGACGCGGCTTCATACACCGGGTCGACATTCACGCGTGCGCCCGACGCCACCAGATCCGCGGTCGATCGGGGAATGGTGCCGTCCGTGATGAAGTGCACCACCGATACGTCGGCCAACTGGGGCCAGTCGCCGCCTTCGCCGCCGGCCGGCGCGATGCGGTCGAGGGACGCCTCGAGCAACACGCTGTCGGTGGTCGGTCCTTCGATCAACCCGTCGGCGGTCGTGGCCAACGCGACCTCGTCGCCAGCAGAAGCGGCAATGAGCGTACGCGCCTGCGCAATCGCGCGGGCCCAGCGCGTTCCGCCACTGGGCATCTGAGCACCCATCGACCACGAAGAATCGATCACGATGAGCCGTCGCCCGCCACCAGCGGCCACCACGCCTGGCGCGGGTCGCGTGAGTGCCAGCATCAGCACCACACCAGTGATCATGATGATGATCCACGACACGGTTTTCCGGATGCGCTCCCACAACGTGACTTCGCGATCCGCGTCGAGCACCTTGGCCCACAGGAGCAGCGACGGCACCCGTACTCGTGGCGCACGGATCTTCATATAGAAGAGCCACGTCAGCACGCCCGCCGTGAGCGCCAGCAGGCCCCAGGCCTGCCATCCCGCCATCGCACCGAAACTCATGCGACGAACCGTCCCTGACGGAACGTCTGCAGGATGATCTCTTCCACTGACCGCTCCACATCGGCGCGCACGTATCCAATGTTGTACCGGCCGCAGAACCGCGCCAGGGCCTCGGTGTGCTCTTCCCAGGCCTTCGTGTACGCGGCCGCCAGCGCCGGCGTCACTTCGACGTCGCGGACCACTTCGGTTTCCGTATCCACAAACTTCACGTCGCCGAGCGCACCCGGATCGCGATCGGCCTCGGAGGCCATCTGCACCACATACACATCGTGCCCACGGGCCTGCAGCACTTTCAACGCGCTCTCGTACCCACCTGGATCGAGAAAATCGGAAATGATCACCGCCAACCCCTGTCGGCGACCACGCGCGGCAAACAACTTGAACGATTCGGCCAGGTTGGTCCTGCCCCCGGTCTTCATCTGCTCAAGCTGCTCGAACACCCGGAAGATGCGGCCTTTGCCCTGTCCGGCCGACCGTTCCTCGCGCACGGTTTCATCAAACGGCATGATCGTGACCCGATCCAGATGCGCCAGTCCGATATAGCAGAGGGCCGCGGCGAGACGCCGAGCCTGATCAAATTTTTCGGCGGCCTCCATCGAACGGCTGGCGTCGATGAACAGGTAGATCGGCAGGTCCTGTTCCTCGTCGAACAGGCGCAGCAGCAGGCGTCCCAGACGTTTGTACGCCTTCCAGTCGATGTGCCTGAAGTCGTCACCCGGCGAATACCCTCGTGTATCGGCAAACTCCAACCCACGCCCGCGCTTGGGTGCCAGGCGATCGGCACGAGCCTGACCCGCAAACGCCTTTTTGGAGACGACGTGCAGGTACTCGAGCTTCTTGAGGAAGTCTGAATCGAAACTGAGAGCCACTGGGCGTGCTTTGAGACGATCAGGCGTCGACGGACACGCCGGCCAGGAGTTCCTTGACCATGAGGTCGGTGTCGATCTGTTCCGCCTCGCCTTCGAAGTTGAGCAACAACCGGTGCCGCAGGGCCGGCAGCGCGATGGCGCGAATATCCTCGGGCGACACAAAGGCCTTGCCTTGAGTCAGCGCGTGAATCTTGGCGGCCAGTACCATGGCCTGCGCCGCGCGCGGGCTGGCACCATATCGCACATACTTCTTCACCATCGGCGTGGCGTACGGCGACAGCGGATGTGACCCCAGCGTCAACCGAATCGCATAGCCCTGCACCGGCTGCGCAATCGGCACCAGGCGCGCCGCATGCCGCATCTGCAGAATCTGCTCGGCATTGACCACACGCTCCACGGTGTCGGTGGTCGCCTGCGTGGTGCGCTCCAGAATCAGGTGCATCGCGCTTTCCGTCGGATACACGACCTTGAGCTTGAAGAAGAACCGGTCGAGCTGGGCTTCCGGCAACGGATAGGTGCCTTCCATCTCGAGTGGGTTCTGCGTGGCGAGCACGAGGAAGGGCTGTTCGAGCTTGTAGGTGGTCTTGCCCACCGACACGCTCATTTCCTGCATCGCCTCAAGCAACGCCGACTGCGTCTTCGGCGTGGCGCGGTTGATTTCGTCGGCCAGCACCACGTTCGCGAAAATCGGCCCCGGCTGAAAGTCGAAGAACGTTCCGCCGTGTGCGTGCTCCTGCACGATGTTCGTGCCGACGATGTCGGCCGGCATCAGGTCGGGCGTGAACTGGATACGCGAAAATTTCAGATGCAGGACGTCAGCCAGCGTATGCACGAGGCTGGTCTTGCCGACGCCAGGAATGCCCTCAAGCAACACGTGACCACCGGCCAGAAGACTCGTGACCGTATTGGCCACAAGTTCCTCGTTCCCGACGATGCGCCGCCCGACTTCTTTCGTGATCTTGACGAAGTGTTCCTGGAAGTGATCGATATGTTGTTCGACAGTTGTAGGCATGGGCGATATTCGTTATTGGCGGCGAAGGAAGTAGCGTTGAAGAAGCGACCGGTGGGCCTCCGGAACTGGAGGCGGCAGGGCCGCGCGGCTGCGATCAAACGACGTGGGCGTGGCCATGCGGGTAAACCCGACTTTGGCCTGGCTCTGCTCGGTCTTGCGGCGAATTTCAGTGTCGACGGTCTGGCCGAGCAAGTCGGCCTGGGCCTGAATCATCTCCTGCCGCAGCGCCTGCTTGAGCGCGGCCATCTCCGCCAGGCCGTTCCCGCCCTGGTTTCCGCCGGCACCCGGACGCGAATCACCACCCATCGCGCCCCCGCCGCCATTCATCATCTGGCCCTCGGCGGCGTCTGATGCGGCTTCGCGCACCATCTGCATCCCGGCCGCCTCGCCCATTTCGGCCTTGGCTGCGTCATCGGACCCAGCCCCCTTTTCGCCGGTCTTCTCAGACGCGGCGGCGTTCTCTTTATTGGTTTCGCGCTTGCTCGCGTCGGAGTTGGCCAGCCGCGACGCCAGGTCATCAATCGACCAGCGCACATCTTCGGGAAGCCCGGCCGAGCTGTCGGCCAACTCTTCGGCCTTCTTCGTCAGCTTGTCACCCTCATCGTCATTCGGTTTTTCGCCACCGGGCTGGGCGTTTTTGGCGGCCTCGGCCTGGCGCTTGGCTTCTTCGGCCGTGGTCGCGTTGAGCTTGTCGAGCAACGCACGAATTTCGTCCACCTTCAGTCGGGCGGCATCGGCCGTGAGTTCGCCGCTCTTGATGGCGGCCAGCAGTTCGTCGATCTTTTTCTGAATGTCTTCGGGCAGCATGTCGCGCGCCGCCATGTCGGCGTCGGCGGCCGTCAGGCCTTGCGACGCAAGGATGGCCGCGTTCGAGCGCGGTCCGATTACGAGCGCGATGACGGCCACGGCCACGAGCGCGCCGCTGGCCATCCACTGGCGGGCGGCACGCACAGGCGGATAGAGGTTGGCCCAGTCGATGGAAGCAATGCGCGAGGCGGCCTTCGCGCGGTGGAACGTGGCCCCCCGTTCCGGCTCTTCGTCGCCGGTCGCATGGGGTGCGTCATGCGCGGCAAACCAGTGGGCGCTGTGGAGTTCGCCGCCGAGTCCCGCGCGGGTATCAATATCGGTGGCCGCAGCGTCAGACACCGCAAGGTGGCGACGCCCCCAGCCGATGGCAGCCACCAACGCCACAAGCGCCACGGCCAGCCAGACGGCCAGCACCACCCACGACCAGCCGAACCACCGCGACGCGAGGGCCAGCACCAGGCCCGTACCCGCGACATAGGGAGCACATGTGGAAACGACCGACACAGCGGCCCGCGATCGCCTGAGGCGATCAATATCGGCAACCGCTGCGCGCAGCGACGGATCGGGTGAGCCGGAAGGCTCTGGTGGCATCATACGAGGTCTCTCAGGATGCTTACGATATCCGAGATTCCCCTATTTACGTAAGCAGAGGGGCGAATCGCATTGTTCGGGACGTCAACCGCCGGACGCCAGCTTCAGGTCCTGGGTCTTTTTCTCGCCCTCCCCTATCGTGATTCGGATGGACGCGGGTGCCAGTTCCTCCAGGAACTGCCGATTGCCCAGATCGCCGGGCTCAAGCCGCGTGACTGCGGCCAGAAAATATTCTCCGGCGGGCAACCCCACCACCAGGAACTTTCCGTCCGACGCCGGCTGTGCCTGCACCACTCGCCTGGACCCTGCGCCCCAGCGCTCGCGATCCACTGAAAAGACGACGATGGGAAAGGCGCCGGTGGGCCGGCCTGCCGCATCGAGGACCCGGCCCCCAAGTTCGGCGGGGCGACTAGTCAGCGTCACCACCACACCGGTCACAAGCACCTCGGGCTTCACGTCAACGCCGGAATCAGCCAGATCCTGGCCACGCCAGAGAATCGACTTCACCACCCACCCGCTCTGCCCCGGTGCCATGCCTGGAATCAACGTATTGAGGCGCATCGGCTTACCCGACACCGCCACCCGGTATGTGCCTGGCATCAGTCCCCGAACCGCGAACACTCCGTCTTCTTTGGGCGCCGCAGACGAGGCGTTCAGGACTGTCGAAAGGAGCGCCGTCACGGGGTTCCCAGGCGATGGACGCGAGGCGCCTATCCTGAGTGCCGTCACATCCGGGGGGGCCGCGCCGCCCTCAACCACGACAGTGCCCTCGATCGTCAGGCCATCGCGCAGTTGCAGCGACAGGTTCCCGATGTCCTGCCCATTGACCGCCAGCGAATCAGCCGCCCACAGGGTCGCTGAGTTTTCGACGTTCCCCCCTATCAGGCCGCGCATCGCGGTGGCCATCCACATCGCCTCGGCCATCTGGGCGTCGGCCGCCGACATGGGCGCGGCTCCGGGGCGTCGCGCGGTGCCCCGAACTGTCACCGTATATCGCCCCGGCGTCACTCCGGTCAGTACAAACGTGCCGTCGGGGCGCGTGGCCGTGCGGCCCCCTCCCAACATGACAGTGATGAGATCTCCATCCCCGCCGCCCTCAGGCTCCAGCACGACGGTGGCGCCGGCCGCCGGTTCGCCATCGATACCGAGCACAGTGCCGGTCACCCGCGCGGTTGGCACCAGCGACAGCGAGAAGTCCACACCGAGCCGCTCTTCCCCGGGTCGCACGGTGACGACGGCTGCGTCCGACGCGACGGCGGTCCCCGGGAAGTACACCGCGGTGTAGGCGACTGAGGGCCCGAGAGGCGGTGCCGGCGCGGCAGCCGACGCTGCGGTCAACGCCGCGGCCTGCGCCTGGGCGATCTGTTGGTCGGCCCATCGCACTTCAGCCTCGGTCACCTGCCGCAACACAGGTCCCTGACCCATGTTCGGCTGCGACCTTGCCTGCACCACGTAGTCTCCCGGCGGGAGGCCAAACACCCGGTAGGCGCCCAGATCGTTGGTCGACACGGGCGCCGCCACCGTCGAGGTCTGCCGGCGGCCATCGACGTTGCGGACCTGAAGTACTTGAACCGCCAGATCCCGGGCAGGTTGTCCGCTGCCCAGGCGCACGACGCCGGCAACCACGGCACCGCGCATCATCGGCAGGCGTATTCCTGAAACCCGTTGCCCGTCGGTCACCGCAACCGGAATGCCCTGAGTATCGGTGGCGCTGCGCGCGCCATAAATGGCCGGCACCCATGCGGGCTTCTGTCCGACGAGTGTGTAGTTGCCGGCGGCAAGCCCGGTGAACGCAAACCGTCCTGCGTCATCGGTCACTGCCGTGCGGGGGACCGCGACAGGCCCGGAGGCCAGCATCACGCTGACGCGACGCACAGGCTGCGCGGCCTCATCCTGCGTGACGACGATCCCCGCGATAACGGCCGTCCCCACTGGGGCTTCCGCCGGACGATCGCGCGCCGGCACACGTTGATCGCGCTGCGCCTGCGCGCCCACCCGGGCGCTCACGCCACCTGCCAGCAGTGCGAGCAGCATGACGGCAACCCGCCGGTTCAAGCCGACTCCGACCGCCGCGCTCACCGCACCACCTGCGCGAGCTTGAGGGCCACCGTGCGCGGCCCGTCCTCCGACAGCGTGATCGACGTCGCGCTGCGCGCCAGCGCGTCGTACACGCGCGGGTCCTGCGCATCAGGCACATCAGCGTCGGCTAACGCCACCACCAGATACTCGCGCGCGGGCAACCCTGAGACGGTGAATGTGCCCTTGGCCTGCGCACGTAGGTTTCGCGTCAGGCGCGGCACCATTCCCCGCGCGATCCAGTCGCGGTGCGCGGCCGGGAAGATCAGCACCGTGGCCTCCACCGGCGCGCCATTGGTGCCGGTCACCGTACCTGACAGTGTGGTCTGGCGATCGACGTACGTGACGATGACGTTGCCGATGTCCTCGCCTGTGATCTCGATGTACTGATCGAGCGCTTCCACGCCGTCGACCATCGCGGACCGGACGAACCATCCTGGCGCGCGTCCCGCTGCCGTCAACAGGTACTTGCCTGGTGGATACCCGGCCATGATGAACCGGCCATCCTCCGCCACTCGCGTGGGAGCCACACGCGCCGCCTGCTCGCCTTGTGGCGCAAGCGTCATCGTCAATCCATTGAACGGGACGGGGGCGGCCGTGCCGACAAACTCCACGCGGCCCGACAACGTGGCACCGGACGAAAGCGTGATCACCAGTCCGGTGATGTCTTGTTCTACCGAGACCGGCACGTTCGCAAACAGCGTCAGCCCATCACTCGGCGTTGCGGGACCACCACGACCTCCGAGCAACGCCTGCATTTGTGGATTCCCGGCCATGGCCGGCGGCAGTTGCAGACGCGGCACACGCAGGATCTTGATGACGTGTGGCCCTGCCGGCACGCCGTACAACTGAAAGGCCCCATTGGCGCCGGTGGCCCCGCGAGCCACGTCGCTCAACAGATCACTTCCGCTTGCGGCCCCGACCGGCACCACTCGCACCTGCACGTTTGCCAATGGGCCGTCTGGCCCGATCACCGTCCCGCTGATGCCCGCCGTCGCCACCAGCGGCATTCGGATATCCACGCCGGCGCGATCGTCGCCCGACGCCAATGTCACCGTGGTGGCCTCTTCTGCCGTTGCAGCTGCCGGAAAGTACTGCGTGAGGTACGCCGCCATCCGGCCGTCGCCATTCACCACAGGCAGCGCGCCGGAGATGGCGCTGACCAGCTGGTCTCCCACCTGCAGGCCCACTCCGCCCGTGGGCATCACGCCAGCCGCAGCCATATCGAGCACCGCCGCCGACATGCCCGCGCCGCTCAGCATGCCGTCCATGGCCGCGTTCATCGACGCGACCGGCATCGTCGTCTGCGTTTGTTGCACCGCAACGACATAGTCGCCGGGGGCGAGACCGGAGATGCGGTAGGCGCCGCGATCGTCGGTACGACCAAGGCCACCCGGCACGTACCGTGGCAGACCGGAAACGAAGGTGCGCCGAAACGCGCGCACGGCGACATTGACGGCAGCCGCGTTGCCATCGTCGGTGAGCAGGCCCGACACTGCGGCGTACTTCCACAACCGCACCGTGGCCTGCAGAATACGATTCTCGGCCGTGATCACTACGGGCAGTGGCGGGCCACCCGGCCTGGCCTGACCGTGGGAGCCATTCATGTATCCGGGCGCGATGACCGCCAACTGGGCGTTGCCCACGGGCACATCGCGCACGACGAACCGCCCGTCTGGCCCGGTCAGCAATCTCACGGACGGCCCCGTGGCGGCCTCCGCGCGAATCGCCAGTGTGACCTGCGCTTCCGACACGGGCTGCCCCGTTCCGGCATCCACCACACGGCCGACGATGGTGCCGGTGACCTGGCCGATGGCGCTCTGGCCAGCCGGGCCGGGTCCGGCGCCCCTTTGCGCCGCCCACACCCCGGCGCCCGCGAGTGCCACCATCAGCGCCGCCGCGATATTGCGCGCTCTGTTTCGCATGAGGACACTATACGGCTGTGGCGACGCCGCGCGCGGGGGAGGCGGACGATTCGTGTACATGGAAATGCGGGCGCCTGCCGCTGCCGCGCGTAGTGGCGAAATGTCACAAATGACAAAAATGGCGAAGTGTTAGTCTGCTCTCAGAACCACGGCCGGGTCGATTCGGGAGGCCCTGAGCGCAGGCAGATAGGCCGAGCACCAACCCATCCGACCAGCAACGCGACACCGAGTATGGTCACGCCACTGATGGCGCCGACACCGAACAACTGGCCGCCCAGCAAGCATACCCGCGGCGATGCCCACGGCTGCCCCGACCATCACGATCCGACGGGCGTGAGCGAGGACGAATGCTCGTGCCTGGGCCGGCTCGGCACCGAGCGCCAGACGGATTCCAAGTTCATGAGTGCGACCAGGCCCATTACGGCTGCCCGGCCACGCCACGGTGTATAGGTCCGTTTCCACATCATCGGCCATCAGGCGCAGTTGCGTGGAGCGCATCGGGCCGAATTCTTCTTCCACGACACCGCGAAGCGTTTGGAGGAGTGGCGTCGCGGGACCAGCCGTTCGAACAAGAATCAGTTGGGCGGCAGAAGTGCGATGTTCTGCTCTGTGAAGAATCAGGGGTGTTGCCGGAATGTCCGGTCCAGCCTCAACGAGGTCTCGCATAACACCGATGACTGTGGCGTCGAGATACGGAGTCGTAATACGCAGACCGACAGCAGGAATGATCGGCGAGAGCTGGCGAGATAAAGTCTCGTTCACCACAACGACCGGCAGTGATCCTGGCAGGGATCGGATCAATCGGCCGTCCATCGAAAGTGAGCGGCGTTGCGTATCGGACAAACGGGAGCGCCCTGACGTGTTCGGTCATGGCCGCCACGCGCTCGGTATGAGCGCGGAAGGCGTCGGCGCCAGCCTGCCCACCGAGCTCCAGCCGGCCAGAACGACTCTGCGGCGAACTGCAAGACGATTCGCCGAAAGCCGGCGCCAAGTGACATCCGGATGCCAATTTCGCGACGCCGGTCCGAAGCGCTGGTGAGTATCAATCCGCCCACCTGCACCCACGCCAGGAGCAGCCGTGACAAGGCAGTACCGAAAATGAAGAGTACATCGAGCAGTGGAACTGCGGCGCGAACCTGTTCGATGGTTGCCCCTGGAGCCAGCTGAGCAAAGCCTCGCAACTGGGAGAACCGGCCACCGCCGCGCGGCGTCCAGACGTCCGTACTGCCGGGAAACTTGGCACCCGGACGCATCACGCCGACTACCACGACGTTGCGACCGGCAACCATGATCCGTTGACCGATGATGACGCCCGCAGGCCAGTCTCCCATGCGAGTTTGGTGTTGAACCGGCCGCCAGGTGCGCTGGCCATGGTGGACCTGAACAGCGGGGAGGACGTGAAGGCGCGCACGTAGCCATCACCCGTTGCCGGATCGACCACAACATCGGCCAGCTTCGATCGCCGCGGTCCTGTCGGAAGTGAAACGACGACGGTATCGTCAGCGTTGGCCAGTGGAAGCGGACGAAACAGAAGCCCATCGGCGATAGCAAAGAGCGCCGCGCTCACGGCCGTTGCCAGCGCAAGTGGCAGGACCACTGCCACCGCCAGTGCCGGCCGCCGGATGACACTCTTCAGACCCGTATGCAGCGCTCGGAACATGTCACCCTTGAAAATGACGAAATGCCACAAATGACCGAAATGGCGAAATGACTCCAGACATTTCGCCATTTCAGTCGTTTCTGACATTTCGCCATTACCCGCGAGCGCGTTAACCTTCTCTTTACAGCCGGCAGCCATCTCAGGCGTCTAAAGTCGGCATATGAGGTTTGTCCCTATGGTGCCTAGTCCCACAACGAGAACACGAGGCGCGCTTGTGCTCGCCCTGGCCGTCGTGGCCATTCAGGTGGTCGCCGCTGGCGGCCGACAGGTTGTCGTCACGAGTGGCAGCAGTGGCATGACGACCATGAGCGAGATGATCGGGCCCGGGGTCAGCGGGGGCACCAAGCCTCTGGAGATCGGCACCGGCGTCGTCATGGGCCGCGTGGTGGAGGCCGACGGCACGAACCCGGTCGCTGGAACGATTGTCACGTTGTCGCTGCCAGGATTCGCGCCGCAGCGCGTGCTGACCGATGGACAGGGGCGCTTCGCGTACCGAGGCCTGCCGAAGGGCAGTTTTTCGCTCACCGCCACCCGCCCTGGCTATGTTGATGGCGCCCACGGACGGCTACGGCCAGGCGGCACACCAATGGCGGTGGACCTCACCGACACTCAGCGCACAAGTACCGCCGACATCATGGTGTGGCGTCACGCGGCCATCGCTGGCACAGTCCTGGACGAAAACAACGAGCCCCTTGTCGGCGCCCCCGTGCGGGCGCTGCGGCGCGACTACACGGGTGGCCGGCGCCGGCTGACTGAGAGTGGCTTCGACTCCACCGATGACCGCGGGCAGTTCCGCATGGGGGCGCTCGAGCCCGGCGAATACGTCGTGGTATTGCCACTGACGCAGCGGCCGTCGCTCGACGCCATGATGCGTGGCATGCGGGAAACCGAACGATCGATGGGTGCAAGCATTGCCACCTTCACGATGCGCGTCGAGGCGACGGCCATCGGCGGGGGCGGCGGAAACATGATGGTGACGTCGAGTTCCGACGGCGGCGTCCCGCCAGCGGGGACCGATGCCGAAGGCCAGCCGCTCACGTACCAGACCGAGTTTTTTACCGGCGCACTGTCGGCATCGCGCGCCACCGCTATCGCGCTGGGGCCGGGTGAAGAACGGACGGCCGTGGATTTCCGCCTCACACCGGTCCGCGCGCTCAGCGTCGCTGGAATGGTGGTGGGCCCCGACGGTCCGGCCGCAAACACTCAGCTCCAGTTGATCCCTGCCGATGCCGAGGACCTCGTGTCCCCGATCGAGGCTGCGACTGCCACGACGGATGCGAACGGTCAGTTCGAGTTCACCACGGTGCCGGCCGGCCAGTATGTGCTTCGCGCACAACGCACACCACGTTTTGCGCTGGGCGCCGGTGAGCGCATGTCATTCTCGATGGGCGACGACCAGGTGCGAGTGATTACTCAGGAACTCGTCGCCGCGCGGCCCGCCGGTGCCGCGCCGCTGCCCACCGAACCGACCCTCTGGGCCGAAGTGCCGGTGGGCGTTACGACGCGGGCGCTTGCCGGAATGACGGTGGCCCTTCGCGAGGGACTCGCGGTCAGTGGCCAGGTCATTTTCCAGGGAGGCACCGCGCAGCCGACAGCGGACGCACGCGGCGGCATCGGCATCACACTCGAGCCGGCCGACGGCCGCACGGCGGGCCTGAACTCAACCGCGCGTGGGCGCGTGGATGAAACGGGCTCGTTCAAGACGATGGGCGTGCCGGCCGGAAGGTACATCCTGCGAGTGACCGGCGCCCCGCAGGGGTGGACGTTACGATCGGCGACGTTCGGCGGCCGCGACATCACCGAGACTGCCGTCGAGCTGAAGGACGAGAACGCGGGCGGGGTGGTACTCGCGTTCACCGACCGCCCTTCCGAAATGAACGGCACCGTGCGCGACGGCTCGGGCAACGCAGACGCCACGGCTTCGGTGATCGTGTTCCCGGTCGATCCGTCGGGTTGGGTGGACACCGGCTCGCAGCCACGGCGACTCAAGACGTCGCGCACCGGCAAAGATGGCACCTTCAAGATTGGTCCGCTGCCCCCCGGCGAGTATCACGTGGTCGCAATTGAAGGGTCGGCGCCGCGCACGTGGCAGGACCCGGCATATCTCGACACCATGGCGCGCAGCGCCACGCAGGTGCGCATCGGCGACGCAGATGCGCGCACAGTGACACTGACCTCCGTGAAAGGACCCTCGTAGTGCGGCGCCTTCTTCTCGTGGGTGTGGTGGCCGGGGCGGCCAGTGCGGCCGTGTGGGCGCAGGCTGGACAGCAGCCGCCATCGCGCGACACGCGAGTGACCTCGGGCATCGTGGGCGAGATTGCGGGGCTCATCGTGACCGACGAAGAGACGCCGCAGCCCGTGCGGCGGGCGCTCGTGCGCGCACTCGCCTCGAGCGGTGATCCGCGCAGCACGTATACGGATGCGACCGGACGATTCGTGTTCCCGAGTCTGCCGTTGGGCAGTTATACCATCGAGGCATCCAAACCCGGGTTTGTTCGTACGGCATTTGGCTCGCGTCGGCATGACCGACCTGGCACACCCGTGAATCTGACGGATGCCCTGCGCACACAGAATCTGCCAATGCGCATGTCCCGAGGCGGCGTCATCACCGGCCGCATCATGGACGAATACGGCCAGCCCGCGCCGGGCACCAACGTCCGCGCGCAACAGGTGCGCATCGTCAACGGCGAGCGCACACTGTCGAACGTGCCCATGGCGGGTGGCCTCGTCGGCGCGACCACCGACGACCGCGGCGTGTATCGCCTCTACGGTCTGCCGGCCGGCGACTACCTGATCTCCGCCACGCCGCGTTACTCCGCATGGGGCGATATCCGCCGGATGACCGAGGCGGATCTCCAGGCGGCGCAGCAAGCCGTGAAGCAACCGGCCACTCCCACCGAACCCGCCGAGCCCCCGGCCACGATGGGTTACACGGCTGTGTTTTATCCGGGCGCGCTCACCGCCGCGCAGGCTGGCGTGATCACGCTGAAAGCCGGAGAAGAACGCTCGGGCGTAGACGTCTCCGTGCAATTCGTTCGAACGGCGTCCATTGACGGCGTCGTGCTCGGCCCAGGATCGGTGCGACTCGAAGCGGTGGACCTGCTCATGCTGCCGCGGCAGACCGGGGGCGGCTCGGCGACGATCATCAACATCTCCAGTGCCAACCGCAGGGTGGGCCCGGACGGCCGCTTTTCGTATGCCGGCATCACACCCGGGGCCTACACCATCAGCGCACGGGTGAATCAGGAGGGCGCGTCGCCGCTGTGGGCGAGTGCCGATGTGGACATCGACGGCCAGCCGATCAGCGGCGTCACGCTCGCTCTGCAGGAAGGCCTGACCATCGTCGGGCAGATGGCCTTCGACGCGGACGGCGTGGACCCGCCGACGTTGTTCACCCGCGCCCGGTTGAACCTCATTGCTGCCGACGGCAACGCGATGATTGGGATCGGCGGCAACTCGACACAAGTCTCGGCGTCGGGAGGCGTACGCATCAAGGGCGTCGTGCCGGGCCGCTATCGCGTCACGGCCAACTTCAATACACCCGAGGCCAACTGGATCCTGAAGTCGGCGGTCATCAAAGGCAAGGACGCCGTGGATGCGCCCTTCGATCTGGCGGCCGGCGACACCATCACCGACGCGGTCTTTACGTTCACCAACCGGACCCAGGAGGTGACTGGCACGCTGCAGGACGCCAGCCGGCGTCCCGCACCCGACTATACGGTGGTGCTCTTCCCGTCAGACCGCGCGCTCTGGGGCTCCACACGCCGCGTGCGCTCGACACGCCCAGGTACGGACGGCCGTTTCGCCTTTGCCAACTTGCCGGCCGGCGTGTATCGCATCGCCGCCGTCACGGACATCGGCGCCGAAGAACTGCGCGACCCGGCACTGCTCGAAGAACTCGCCGCCGCGTCGATCGCCTTCACGATCGCCGATGGCGAAAAAAAGGTTCAAGACCTCCGGATCGCCTCAGGCGGATAGGAGATTTCACGCTCTTATTTAATGTCGTTTTTTCGCCCGGCGTTGAGGTTGTCGAAGTTGACGATGACGTTGAGCACCAGCGCGTAGCTGCCCACCGTTGACCCGCGATAGAGCGGGTTGTTGGCGAAGAGCACCACGTGCCCCTGCTCCATCGGGACATCAACGACCACTGGACGCTGCGCGATGTCGCCACCACCCTGCAGCAGGCCAGACACCAGCAGCTGATTCTGGTCCGCGAATCGCAGTGGCACGCGGGGCCGATACTGCGGCGGAATGATGTTGAGCGGCGATCGCAACTGCTCGTCTGTTGGCAACGCGTAGGCCCAGGCGTCCACACGGGGCGTGGGCGCGGCTTCGAAGCGGGGATCGAGCGCCGGTCGGCCCTGCACCGAATCCACCTCATCAGGCAGGCCACGTCCTGTAGCC
>CAZAZR010000023.1:0-37150 GCA_964489685.1 uncultured Solibacteraceae bacterium | reverse complement strand
GAGCAGGCACTCCGGTTCTCCGAGCCACTTGTGGTGCCCGCGCTCATCGGTGCGCCCGTGTTGTGGCTCGGCGGCTCGCCGGTGATGATGTTCAACCTTCTGCTCATCACCGGCCTTGCGGGCACGGCGCTCGCCGGCTGGTGGGTCGTCACACGATGGACGGGCTCCCCGCGCGCGGGCCTGGTGGCGGGCACGCTGCTCGCCTTCAACCCACACCTCCTGACCCGGTTGCCACATCTGCAGGCCGCGCACGCGTGGGGCCTGATCCTCGCGTGTTACTTCGCCGATCAGGCGCTCCGCGGTCGCGGTCGGTGGTGGCCACTGCTCGTCATCTGGCCGCTGGTGGCGGCCACATCGCTGCACTGGCTGCTCTTCTCTGCCGGGGCCGTGATCCTGTTGACGCTCATCACGGTTGTGGAGACGCGCAACCTCGCGGGCGTGATCAGGCTCGCCGCCTCAACAGTCGGAGGCGCCGTGCTCGCATTGCCCGTGCTGTGGCCCCACCTGACGAACGGAGTGACCCGGCCACTTGAGCAGGTCACCGACTTCTCGGCCACGCTCGGTGGCTACCTCACCTCAATGAGCCGCATGCATGCGGGCTGGACCGCGCGGTTTTTCACCACAGACATCGACGTCTTCTTTCCCGGCGTCATTGCGCTGGTGCTCGCCGCCATCGGCATCGCCACCGCCCGGCGCAGCGCTGCCACACGGAAGGCCCCGTCGCGCGTGGTCTGGCTCGTCACGCTCGGGGCCGCAGGTGTTGTGCTCTCGCTCGGCACCGGCACGCCACTCTATGGGTGGCTCTACGACGTGCTGCCACCCCTGCAGGGCATTCGCGCGGCCGCACGTTTCAGCATGTGGTATCTGCTCGCCATCGCGGTATTCGCCGGCATGGCCGTGGCCTGGCTCGAACGGCGCGTGCGCCCGACCCTGGTGCCGTGGCTCGTGACCCTGCTTGTGGCTGGTGTGACGGCCGAGAACCTCATGGCGCCGATCATGACCAGGCCTGACAACGGGGTGCCGCCCGTGTACGATTTGGTGGCCGATGCCCCGGCGCCAACGCTCCTCGTGGAGTTCCCGTTTTTCCCGCCGCAGGTCATGCATGAAAACGGGGAGTACGTCCTCAATGCCACCGGCCACTGGAAGCCGATCGCCAACGGTTACAGCGGCGTCACGCCGCTGTCCTACCGTGAGCGCTCCAGAACGCTGTGGTTTTTTCCCGATCAGGAGGCGGTGGACACCTTGCTGGCCCTTGGGGCCACCCACGCCATGGTGCACCTGGAGCGTTTTGGCCCCCACGAGGTGCCAGGCGTCGTTCGGGCCCTCGAACAACGGGCGAATCTGCGCCTGCTGGCGGCCGACCGCGACGGACATCGCCTCTATCGGGTGGTTCGGGAATAACGCGACGACTCGGATGGTCCAATCCACAGGAGCGGTTCGGCGTGGCCCGGAGGCCTTCCATGGATCTTGACCTCCAACTGGTTGGCAAGGCCCGGGATGGCGACCTGGACGCGTTCGGCGATCTCGTGAGCCGGCACCAACACCGGCTGGTGCATTTTCTGCGGATGATGATGTCGAGCGCTGGCGATCGGGAAGCCGCCGAAGACGTGGCACAAGAGGCGTTCCTGCGTGCGTTCCGGTCGCTCGGGCAATTTCGCGGGCAGAGCACCTTCAAGACCTGGCTCTACCAGATCGCCACCAACGTGGCTCGCACCCAGGTGACGCGGCGCCGGAATCGCAAGGAAGAGCAGGAGCCCGAAACGCGCCCCGACGTGCCGAGCGGCGAAAACGTGGAGCGACGCATCATTGCCCACGACCAGCTGCGGCGAGCGCTGGCGGACCTGCCCGACGACTGGCGCGAAGCCGTGCTGCTTCGCGATATTGAAGGGCTGGAGTACCGCGAGATCGCCGAAGTGCTCGGCATTCCGATGGGCACGGTGGAGTCGAGAATTTTCAGAGGACGACAGCGGCTGAAGGCCGCGTTGATGGAGCCAGTTCATGACTGACAATTGCACGGCGATCACGGCGTTGCTGGTGCGGGCGGCAGAAGACGAGCACATGCTGCCGGCTGTCGATCGGGCTCGCCTGGGCACGCACCTCTCGGACTGCTCTTCCTGCCGGGAGGCCCTTGCCGATCAGCGCGCAGTCCGCGCGCGGCTGGTGGCTGAACCCGTCGTGGGCGCGTCACTCGGGTTCGACCGGCGCGTGATGGCCGCGATTCGCGCCGAAGCCGAAAGCCGGTCGCGCAGCTGGCTGGACGGCCTCGACGTCCGGCAATGGACATGGCGCCTGGTGCCGGTGGCGGCCGCGCTTGCGTTGACGGTGGCGGTTGTCGCTCAGACTGAAGCCGTTGGCAGCGGGGCGGATACCGATACGCTGCCGGTGTCGTCGGCGCTGTTTTCGGAAGACGTCTCTGAATCGTCGCTGCTGTCGTTGATGCTCAGCGCCAACGTCGATGACACGTTGGGGAATCACCGGAAGGATCAGCCATGACCACTCCCACACCACGGGTCTGGATCGCCACGTTTGTCGGCCTCGTCTTCACCATCGGCATCCTCACCGGCATCGTCGTCGAACGCACATGGCTGCATCGAGCGGGACCTGGTTTCCAGCAGGGTCGATCCGGTGGCGGGTCTGGGGCACCTGGAGGCCTTGGCGGGCTAAGGCGCGGTGGGCCGGACAGTCAGGGCCAGGGCCGCGGCGGCTCAGGCAGGGGCGGCCTCATGTTTGGCGCGCCTCCGCAGCAGTATGTGGACGACCTTTCGAAGGAAGTGACCCTGACCGATGCGCAGCGCTCGGAGGTCCTGACCCTGTTGCAGGCTCAGGAGACTCGGCTGAGGACCATGCAGGATGATGCGCGGAAGGTGTTCATTCAGGAGCAGGACGCACTGCACAACAAGATCGCGGCCGTGCTCTCACCCGCGCAGGCCGAGGCCTTTCGGAAGTGGGTGACCAGCCGCACGGGCCGGAGCAGAGGAGGGCGATAAGAGAATGAGGCAATGAGGCAATGCCGAAATGGGAGGGAATGCCCGAAATGGCGAAATTGCCTCATTGCCTCATTGCCCCATTAAGGCGACGAGCAGCGGGTGGTTTTGATAAACTGCTCGTTCACCCTGTGGTGGGTGTAGCTCAACGGCAGAGCACCGGCCTGTGGCGCCGGTGGTTGCGGGTTCGATTCCCGTCATCCACCCCAACTTCCTGTTCGGCCGCTATAATCTCCCCGTGCGGCCACCCATTAGCCCATCGGCGCCCGAGCAGCCTCTCTACGAGACGTTCTTCGGACTCCGCGAACAGCCGTTCGCGCTGACGAGCGACCCGAGATTCATCTATCTCAGCGAGTCTCACAAGCGCGCCTATCAGGACCTGCTGACCGGTCTTCGGCGCCGCGAGGGCCTGTTGCTGCTCACCGCTGACACCGGAATGGGCAAGACCACACTGTGCCGGGCGGTGATCGACGCACTCGGCCCGCGCACGTTTTCCGCGCTCATCCTGAATCCCTACATGTCCGACGCCGAGGTGGTGCGCGTCATCCTGCGCGACTTTGGCCTGGTGACCAGGGACGACATCCGCAAAGGGGCGTTCGCGAAAGCGGATATGCCGCAGTTGCTCGACACGCTGGAGCAGTTCCTGCAGTCGCTGATCGCGCTCAACAGCTATGCGGTGGTGATCATCGACGAAGCGCAGAGCCTGCCGGCGCGGGTCATCGACCAGATTCGCCAGCTCGGCGCATATGAGCAGGACGGCCAGCGGCTGCTGCAGATCATCCTGGCCGGGCAGCCGGCGCTCATCGACACGTTGCGGACCGACGCGATGCGCGCCGTGAACGGCCGCGTCTCCCGCCGCGCCGTGCTCGGCGCGTTGTCACCGGCCGAGGTGGACGGCTACATCCAGCATCGGCTGAGTGTGGCCGGCGGCCGGGAGAGTGTGACATTCCCGGCCCAGAGCGCGAGAGTGGTTGCTGAGCTGACCGACGGTGTGCCGCGCCGGATCAACCTGCTGTGCGACCGCGCCCTCGAGGAGGGCCGTGTGGCCGGCACCAGTGTGATCAGTCCAGCGGTGGTGCGGCGCGCTGGGCGATTGCTCGACGGCGGCACGGTGAGCCAGCTGGTCGACGTCCCCGTCGTGTTCGACAACACGCCGGTGGTGGCCGACGAAGGTGTGAACGCGGCACTGGACCACGGCCTGGCGATCGACGAGCCGCTCGATGCCCCGCCGGAGCCGGAGCCCCGGCGCTGGTTCGTGCCGGTGGGCGGCGCGGTGCTCGCCGTGGCGTTGGCCTATTTCGGCTGGACCGCCGTCAACGGCATGGCGGCAAGCACGCCAGACCTGCCGGCGGCCCCGCCCCAAGAGACGGCACGCGTTCCCGATCCCCGCCCGATGCCGACCGAAGACGACGTGCGATATGTGATGCAGGAAATCGCGCGCGCCTATCGCGCACGCTAGAAACGACCTCAGAGGTCGTTTTTCGCGGTCCAGAGGATGGCCACCACCTGCACGTGGATGCCGCCGCGTTTGGGCGCAATCGTGATGGTCTCGAGCGGGTCTTCAACCGCCCCTGCTGCACGGCCCGAAGCGACGGATTCAATCGCCGCCGCCACCTCGCCCTCCAGATCGGCCAGCGCCTGGCGGGCGGCGTCCAGATTCTGCTGCGCGCGCGACACGTCGTCTTGCTCCTTGGAGCCGCGCATCCAGCCTTTGGCTGTGGTGGACGCCTTGCCCAGGGTCCCCGCTGTGAGCCCGCCGCGACGGCCAAAGACGGCCCCGAGCACCGCCGCGCCCAGCGTGCTGGCCACCGACAGACCCGTTTGCACCTTGTGCTGCGCCACGTCCTGTTGTTCCTTGCCGAACGCCATTTCGGCGCGGCGTATTTTTTCGGTGGCGGTGTTGAGCTTCGACGCGTACTTCGTCCGCAGCTTGTCCACGACCGCGTCGCGTGATTCCCGCGCAGCGGCCGCGAGCCGAATCCGGAAATCGCGTTCAGACTCCCCTGCGCGAGACACCACGCCGAGACCGGCATGGCGCTGCAGCGTGAGCCGCTTCGTACGACCGAGCCAGCGTTCCAGATCCGTCGCGAGCGTCCCAAATGCTTTTACCTGTTGCACCTGGGTAGGTAGTGGCGCAAAGGAGCCCCCCGCCGGCGCGTCGGCTACGAGTTGACGCGGAAGCCCATCGGTCTCTGCGCCGCCATCCCAATCGATGACGGGCATGCC
The DNA here is from genome assembly GCA_964489685.1 of uncultured Solibacteraceae bacterium. Classification (GTDB taxonomy): domain Bacteria; phylum Acidobacteriota; class Vicinamibacteria; order Vicinamibacterales; family SCN-69-37; genus SYFT01. The sequence continues at coordinate 31,940 of CAZAZR010000023.1, read as the reverse complement.
TGCCTCAAGGGGCACGGCAATCGCCACCGTGCGTGTTTCATCCACGCCCCGCTTCGCATCCGCGAAGGTGATCCTCGCCGCGCCGTAGAGCGATGGCGACCACATCGCGTCCGACCCGCCGGCACCATCGAACAACTGCGGAATGTCCGGAGGCAACAGCGGGCGCGCCCCCGACGTCCCGACCGGCTCGGCCTGGGCCGGGGTCGGTTGGACGGGTTTCACGGCGGCAGCGTCAGACAGATCACCGCCCGCCGCGGCGGGACGAGTCAGTCGCTTGAAATCGTCACGGGTGAGCGGTCCGCGCAGGTACGACAAGCACCAGCGGCTCTCGATCACCACCGGCGCCTTCGCGTGAACGTTGTGCACCAGGAAGCGGCGCTTTCCAAGACCCGTGATGGCGGCATCCGCCTGCGCGCGATCCAGGGCGCCACCGGCCGCGCCCTCAAGACCGTCGAGCAGTCGGGCCCGATCGCGATCGGTCTGCAGCCGCCCAATGAGCCACGTGCCCGCATTCGACAGGGCCTTGTAGTCGAGGTCCACCGGATTCTGCGTGGCCAGGCAGACGCCCACGCCGAATGCACGGGCCTGTTTGAACAACGTCAGGAGCGGACGCTTCGACGGTGGATTGGCCACCGGCGGAAGGAAGCCAAAGACTTCGTCCATGTAGATCAACGCGCGCAGGCTCGTGGTGCCGGGCTGCGTGCGCATCCACGCCACGATTTCACCGAACAGCAGCGACACCACAAACATCCGCTCCGCATCGTCGAGATGCGCGACCGAGATGATGCTGACCTTGGGTTTGCCTTGTGCGTTGTGCAGGAGACCGCCGATGTCGAGGGGCTCGCCTTCGAGCCAGGCCGCAAATCCTGGAGCCGCCAGCAGGTTGTTCAGGCGCGTCGCAAACGCGAAGCGATCGTTCTGCGGGTAAAACGACTCCAGTTCCATCACACCCACGCGGGTCATGGGCGGCTGCTGAATCAGTTGGATCAGGTCGCTGAGGGTCAGGTTCCGACCGGCGGCCCACGCCGCGCTGACGATCGTGGAGAGCAGGATGTGGTCGCGGCTGGTCAGCGGGTCGGCGTCGATACCCAGCAGGCTCAACAGCGCGGCCACGACACTTGAGACACGATCCCCCACCACCTCGGCGTCGTCGCGCACCGCCGGTGGCGGCGCCGCAAGCGAGCTCAACACCGACAGCGGTGTGCCGGCCTTCGACCCCGGTGTGTAGACCACAAAGTCTGCAGCCGCGCGCATCTTCGCTATGCGGGCTCCATCCTGTCCCCAACTGGCCAGACCCTCGCGCCACCTGGTGGCTTCACGTTCGGCATGCGCCTCCACGGTCACACCGGCGCGCGCCGCCTCGTCGGCGCTCACCCACGGCGCAAACGACGCCGCATCCAGTGACGGGAACGACAGCAGCAGGTTGCCGACATCGCCCTTGGGGTCGATCGCGATCACAGGCACGCCGTCGATGGCGGCCTCTTCGAGCATCGCGAGGCACAACCCCGTCTTGCCGCTGCCGGTCATCCCCACACAGACAGCGTGGGTCGTGAGATCGCGCGAGTCGATGAGAAAGGGTTCCGGTACAGTGGAGCCGGTGGCCTGGTCCACCGGCCGCCCGAGGTAGAACAGGCCGAGCTTCTCGAAGTCATTCATGGGTTCAGCCGCGGGCGCGCGTGCGAGGCGCAGCGACCGCTTTGATCGCCGACTTTCCAGACACGGCCTTGGCGGCCTTCTTCTTGTTGGCCGACACGCGCTCAAGACTCTGGCGCAGGGCTTCCATCAGGTTGACCACCTTGGGCGGCGCCTCGTCGAGGGGCGCCACGATCTCCTCGCCCGCGATCTTGGCGTCAATGATCCGCCGCAGTTCTTCCTGGTAGCCGTCCTTGTACTGGGTCAGGTCGCCACCCACTTCAAAATTGCCGATGACCTGGCGGGCCAGCTTCAGTTCGTCGGGCTTGATCTTCGAAGGCACGGACTTCAGCTCGTCGATTTCGCTCATCGCCCGCACTTCGCTGGCGTGACGCAAGGTGTACATCACCAGGCCATTCTCGCGCGGCATGATGGCGACCAGGTACTCACGGCCGTAGAGGGCCATCTTGCCCACCGCGGCCTTGCCCTGCATGCCCTCGCGCATCACGGCAAATGCATCGGCGGCCACCTGGCCATCGGGCGCCAGGAAATAGGGTCGCTCCACATAGACCGGGTCGATCACCTTCGCCTCTGCAAACTGCACGATGTTGATCACGCGGGTGGACTCGGTCTTGACCTTGGCCAGATCCTCCTCCTCCATCACGACGTACTTGCCCTTCTCGAACTCGTAGCCCTTGACGATGTCGGTGTTGGCGACCTCGGTCTGGCAGGTGTTGCACCACTTCTTCTGGCTGATGCGCGAGCGGCATTCGCGGTGCAGCTGATTGAAGCTGACAGTCGCCGCCGCGTCGGTGGCTGGAAACACCCGCACGGGTATGTTCACCAGGCTGATCTTGAGGTATCCCTTCCACGTCGGTCTTGCGGCCATGTGTGCCTCCCTGTCCTTCGAAAAAGCCGAGGTTGGAATTATCGGTCGGTTCGGGGTCGGAGTGCACGTTGCACAGAAGTGCACGGCGATCATGACGGAGCACAGGGAGGCTCGCAAGGTCACGCTTCGGGCCGGCACCCTCTACACCGCGATCAAGCGATTCGTGAATGACGGCCTTGTCGCCGAGAGCGACGAGCGCCCCGACCCTGCGCTTGATGACGAGCGGCGGCGGTACTACCGGCTCCCCGATCAGGGCAGGGCTGTGGCCACGGCCGAGGCGAGCGTTTGACCGAAACGTTGGCGCAAGCCCGGATGAAACTCGCCATGCCACGGCGGAAAGCATAGTCGCGACGAGCGCGGAAGGACCACCAATGGCCGATCGGCTCTTTCGAATCTTGTTCGCCGACGACATCGTGACCGTCTCTGAAACGAAAGCCGGCGCAGACCCAAGCAACATCGGCTATCTGACGTTTGTGGACTTGAAGAACCAGTCGCGCAGCATCACGACACTCGTGGCCGCGACACAATCCACGGCCACGCTCACCGGGGGTGGTCGCGATGCCGAGCGCGTCAACGCGATGCGCGTGTCTCACGAGTACTTCGATCTGCTCGGCATCACGCCCGCGTTGGGCCGCACGTTCACGGCCTCAGAAGACCAGCCTGGCGCGGCCCGCCGCGTGGTCATCCTGAGCGACGAGGTGTGGCAGCGGCGTTTTGGCGCCGACCCAGCCGCGATCGACCGCACGATCGACATCAGCGGCATTCCCTTCCGCATCATCGGAGTGTTACCGAGAGGGTTCAAAGATCTGGTGGCCACGCGGATGTATCAGGGGGCAGAGGTCTGGTATTCGCTCGGCTACGATCCCGCAGCGTCGTTCGCCTGCCGGTCATGCCGCCACCTGCGGGTGTTCGGGCGGCTCGCTCCCGGTGTCACCCCCGACCGTGCCTCAGAAGAGCTCAAGGGACTGACCGCGGGGATCGAACGGCCATTCGGCTGGTCGCGGCCGAAGGCCCCGCGCAGATTCCCCGATTGGCTGACGTGGCACTCGGCGGCGAAGCCGTGCTGGCCGCCGGCGTGCTCACACTCATCAGTGGACTCTTCTTCGGGCTGATCCCCATTCGCCACGTGATACGCCATGCTGACAGCTCAGCATTGCGCTCGGGCGCGCGTGGCACAGACTCGGCAGCCACCCGGCGGGCGCGCGCACTGCTGGTCACCGCCAACGTCGCGATGGCGTTCCTCCTGCTGGTCGGCGCCGGACTACTCGTGCGCAGCCTCGGTGGGATTGCTCTCCATCAACCCGGGCTTCAGCCCGTCCGGAGTGTTGACGATGCAGGTATGGGCGACGGGCGATCGGTTTCGCCAGGGTGAGACCGCCGATCAGATCGCCGCGGGTGTGAGGTTCTATGAGGACGTACTGAAACGTGCGAGGCCCTTGCCCGGCGTGACGTATGCGGCTGCCGTCACGACGCTGCCACTCGGTGGCGGTGTGGACGGATTCAGCTTCCACGTCCAGGGCCGGCCGGCCCAGAGGCCCGAAGCAGCGCCAAGCGCGGACCGGTTTTTCGTCACGCCCGACTACTTCAACACGCTGCGCATCCCGGTGATCCGCGGACGAGTACTTGACGCGCGCGACTCACAACTCGCCGAGCCTGTCGCGGTGATTAACGCGATCACGGCCGCGACGATGTTCGGGGGCGACGATCCCATCGGGCAACGTATCAGCCTCGGTCCACCGACCGCACTGCCCCGCACCGTTGTCGGTATCGTCGGCGACGTCAGGCACCACGGCCTGGACACCCCGGTTGGTCTGCAGGTCTACGTGCCGCAGGCGCAGTGGATCTGGGCCGAGACCGTCCTCAGTGTGCTGGTGCGCACGACGGGCGACGCCGCTACGCTCTCGAGCCCCATGCGCGACATCGTCCGCGCCACCGACCCTGCGCAGGCGGTCACCGCCATCAGACCCTACGCCGATATTGTGGCCGCATCCACCGGCACACGACGGTTTGCGGCGATGCTGCTGGCAATCTTCGCCGTGACCACGCTCGTGCTCGCGGTGGTAGGTCTCTACGGCAGCGTCGGCGTCATGGTGGCGCAGCGGACGCGCGAAATCGGTGTGCGCCTGGCCCTGGGCGCATCCGCTTCGGGCATACGGCGGCTGGTGCTGGCGCAGGGACTGCGACCGGTCGCAGCCGGACTGCTCGTCGGCGTATTCGTCGCTGCGAACCTGGTGCAGATGCTGGAGTCCATGCTGTTCGGAATCGATGCACTTGACCCCGCGACATTCGCAGCAGGCGCGATCGTCCTCGCCCTGTTCGCCACTCTGGCGTGTCTGATCCCGGCGCGGCGCGCTTCGCGAATCGATCCGATCACCACCCTGCGCGACTAGGTCGTCCACAAGGAGTAGACTGGCCCAGACTCTCTGGAGCCCCTTATGTCATCGCGACTCTCACCATCGCTGTTGGCCGTTGCGCTCGCGGCGGCTGTCGGCGGTATCGGATCAGTTGGGTGGACCACAGATCGCGAGGCGCCATCCATCAGCCGGCGTGAAGGTGCCGCTGATGCCGACCACTGGTTCAATATTCAACGCGGGTACCCCTCAGGCCGGGTGCCGTCAGTCGACGCGTTGGCACTCGCGATGGCCGCGCGGCGGCCCGACCCGGGCACCCGCCCTGCGCTCGCGCTCCCCTCTGACCGGTGGGTCTCTATCGGACCCAGTCCGATCTTCATCAACAATACGTTGCCGTATGCGGGCCGGGTCACGGCCGTGGCCACACACCCCACCGCACCCGGCACCATCTACATCGGTGGGGACGGAGGCGGTATCTGGCGGACGACCGACGCCGGCGTCACCTGGGCGTCACTGACCGACAACCTGCCCGTGCCGGCGATTCAGTCGATTGCCATCGACCCCGTTAATCCGCAACTGGTCTACGCCACCACGATCCAGCGCACGTACGCCACACGTTGGCTGTCATCCACCAATGGCGGCGCCACGTGGACTGTCTCCTCGATCACCACCACTGACGGGCGCACCCTCTCGCCGGCGTTGTGCTCGGTCAACGTCTTCAAGGCGTGTATTCCCCCTTCATCCGGACGCATCCTGATTGATCCCCTCCGCGCCGGATCGCCCAACACGAGCACGCTCTATTACGTTGGCGCCAGCCATCTGCTCAGGTCAGACGACAGCGGCCGCACGTTCCGGGCCGTGCTGGCGCTGCCCGTGGACCTGGACTTCGCGGGCGCCGCCGCGCCGACGCTGAATCCCGAGGCGCCGTTCCTCCGAGACGCCACCCTCGACCCCACACGGCCGGATCGATTGCTGGCCGTCGTCGCACAGCCTCGATGCCTGCTCAGTGACTGCACGCGCATGGAGAGCAGCGTGGCGGCATATCAATCGTTCGACGCCGGCGCCCGCTGGACCTCGACGGTGCTGACGACGCTGGGCCCGTACGATTTGACGGCGGGCCTCGCAGTTCGATACTCGGATCCCGGCGCCGTCTATGTGCCGCGCGCGCGGGTCGCCATCGCGCCGTCGGCGCCCGACACAATGGCGGTTGCCGTTCGAGATCTGCTGCTGAATCGGCCGCGCGTGTTCCGCAGCACAAATGCCGGTGACTCGTGGGCGGAAACGGCGGCGCCGGCCACGTCACTGACCTGGCCCCTGGCGCTCGCATTTTCGCCGACAGATGCGAACACCATGTTCGTCGGCAGCAACGCCGTCTACCGCACGACCAACGCCGGCCAGACGTGGGCGACGCTCTCGCCGACACATGCCGACAACATCGCGATCACGTTTACGGCCGACCGCAGCCTGATCATCGTGAGCGACGGCGGCGTCTACAAAGGCACGACCGGCACTTCGCTGACGGTGCTGCACCACGCCCTGCCGATCACCGAGTTCTATTCCGTCTCGGCGCACCCCACCAACCCTCTGCTGCTGGCAGGCGGGACCCAGGACAACGGCACGCTGGTGTTCCAGGGAAACATGGGATGGTCGCTCATCACCGGCGGCGATGGTGGCGACACCGTGTGGGATCCAACCCCGGGCACCACCACGCTCTACGCGGAGGTGGAGTGGATCGTCAGCGGCAACTCAAACGTGTTCCAGTTCTATCGCTGCCAGGTCGGCAGTTGCCTGGCGAGGCGTACGGGCATCGACCTGTCACTCGATGGCCCATTCATCCCGCGCATGGCGATGGATCCGTCCAACCCGGCATCCATCTGGATTACGGCCGAGAAACTCTTCAGAACCGACAGCCGCGGCGACAGTTGGACAGCTGCCTCTCCGTCGGTAGGCAACGACCTTCGCTGCTGGCAGGACGACGTCTCGGGCCGACTGTGCGCCCGCGCACGGTATTTCACCGCAGCCGCGGTGGCGAAGACCGCGTCGCAGACGGTCTACGCCGGAACGTTGAACGGCGACGTGCGCGTGACCACCGATCGCGGCCTCACGTGGACGAGCGTGGCCGGGACCGAGGCTGGCCCCCTTCCTGTGCGGGCGGTCACCGACATCGTGGTGGACCCGCTGAGTGCGCAAACCGTCTATGCCGCCTACTCCGGCTTCGATTCGGGAGGCTCCGGCCGAGGCCATATCTTCCGCAGCACCGACGCAGGTCGCACGTGGGTGAACATCACCGGCAACCTCCCGGACGTGCCGGTGAATACGCTGCTCATCGATCCGGACTCGGTCGGGTCAAGCCCGCGCGTGCTCTACGCGGGCACCGACATCGGCGTATTCCGAGTGACACTCGATGGCACGACGAACTGGCAGCCGTTCGGCACGGGCCTTCCGCCAGTGGTGGTGAACCGGCTGACGTACAACCCCACCACTCGACAGTTGCTGGCCGCCACCTACGGCCGCGGCATCTGGGCCATTTCCGGCGGGTTCAGCCGGTGACGGTCCGGCAGCGGCTGATCGGCGCTCTGTTGTGCGGCACCTCCTTCGCGGCCTGTGGCGGCCCTCCTGCCGCGCCGACGCCAACCGCGGTCAACATTGGAGGCGCGTGGACCGGAACGTGGACGTTCGTCACGGCCGGGGTCACCGTCACTGACACCGTGTCGGCGACGTTCACTCAAACCGGCACAGCCGCAGGCGGGCTCTGGTCGGCGGCCGCAGGTCCAGGCGGCCAGATGACGCTCGACGTGGGCCCGACTCTCTCGGGCTCAGTGTCGATCTCCCAGACGCTGCTCAGCGGCGTGAACTGCACCTCGTCAACGACCATCAGCGGCACCGCCTCATCCACGCGAGTGCAATTCACACTCGCCGCGCTCGCGCCCTCGGGGCTCTGCCAGTGGGCCACCAATCAGCAGTTCACATTTACACGCTGACTCTGGACGGCTCGTGATTGTCACCGGCCCAGGGTGTATGCCACGCCGGCGTACACCAGCAGGAACCTGAGGAACCGGCCGGCCAGCCCCGCAAGGGCGAAGACGTGCCAGCGCATCCGGCCGGCGCCGGCCACGGCGGCGACAATCGCAAAGGGCGGCATGCCCAGCAGCGCACTGGCGAACACGGCGACGGTTCCGGTCTTTCGATCCCGGACGTCCGCCAGCCACCGTTTGAGCGCATGCACTCCCTGATGCGCCCGGCCAGGCACCGGTGTCGCCAGTTCAGCCGCCTCGTCTTCCGCATCAGCAACTGCACGCCGCTCGGCCTCCGCCATTGCGCGGTGCCGCTCGCGGTCGGCGCGCCGATCCATCCAGCGGCCACCGATCGACCGACCTCCCCGTGCCACCAGATAGACCTGGAGCTTGCCGGCCATCGTGCCCGTCGCGGCAATGAGCGCAACCGCGAGAGCCGATCCCCAACCCGGACCGGCCTGTTGCGCGGCGACGATGACGACGGCCTCGACGTTGATGACGGGAATCAGCGCGCCAACGAAACTCCATCCGAAGATCGCCAGATGGAAGAGCCACGTCATGCCGTGGGCGCTGGCTCATGTACCTGGGCCAGACACGTGACATGGCGCGCGCCATCCACGAGTCCGACCAGTCGATGCAGCGACCACGCCTTCACCGCCACCCAGCCGAACGCAATGAGGGCGGCAGGCACCGGCGAGCGGAGAAATACCAGGGCGAGAATGAACCCCGTCGAATTGGCACTCTTGGCCAGGATCGTGAAATTCCAGTTGAAGATGGCGCGGTCCACGTAGGCAAACCCGCCCGTGCCGCGCAGTGGCCATGCCAGAAACCCGAGTGAGAGCACGAGATCAATGCCGGCAAATCCGACCAGCCAGATCCCGACGGCCCAGGCGGCCGACGGCTCGATGACGACATACGCCAGAAAGATCGGGACGGCACAGAGGCGGTCCGAGACGATATCGAACGTGGCACCGGCCCGGGTCTCCTGCTGCAGCCAGCGGGCCACGTTGCCATCAAGCATGTCGCCCACGAGGTAGATGGCGTACGCGATGAGGAGCAGGCGTGGGTCCCGGGTCGCCAGCCCTGCCATCGACACGGCCAGCGAACCAGCCGTGCGAACCAAGGTGATGACGTTGGGCAGGGTCCACCACGTCGCCACACAACCGCAGGCGCAGGCGGGGTGTTCACACACAGCGACTGATTATTCGGCCCCGTGACAGGGGTGTCAACCGGGTATCGCATCGCCGTCCAGAGAGAACCGCATGAGAAAAAGACACCCGATGTTTTTTTCTGCCCAACGGTAAGATCGGACGCGTGCCCAAGTGGCGTGACGATCCCTCGAAAGTCCGGCCGATGCTGGCCTCGCTTGATCCGCCGCCGGTGGTCCAGACGGGGATGGTCTACGAGCCGAAGTACGACGGCATCAGGGCCATCATCGACCTTCAGCCTGCGTCAGGTCGTGCGCACGCGCGTATCGCGATCTACTCGCGTAATGGCCACGCGAAAGCACATCAATTCCCCGCTATTGTCGCGGCCCTGGAGAAGATCGCAACCAGGGTAAAAGGACCGCTGCTCCTCGACGGTGAAATCGTCGCGACCGACGCCACGGGCCGGCCCCTGCCGTTTGGACGCCTGCAGGGCCGCATCCATCTGACGGCGGCCACCGATATCGCGCGCGCCGAGAAGGCCCAGCCCGCCGCGCTCGTCGTCTTCGATCTGCTGCGAGACAACGACCGGGACGTGCGCGGCCTGTCACTGGCCGCGCGGCGCCTTCGTCTGCACGATGCGCTGCCCGTCAAGACCGGCGGCAAAGCGCTCGTCCGCCTCAGCGAGATTGTGGCTGACGATGGGCGCGAGATGCTGGCGCGTGCGGAGCGCGAGGGGTGGGAGGGTCTGATCGGCAAGGACGGGCAGTCGGTGTATCACTCGGGACGACGGACTCCGGCGTGGCGGAAGCTGAAGCTGCTCAAGAGCGAGACCTTTGTCGTGGGCGGATGGACAGACCCGCAGAACAGCCGGCACCACTTCGGCTCGCTCGTCCTGGGACGACCGGAGGCCGGACGGCTGACCTGGGTCGGGAACGTGGGAACAGGGTTCGACGAAGCAGAGCTGACCCGCGTCTTCGGCCGGTTGACGTCGCTCGCCACCACGTCGTGTCCGTTTGCCGATCCCCCGCGCGCGATCGCCAAGGCGCATTGGGTGCGGCCGACGATGGCGGTGGAAGTGCAATTCACGGAATTGACCGAAGAGGGAATGGTGCGCCATCCGGTCTATCTGGGCCAACGCGACGACATGCGCGTGAAGCCCAGGAAGGAGGAATCGGCTCCTGAAGACCCGCTGATGGCACTCGTGGCGCGACTCCACGCGCTTGAGGACGCGCGCAAGGATGGCGAATTGCAGCTCCCCGGCGGCCACTCGCTGCGGGTCACCAACCTGGCCAAAGTGTTCTGGCCGGGGTTGAAACTCACCAAAGGCGATCTGCTGAGGTACTACGTCGAAGTCTCGCCCTTCGCCTTGCCGGTGATTGCGGACCGGCCGATGATCATGCGGCGGTTCCCCAACGGCATCGAGCAACATGCATTTTATCAGCAGCGCCATCCTGAACCCACGCCGGCCGGAGTCAGGCGCGAAGTGCTGGACGATGACATCGACCCAATCGAGCCTGGCGAAGGCGGACGCGAGCGGCTGATCGGGGGATCGCTCGTGACGTTGCTCTACATGGCCCAGCTCGCATCCATCTCGCTCGACCCGTGGTTTTCGCGCGTCAGTGATCCGTTGCACCAGGACTTTGCCGCGATCGACCTCGATCCTGGCGAGGGCACGTCGTTCGCGCGGGTGCTGGACGTGGCGCGCTGGGTAAAAGAAGAGTTGGACCGCCTGAAGATTCCCGCGGTGGCCAAGACGTCCGGCGCCAGCGGCATGCACATCTACATCAAGCTTCCGAAGAAGGCGACCTATCAGACCGGGCAGTTGTTGTGCCACGTCGTCGCCACGCTGGTGTCATCCAAACATCCCAAGGTCGCAACCATCGAACGCATGGTGAAGAACCGTCCGAAGGGCACGGTGTACGTGGACTATCTGCAGAACATTCTCGGCAAGTCGATCGCGGCGACGTACTCGGCCAGGGCCAGCGACTATGCCGGCGTGTCGACTCCGCTGACATGGGCGGAGGTGGCCGAGGGGGTGGACCCGCGCGACTTCACTATCCGCACGGCGCCGGCCCGCTTTCGCGAGATGGGCGACCTCTGGGAACCCATTCGTACCGGCAAGGCCGTGGACCTGAAGGCGGTCATCAAGTGAGCCCGAAAAAGAGGTCGGGTGTCTTTTTCGTCGAAAAAGACACCCGACGTAATTATTTTGTTGTACACGAATGTTGACGAGGCTTGCGCCGGCGCCGACCGGCTACCTGCACCTAGGCCACGTGGCCAACGCCCTGCACGTCTGGGGTGAAGCGCGGACCCGCCGCGGCCGGGTTCTGCTGCGCGTCGAGGATCACGACCGGGACCGGTGCCGACCCGAGTACGAAGCGGCCCTGCTTGACGACCTCGACTGGTTGGGGTTTGTGCCAGACCTCTATCCGACCAGCGCCTTCCGCGCCGGACCGTGCGCGTCGCGGCAGAGCGACCGGCACGAGATCTACGCCGCGATGGCTGCGCGACTGCGCGAGCAGGGGCTGCTCTACGCGTGCCGATGCAGTCGAACACAGGTGTCGGGGTCCCGAAGTCCCCTGGTCCAGGAGTCGCCGGAACAAGAACCTCACCGCTACCCGGGCACCTGCCGGGATCTGGGACTGTCGTTCGACGCCGCCGACGTGGGGTGGCGCGTTCGGATGCCCGGCGGCACCGTGTCGTTCGACGACCGATGGTGCGGGCCACAGGTCCAGACACCCGCTGACCAGTGCGGCGACATGCTGATCCGCGACCGCCGCCGCAATTGGACCTACCAGTTCGTCGTGACCGTGGATGACCACCTGCAGGGTGTGACCGACGTGATTCGGGGCATCGACCTGCTGGCCTCCACGGGCCGGCAGATGCTGCTGGGTCATCTCATCGGCCGCCCCGCGCCTGCGGCCTTCGCACACCATGCGCTCATCATGAAGTCACCCACGCAGAAGCTCAGCAAGTCGGATGGCGATACGGGTGTGCGCGACCTGCGCGCGGCCGGCTGGACACGCGCGCGGGTGATTGACGCGTGCCGTATGATTGGCCCTACCACGGAGGTTTCACCGCCATGACCAGGTCAGACGTCGATGCGCTGCTTGACAGGCACCAACAGTCGTTTCGAAGCCGTTCCGCGGAAACGCTGGCCGGCGATCACGTTGAACACGGCACGTTTTACAGCCCGGCCGCCGGTACCGTGACCGGCCGCCACGAAATTCAGAAGGTCTACGAGTACTGGCTTGCCGCGTTTCCAGACATGGACTTCACGTGGTCCTCGCCGGTCGTCGAGGGCACCCGCGTGGCGCTGTTCTGGCATTTCGCCGGCACCGTGGCTGGGCAGTTCTTCGGCGACGTGCACCCCGGCACCAGGGTTCAGTTTGACGGCGCCGCCGAATACGTCGTCTCCCCCGAAGGCATCGTCAGCGCGCGGCACCTGTTCGACTTCACCGGTGCGCTCGTGCTGGCGGGCGTCCTCAAGGTCAAGCCGGTCTAGCCGGCGGTCGCGTCCGACGTGAATCCTCTCACCACTAGAATCCGTTCGCTTGAGGCTGAGGCCCGCCGCCTCGATCCCCAGGCTGCTGAGCGCGCAGCGCTCGTGGACCCGGTCATCGCCTACGGTCACCGTTTTCTCGATGGCCTCGCGACGCGTCCCATGTTCGTCGAACCGGACACCGGTGGCGCGGCCGAACTCGACGCGCCCTTTCTCGAAGGCCCGTCTGCGATCGACGACCTGCTGCACGTCGTCGAGACCGAAGTCGACACCCCGGGTCTCAATCCCGCCAGTGCCGGCCACCTCGGATATATTCCCGGCGGCGGGCTGTTCCACTCGGCACTTGGCGACTTTCTCGCCGCCGTCACCAACCGGTACTCGGGGGTGTTTTTCGCATCGCCTGGCGCGGTGCGTATGGAGAACCGGCTGCTGCGCTGGATGGGCGAACTCGTCGGCTATCCTCCGACCGCCGTGGGCAGCCTGACGTCGGGCGGCAGTATCGGCAACCTCATCGGCATCGTTTCCGCCAGAGATGCGCAGAGCATTTCGTCGAAGATGATCGAGCGGGCGCCGATCTACCTGACCCGCCATGCCCACCACTCGGTGGACAAAGCGCTGCGTATTGCGGGTCTGGACGAATGCCCGATTCGGCAGGTCCCGATGGATTCACGCTACCGGATGGATGCCGACGCCCTCGAGCGCCTCGTCGCCGCTGACATCAGTGCGGGCCTGCGCCCATGGCTCGTTGTGGCGTCGGCGGGCAGCACGGACATTGGTGCGGTCGACCCGATGACGGCGATCGCGGACATCGCCGCCAGGTACGGCCTGTGGTTCCACCTCGATGCGGCCTACGGAGGCTTCTTCGCCCTCTGTGACGAGGGCCGCCGCATCCTGGCCGGTATGGATCGGTCGGATTCGATCGTGATGGATCCCCACAAAGGCTTGTTCCTGCCATACGGCACTGGCGCGGTGCTCGTGAAGAATCGGGCGGCCGTGCTCCACGCACACCGGTACGACGCACACTACATGCAGGACACGTTCGACCCGCGCAACGAAGACTCGCCTGCGGATTTGTCGCCCGAACTGTCGAAGCACTTTCGCGGCATGCGCGTGTGGATGCCCCTGAAGCTGTGCGGTCTGGCGCCCTTTCGAGCGGCGCTCGAAGAGAAGCTGCTGCTTGCGCGCTATTTCCACGACGCCATCCAGGCCGTGCCGGGATTTGAAGTGGGCCCCGCGCCCGAGTTGTCGGTGTGCACGTTTCGGTATGTGCCTACACACGGGGACGCAGACGCCTTCAACGCGCGCCTGGTGCGGGCCATTCGTACAGACGGGCGCGTTTTCCTGTCGTCGTCGCAGGTGGACGGCCACTTCATCATCCGCCTGGCGGTGCTGGCATTCCGCACGCACCTGGACACGATCGATTTGACCATCGACCTGTTGCGCCGCAGCGCGGCGGCACTCGAATCTCTCAACGAGGAACAGCTATGAAGATACTCGCCACCCTGGTCGTCGTGTTGGCAACCGGGTTGACCTCCCTCACCGGTGCCCCTCCTCAGAACACCACGCCCGCGCTGAAAGTGTTCATCTCGGTGGACATGGAGGGGCTGGCGGGGGTAGCGACGTCTACCGACGTCAATACCACTGGCCGCGACTACGAACACTTCCGCAAGATCATGGCGGCCGAGACTAATGCCGCCATTGAAGGCGCATCCCGCGCAGGCGCCACCGAGATCGTGGTGCGCGATTCGCACGGCGCCAAGACCAACCTCCTTCCGGGTGACCTGTCGCCGCTTGCACAACTCATTCGTGGCGCCAGCACTGGACCCAAGAACATGATGGAAGGGATCGACGCCAGTTTCAGCGCCGCGATCTTCATCGGTTACCACGCCAGGGCTGGCACTCCGGATGCCGTACTCGCCCACACCTCAAACGGCAACGTCGTCGACCTGTCGATCAACGGTGTGTCGCTGCCCGAAGCGGGCTACAACGCGCTGGTCGCGGGCCTGTACGACGTGCCGGTCGTCTTCGTGGCCGGCGACCGCGCATTCGTCGAACAGGCGCGTGGACTCCTCGGGCCGGTGGAGACCGTGGCCACAAAATCTGAAATCGGTGGGGGCGGGATCTCGGGATTGTCTCCGGCCGAAGCACAACGCCAGATTCGCGACGGCGTGGCGCGCGCGCTCGGCAACCGCGCGCGGATGAAACCCTATAAGATGACCGCCCCCTACAAGATGGTGCTCAAGGTCAAGGTCGACAAACCGCTGTATGTGAATGCGGTGCGCGTGCGGCCGGGCGAATCAGTCTTTGAACACGCCGACCTGCTTGAGGTCCTGAAGGCGTTCAACGCGATGAAATAGTCACCGCCAGCGCGTGAAGGGGTGGGTCCGCAGGTTGGAGTTGGAATACCGCGGATCACCAGACACCTCGTCGCCCAACCACGCGGGACGCGTCGGCTCGTCGGTCTCGGACGTCAGTTCGACCTCGGCGACAACGAGCCCGTCGTTGTCACCATGGAACACATCAATCTCCCAGGTGTGTTCGCCATGTCGCTCCAGGTGGCGGTGCTTCTCAATCAGGGGATGTCCACACAATTGGTCGAGCATGACCGCCGCGTCTGCCTCCGGGATGGTGTACTCAAACTCCAGGCGCGAGATTCCGGTCGTCGCGCCCTTGATCGTCAGCTTCGCCTCGCGGCCTTCACGGCGAACCCTCACCACGCATCCATCCTGTGAGACCAGATAACCCTGCGTGAACGGCGTACCCGCGTCCCGCGGCGTCCAGGCGCCTGGCTTGACGAGGAATTTTCGTTCGATTTCCACGGCCATGGTGCGTGAATAGTACGGCGGCCGAGGCTCAGTTCGCGAACGCGGGAATACCGGTCTGGGCCCGGCCGAGGATCAGCGCGTGGATGTCGTGCGTGCCCTCGTAGGTGTTCACTACTTCGAGGTTGACCAGGTGGCGGATCACACCGAATTCGTCCGTGATGCCGTTACCGCCCATCATGTCGCGGGCCATGCGCGCAATATCGAGCGCTTTGCCGCACGAGTTGCGCTTGAGCAACGACGTGATCTCCGCCGATGCGATGCCCTCTTCCTTCATCCGGCCCAGTCGCAGGCAGCCCTGAAGCCCAAGCGCGATCTCGGTCTGCATGTCGGCGAGCTTCTTCTGAATCAGCTGATTGGCCGCCAGCGGCCGTCCAAACTGCTTGCGCTCCATCACGTACGCCCGCGACCGCAGCCAGCAGTCTTCCGCAGCGCCAAGCGCGCCCCAGGCGATGCCGTAGCGCGCGCTGTTCAAACACGTGAACGGCCCCTTCAGTCCTTTGACCTCCGGGAACGCGTTCTCTTCGGGACAAAACACGCTGTCCATCACAATCTCGCCGGTGATGCTGGTGCGCAACCCGACCTTGCCGTGAATCGCTGGAGCGCTCAGACCCTTCATGCCCTTCTCAAGCACGAATCCACGAATCTCGCCCTCATCGTCTTTTGCCCAGACAATGAAGACGTCAGCGATCGGGCTGTTGGTGATCCAGGACTTGGTGCCGGTGATGTGGTAGCCGCCGTCCACGCCCTTTGCGCGCGTGGTCATGCCGCCCGGATCTGATCCGTGATTGGGTTCAGTCAACCCGAAGCACCCGATCCATTCGCCGGTGGCCAGCTTCGGCAGAAACTTCTGCTTCTGCGCTTCCGTGCCGAACTCATTGATCGGCACCATGACGAGCGACCCCTGCACACTCATCATCGATCGGAAGCCCGAGTCGACGCGTTCCACCTCGCGCGCCACAAGCCCGTAGGCGACATAGCCCAGCCCGGCGCCACCGTACTCTTCGGGGATGACGATGCCGAGCATGTCGAGTGCGCCGAATTCGCGGAAGATGCGCTCGTCCACGCCCTCGTGGCGGAACATCTCCAGCACGCGAGGCGCCAGCTTGTCCGTGCAGTACGCCCGCGCGGTGTCGCGGATCATCCGCTCATCGTCGGTCAGTTGCTGGTCGAGGAGGAACGGGTCGCTCCAGTCAAAGCGGGCGTGGGTCTTGGTGGTGGCCATACTGATGCTCCCGCCATGATGCCACGAAGCGACTCAGTCGAGCAGGATGGGCGGCATCGGGCAGCTCATCGAGGCTGAGACGGCGCGCAGGAGCTCGGCCTCGGCGGCAGTCGCCTGACGATCGGCGGCGATACACGCGACGACTGCCTCCAGGATCTGCCGCTTGACCTGGGGCGCCGCCTGATCGAGCTCGGCGAGCACCCCATCGAGTTCCGCGAGACCGCAATCCTTCGTGGTCAGGATGTGCGCGCCGTCGAGCCCCAGTACGCGCATCGCCTGGCCGAATGCGCCGGCGGCGGCGCGTTCGTCGCGTTGCCCCACGTAGGCCAACGTGGACATCAGCAGTTCACACTGCGATCGCACCGACGCCACCGACTGAAACGAGACTCGGGGCGGTGCCCCCCGGCCCAACACCGTCTCGACGTCCCTCAACAGGATGCGACGCAGCGACCATTCGAACAGGTTGATTCTGCTATCGGCCTCAATCAGCGTCACCACGTTGCGCTCGAACGCGACCCGCTGACCCGGGGTCAGGGCCCGCAACGACGGAAGGGCGATCTCAAGCAGCGGCAGCCGCATGTTCGCGGGCAGGTGCTCCAGGAACGGCACCAGGCGCCGGGTCTCCTCGAAGACACCGGTGTCCGCGTCCGCCTCAAGGTGCGCCATCTGTTGCTCGCGTACCGACGCCTGCGAATCGAGCAGCAACCCGTAGACGACGGCGCGCGCGCCATAGGTTTCCCGCGCAGCTGCGGCCATGTCAGGGGGAAGGCTCTCGATCATCTGCGCGGCATACTGAAGGTGCGCAGGCCCCGGCTGCCCGATGCTCGCAACCGCGCCTGGCAGTCCTGTGGTTCCGGCGAATGCCGACCCGCCTGCCGCCGCAACCGAGGGTGCGCCACCGGGCTCGGCCGTGTTCACCACCTCTGGAAACGCACCATCCCACGAGGGGTCAATGCGCCGGATGCGGTCCTCAAGCGGCGGGTGTGTCGCGAACAGGGACGTGAAGCCCGTGGTCGCCTCCCCAAAAAACATGTGGCTGGCCAGCGGTGCGTTGGGATTCCGAATCGACGCGCCTTTGGCGAACCCGCCGATCTTCTTGAGCGCGCCGGCGATACCCTCGGGTTGTCGCGTGAACTGCACGGCTGACGCATCAGCCAGAAACTCGCGCTGGCGACTGACCGCCGCCTTGATCAAGTTTCCAAAGAACGTCCCGGCAAACCCGATGACCGCCAAACCCGCCCCGATGGCCAGAATCGGCAGCCCTTCCTTGCCATCCTTTGACCGCCGCCCCCCACCGGTGTAAAACGACGTCCGCAGGATGAAATACCCGAGCATCCCGATGATCAGGATGCCATGCAGCAAGCCCATCAACCGCAGGTTCATCCGCATGTCGCCGTTGAGGATGTGGCTGAATTCGTGCGCGATCACCCCCTGCAGTTCGTCGCGGTCCAGTCGCGTGGCCGTGCCTCGCGTGACGCCGATGACGGCATCCTGCGGCGAGAATCCTGCAGCGAACGCGTTGATGCCGTCTTCCTGATCCATCAGGTAAACCGGTGGCGTCGGCGTCCCCGACGCCAGTGCCATTTCCTCGACAACATTCAGCAACCGTTGCTCCACCAGATCGGCGGTGCCAGACGTCAGCAACCGGCCTCCAAGCTGCTCGGCCACGACATGCCCGCCGGCCCGCAGTTCGGCGATCTTGTACAGACTTCCGCCGCCCACAACGATGAGCGTGCCGACGGCGGACACAAAGAGCAGCCGCAGATCGGTGACCGCCGTCCAGTCGATCGCGCCGGTATCCGGATCCCTGCCGACATACCCCATCGTCGTCGCGAGCAGGACCTCGATCGACAGAATGATGGCGACGACCGCCAGCGCAAACAGCACGATCAACCGTGTCGTACTGCGCCGCGCGACGTCCTGCTGCTGAAAGAAGTCCGTAGCCAACGGTGTGGCTTAAAACGCGACCTTGGGGGCTTCCGCGATCGCCGCGCTGTCGAATTCCAGCAGGCTCGCGTCCGCACCGTGTCCGAACATCCCCGCGACGATAACCGGCGGGAACGTTTGCTTGTACGTGTTGTACTCGGTGACCGCGTCGTTAAATGCCTGACGCGAGAACGCCACCTTGTTCTCGGTGGAACGCAGTTCTTCACTGAGCTGCATCATGTTCTGGTTGGCTTTGAGGTCCGGGTAGGCCTCGGCCAACGCGAACAGTCGTCCCAGCGTGCCCGTGAGCGCGCCTTCAGCGGAGGCCAGCCCCTGCATCGCCGCGGCATCCCCCGGGTTCTGGGCGGCCTTCTGCAATCCGCCAGCGGCCATGTTGCGGGCGGTGATGACCGCTTCGAGCGTTTCGCGCTCGTGCTTCATGTAGCCTTTTGCCACCTCGACCATGTTCGGGATGAGGTCGTAGCGCCGCTTGAGCTGCACCTCGATCTGCGCAAAGCCGTTCTTATAGCGGTTCTTCAGCAGTACGAGCTTGTTGAAGACCCCGGCCAGCCAGGCGGCAAGGATGACGACGACACCGACGACAACCAGGACCGTGACGACGAATGTGCTCATGAGCAGAGGCCTCCGTGATCCATGATACCGGAGTTGCTCTCACTCCCGACCAGGAGGACTCCATGTTCAAGGAATTCAAGAAATTCGCGATGCAGGGCAATGTCGTGGACATGGCTGTGGGCATCGTCATCGGCGTGGCGTTTGGCGCCATCATCGCCAGTTTCGTCGGCGACATCCTCATGCCTGTGATCGGGCTGATGGCGGGGGGCGTCGATTTCACCAACCACTTCATCGTGCTGAAGGAGGGCGCACCGGCCGGTCCCTATGCGACACTGGCGGCCGTGAAGGCCGCCGCCGGTGTGGCGCTGGCCTACGGGGTGCTTATCAACACGATGGTCAACTTCCTCATCGTGGCATTTGCCCTGTTCCTGCTCGTCAAAGGCATGAACGCGGCCCGCAGGGCCGAAGCCGCTGCACCGGCGCTGCCGTCACGCGAAGAAGTGCTGCTGACCGAGATTCGCGATCTCCTGGCTCGCCGATAGACGTGTCCGATGAACGCTGCCGGCGCTGCGCGCGACACCGGATGGCGCATCGAGCTTCTGGGTGTCTCCGCGATTGTGGTCTTTGATGACCCTCTACCTCGCCGGATGGGCTGGCCTTGTCATTCACCGGGTGCTTGAGACCGTCTGGCAACGGCTCCAATATCGCGCGCCGCAGTCGTGCGCCGACGTCTCGCCGATGGTCGGAGCGTTGCCGATGGTGACCGTGCAGTTGCCGGTCTACAACGAGTTCTATGTCGTGGAACGCCTGATTGACGGCTGCTGTGCTCTCGACTATCCACGCGACCGTCTCGAGGTGCAGGTCCTCGACGACTCCACCGACACGACCACTGATGTGATCAGGCGCCGTGTGGCCCACCACGCCGCACAGGGCGTCAACATCAGGCACCTGCGCCGTGGCGACCGCACGGGCTTCAAGGCAGGAAACCTGCAGCATGGTCTGACGACGGCCACCGGGACGTTCATCGCCATCTTTGATGCCGACTGCGTCCCGAACCGCGACTTTCTGCTCAAGACCCTGCCCTATTTCCACGATCCGGCTGTCGGCATCGTGTACCCGCGGATCGTCAGGCACCGGAACCGGAGCCGCTCTGTGCTGACGCGCGCGCAGGATCCCAATGGCGAGCAACTGCCCCGCCATCGTCCCACCCACCGCTACTACGCGAGCCGCTTCTTCAACTTCTTCTTCGGGTCGCCGGGCCTGCTGCGAACCGCCTGCCTCCTCGATGTCGGCGGCTGGCACGGAGACACGGTCTGTGAGGACGCCGACTTCAGCGTGCGGTCGTACCTCAAAGGATGGCGTTGCGTACTCGTGGATGAGCGCCTGGCCACCGACGATGTGCTGGAACGGATGGAGGAGGTCAAGAACCAGTTCACCCGATGGAGAACGGGCAACGCCGAGTGTTATCGAAAACACCTGATGGACGTGCTTCGGAGCCGCGCGATCACGCCCCTGCAGAAGTTCGCGCTGTTGGCCGCCCTGCACGCCCCGTGGCTGTATGTGCCGAGTGTGACCGCCATTGCGCTGGCGAGCGTGCCACTGGTGTTCAGACCCCAGGAGGGCTGGGCATACCAGGCGGCTGTAGTGCTCCCGTCGCTGGTAACCTGTGTCTGGCTCGTGGTGATCGCCGTCGGACGCAACAGCGCCGGAGCCATGAACCTGCTGCTGCATCTCGGGCTGTATCCTCGCGTGACCTGGGGCGTCATGAAAGGCCTGTTAGGCCTGCATACGCCGTTCGTGCGTTCCACCAAGCTCAACTCAGACGTGGTGGCGATCCAGCCTGGCGCGGAACTGTATCCGATCACGGTCACGCCATCGATCCTTGTGGAGGCGGTCCTCGCGCTCTATTTCCTGGTGGCCATCCACTGGGGGCTTCGCCTCGGGAACTACTGGCTGCTGCCGTTCCATCTGCTCTGTGTCTGCAGTTACGGGTTCATCTTTGCTGTGAGCGTTCGGGACGTCCTGGCTGGCTCGGTGCGGGCCGGCAGAATTCGATGAACACTGGTACCGCTACAATGTTGGCTTGAAACTGCAGAGAGCCCTGCGGCATAGATAATGACTGACATCTTCCTCTCGCTCGGCGTCTCCCTCCTCATCCAGGCGGTGTTCTTCGCCTTCGCGGCCACCCTCCGGACCGACAAGGTCACCGACTTGTCGTACGGCCTGACATTTATCGTGATTGCGGCCGCCCTGCTGGCGCGCGGCACCCCGGCGCACTTTCCGCAGCTGGTGCTGGCCACGATGGTGATCGTCTGGGGCCTGCGCCTGGCGGCGTATCTGCTGGTACGGATCGTTCATATGGGACGCGATGCGCGCTTTGACGGCATTCGCGAACAGTTCTGGCCCTTCTTCAAGTTCTGGCTCGGCCAGGGGATCGCGGTGTGGGTGATCATGCTGCCGGTCACGATCTGGTTCACGTCGCCCGGTGACTGGACGGTCTGGATGTCGCTCGGCGTCGCGATCTGGGCCGCAGGGCTTGTAATTGAAACCGTGGCCGACGCGCAGAAGTTCCTCGCGAAACGTCGGCCGGGCGGCGATCGTCGATGGATGACGACCGGACTCTGGAAATACAGTCGGCACCCAAACTATTTCGGCGAATTGCTGTGCTGGTGGAGCGTGTTTGTGTTTGTCGCGGGCAGCTACTCCGGCTGGCAATGGGCCGGTGTCATCGGCCCGCTGTCGCTCACGTGGATTCTGCTCAAGGTCACGGGCATTCCCACGCTGGAGGCGAGCGCGCGGAAGAAGTGGGGTGACAACCCCGACTATCTGGCCCACGTCCGCCGCACCAGCCGCCTGATACCCTGGCCTCCCAGCGCAGTCTGATCCATGAAACTTCCCCATCCACTCATCCTCCTGCTCTCGGGCGTGGTCGGCGCAGCGGCCATGACATGGGTGGTGCCGGCCGGGCAGTACGAGCGGCGGGCTGATGCGACGACCGGCCGGGACGTGGTGGTCCCAGGCAGTTACGCCCGCGTGGCGCAGACGCCGGTCGGCCCGATGGCAGCGTTGCTGGCGGTGCCCCGCGGGATCGTTGCGGGCGCCGACGTCATCCTCGTGATCCTCCTGGTGGGCGGCGCGTTTGCCCTGCTCGACGCGACGGGTGCGCTTGGGCGCCTGGTCGGAGCGCTCGTCGGCAGCACACCGAGGCCTCGACTGATCGTGGCGCTCGTGAGCGTGGTGTTCGCGGTCCTGGGTGCGCTCGAGAATTTGCACGAGGAGATCGTGGCTCTGATCCCGGTGGTGCTCCTCCTGAGTCGCGGCCTGGGTTTCGGTGCCGTCACCGCAGTGGCGATGAGCATCGGCGCCGCGGTCGTCGGATCGGCGTTCGGCCCGACCAACCCGTTTCAGACCGGCATCGCACTCCGATTCGCCGAGGTGCCGCCGTTGAGCCAACCAGCACTTCGCTTCGGTCTGCTGGTTGCGGCGGTCGCCGTGTGGATCGCCTGGACGATCGCGATGACATCACGCGATGACGTGCGTCCGGATGTGGTGGCCCCGGCGCCGGGGCGGGCCACGGCGCGCGACGGCCTGCTGCTCGCCATCGTGCTCGCCCCCTTTGTGCCGTACGTCTACGGGGTGCTCCGCCTCGACTGGGGATTCAACGAGTTGTCCGGCCTCTTTCTCATCGCAGGCTTTGCCGTAGGCCTGGCGTCGGGCCGGACGCTGTCTGATACGGCGACGGCGTTCCTGAAGGCCATGGAGACCATGCTGGCCGCGGCCCTGTTCGTGGGCGTGGCCCGGGGCATCAGCGTGGCGCTGACGGACGGGCAGATTCTCGACACGATTCTGTATTCGCTTGCCACGCCGCTGTCGCAGGCTCCCGGGATGCTTGCGGCGGCGCTCATGGTGCCGTTCCATGCCCTGCTCCACATCCCGGTGGTGTCGGTGAGCGGCCAGGCGGTGCTGACGATGCCGGTGATGGCGCCGCTGGCGGATCTGGTGGGCGTGTCGCGCGACGCGGCCGTCATCGCCTACCAGACGGGCGCCGGCCTGATGGACATGATCACGCCGACCAATGGCGCGTTGCTCGCGATGCTCCTGGGCGCCAGGGTCTCGTACGCGCGCTGGATCCGGTTTGCCATTCCCGGCGCGCTGCTCGTCTCGCTGGTCGGCTTCGCCGGCATCTGGCTCGCCGGGTAGCGGCACCGCGAGGCGCCACTGGCCACTTCTGCATTTTCCGGCTATGCTCCACCCCCAATCACCATTGGGAGGGCCCATGACGCGCGAGGATATCCAGGCATTTTTCGTCGAACGGCGGCAGGCGTGGACGGCTCGGGATTCCGAGGGGCTGGCGGTGGGTCACGCCCTCCAAGGCACGATCGAAAGTCCGATGTTCGGCAGTCGGCAGGGACGGGCAGCGATCGCCGAGAGCTATCGGTCGCTGTTCGCGACATTCCCGGATTGGGATTTCGAAGGCGAGGCGCTGGTGATTGACGGCGACCGCGTCGCCCAACCGTTTTCGGCCAGCGCCACCCATGTAGGCACGTTCATGGGCCTGCCGGGATCGAACCGTCGGTTCAAGATTCAGGGCGTGCGCCTGTTCACCATGGCCGACGGCCTGGTGCAACACGAGCGCCGGATGTACGACTTCACCGGCTTGCTGATTCAGGTCGGGGTCCTTCGAGGCAAGCCGGCGAAAGACTGAGTGGCGGCATGACCTCCGTCATATGGCGGATACCGGGAGGAGCGTACGCTTCGGGGCGAGGTACCAATGACCGAGCCAGCTCCCTCCCGCCATGGCGGGACAGCCGCCACGGGCGAGTGGCCCGACCTCGGAGTCCTGATCCGACACATCATTGACCGGCATCACCGCTACGTGCGTGAGGAGGTGTCGGCAATCACCTCAGGACTGAACCATCTGGTCAACGCACACGGCCACACCCATCCGGAATTGCACCAGACTCGACAAGCGTTCGCGCAACTGGGCGCGGATCTGCTCGCACATATGGACAAGGAAGAGCACATTCTCTTTCCCTATATCAACGAGCTGGTGGTCGCCAGCCGAGGGACGGGGTCGTTCCCGCCAAGTCCCTTTGGAACTATTGTCAATCCCGTGCGGATGATGGAGGACGAACACCAGCACGCGCTGACGATTTTGTCTGGCCTGCGGGCCCTGACCCACAACTTCACGCCGCCGCTCGACTGGCCCGGCAGCGATGGGGCCAGTCTGGCTGCACTGGCCCGCTTCGGGGCGGACCTGCTTGAGCACATTCGACTGGAGGACACGATCCTGTTCCCGCGCGCACTCGATCTGGAGGAGCAGTTGACGTAGAGTTCAATCGGAATGGAACACCCGTCCGCCGAGGTGCTGTCGCAGATTGCATTGTTCCGCCGGGTGATCCCTGAGGATCGCGAGCGGATGGCGGGCGTGTCGCAACTGCGCCACTACGAACGCGGCCATCTGATCTTCGACGAGGGAGACCCGTCAGACTTCTTCTTCGTCGTCGTCACCGGCCGAGTCAAGGTGTTCAAGCGTGCGCCCAATGGACACGACCGGATCCTTGAGATCTTCGGGCCAGGTGGTTTGCTTGGCGCGGTGGCGGCCTACGAGGCGCGGCCCTACCCCGCCTGCGCAGCAGCGATGGAGTCCACCACGTGTCTGCTGACCCCGCGGCCGGCGTTTTTTGCGCTGCTGGAAGAACGGCCGTCGTTGGTCCGAGGCCTGCTGGGCAGCCTGTCGATACGCCTGATGGAACTGACGGCCCGCCTTGCGGAGTTGACAGGCGGGCGGGTTGAATCGCGCTTTGCGCGGCTGTTCCTGAAACTTGCCGGCCAGATGGGCCGGCCCGATCGCGGCGGCGTCTTTGTGCCGATGGCGCTGTCGCGACAGGAACTGGCGGACCTCACCGGCACGACCATCGAGACCTGCATCCGAATCATGAGCCGGTGGAACAAAGACAACGTGCTCTTGACCGACAAGGACGGGTTCGTGATTCTCGACCGTCCTGCGCTCGAGGCGCTGGCGGAACAAGGCTACTGACCGCTGAGCGCCATTTCAAACAGCGTGCACAGGCGGCGCAACCCCGTCAGCGTGTCGCCGCCAATCTCGACTCGCAGCAGGCGACGGCCGCGCGCGAGCAGTACCTGGCAATCGCCCAGGGCCTGCGCCCGCTTCATTGCGCCAAACGTGTAGGCCGTGCCAGGCACCGGGATGTCGCGCGCATCGTCTGACATGAGCACAAGAAACACGCCGCTGTCTGGGCCACCCTTGTGGAGCTGCCCGGTCGAGTGGAGAAAGCGCGGGCCGTAGCCCACCGTCGTCGCCACGCCGGAGTGGTCGCGGACAAGGCGCCGCAGACGCTGGAGTTCGCGGTCGTGGTCGGGCGACATCGCCAGGAAGGCGTTGACCGCAAAATAATCGCCCTGCCCAAGCTGAGCGAGATGCGAGGCGATCAGCGCCGCAGCCGATGTGGTTGGCTCGACGGCACCGGCATTGACGCCGTCGGTGAAGAAGCGCAGGCCGTCGGACTCAAGCGCGGGCATAGCACGCTCGGGCGCTCCTCCCTCTTCGTGTACTTTCATGAAGGCGCGAGTGGCGACCTTGGCCGCCTCCACGTCTGGCTGGTCGAACGCATTCACTCCGAGAACGGCGCTGGCGACCGCAGTGGCCACCTCCCACCGAAAAAACTCCTGTCCGATGTCCGTCAAGTCGTTCAACACGATTCGCACCACGGGATGTCCGGCGTGCTCGAGCCGGGCCAGCGCCGCGCGCACACCCTCTTCGGCTCCCTGAGATTCCGTGTTCGTGACATGGACGAACACACGGTCGGGGCCGTACCCCGCTGGTGGCCCCAGCGGCTCGGCGTCGATGGGCACAATGCCGTGCCCCTGCTTGCCAGTGGACTCGGCGACAAGCTGCTCGATCCAACTGCCCATCGCGGCCAGCGCCGGCGCGATGACCAGCGTGAGTTTGTCTCGTCCGTGGGCGGCGGCCGTGCCGAGCAAGGCGCCCAACGCCACACCCGCATTCATGTGCGGCGGGACGCTGGCTCCGGACGCACGTGACATCACCT
This sequence comes from uncultured Solibacteraceae bacterium, assembly GCA_964489685.1. Classification (GTDB taxonomy): domain Bacteria; phylum Acidobacteriota; class Vicinamibacteria; order Vicinamibacterales; family SCN-69-37; genus SYFT01. Next base: position 5,785 of record CAZAZR010000023.1, on the reverse strand, counting down.
CGGCGCGATCCAGAAGACCGCAGGCGTCCAGGCCCAGGATCGCGGCGGGTACGAGGCCAAAGTTCGTCAGTGCTGAAAAACGCCCGCCCACGTCAGGTCGTCCCATTGCCACATGTCTGAACTTGTGGTCGTCGGCCAGCTTCGCGAGCGATGTTCCAGGGTCGGTAATTGCGATGAAGTGCGTTCCGGGCGTTTTGATGCCGGCGTCTCGAAGGCGACCGGAAAAGTAGGCATAGAGTGCCGCAGGCTCAGCCGTCCCGCCGGACTTGGACGCGACGACGAAGACGGTGCTGGACAGATTGATGCTCTCGTCAACGGCGCGAACCTGGGCGGGATCCACACTGTCAAGCACCAGCACCTCGGGATGTGCCCTCATCGGGCCAAACGTCTGTCGCAGCACCCACGGCGCGAGGCTGGAGCCGCCCATGCCGAGAACGACCACATGCGAGAACGCCGTTGCGTCACGAGCAACGGCCTCCAGCATGGAGGCGCTCTCACGACCGAGCTCAACCGCGTCAAGCCAACCCAGCCACTGCGCTTCATCCCGGCCGGTCCAGAGCGTCGCGTCACGCCGCCACAGCCGGCGGACCTTCCCGGTCTCACGCCACTCATCAAGCGTCCGTTCGAATGCCGCCGACACGTCGCCGGCCGCGATCTGTTGTGCGGCCAGCGCCGGCCTCGCCACGTTCTGCCGCTTTCGTTCAATGGCCGAAAGGAGTCTGTCAAACGAGGCGGAGAATGCGGAAAGGCCCTGGGCGAGCAGGGTATCGGTCACGGCGACAAGCGAAATGCCCGAGTCTTCGAGCGCATCGAGGGTGGCGCGCGCAACATCGGGCCGCTCCACGAGGCTTGCCCGCACGCGGCCTTCGGTGATGAATGCCTGCAGTGTCTCGGCGGGCACCGTGTTCACCGTGTCGGGTCCGATCAATTCATCAACGTAGTACGTCCTGGGCAGCCGGGCATCCTTGGTGCCCGTTGACGCCCACAGCAAGCGCTGCGGTCGCGCGCCGAGCACGGCGAGCCTCCGCCACCGCGCTGACGCCACCAGGTTCTGATAGTGGACGTACGCCAGTTTGGCGTTGGCGATGGCCGTCTGGCTCACCAGCCGCTGCAGGTGGGCCCGGCGGTCTGGGTCGGGAGATGCCTCAAGAGCCGCAGCGATCTGCGCATCGACCGCGGTGTCAATTCGACTGACAAAGAAACTGGCCACGCTCGCCACCGCGTTCGGGTCGCCTCCGGATTCAACCCACTGTTCCAGACCGCTCACGTAGGCATCGGCGACGGCTGCGTACGTCGCGATGGCGAAAATTAATGTCACGTTGACGGAAATACCGCTGCCGATGAGCTCTTCCACAGCCGCGACGCCTTCCGGGGTTGCCGGCACTTTGATCAGGATATTCGCGCGCGCGACGGCAGCGTGCAACCGGCGAGCCTCGGCCACCGTTTCGGCGGTCGAGTGGGCCAGGTACGGCGACACTTCGAGACTGACGTAGCCGTCGCGGCCCCCAGTGCGCACAAACACGGCGTGCAGCAGGTCGGCCGCAGCGCGGATGTCATCAACGGCCAGATGCTCGTACACGGCCTGATTGTCGGCCGGGGTTCTCGCGAGGAACGCCTGAATCGCGGCGTCGTAGCGTGGGCTTCGGGCTATCGCCTTCTCGAAAGTCGACGGGTTGGAGGTCACCCCGACAACACCATCGCGGTCGATCAAACGGGCGAGTTCGCCCGACTCGAACATCCGCCGATCGATGTTGTCGAACCACAGGCTCTGGCCGAGCCGCTGGGCATCGTTCACGGAATGGGGCATCACTCGCTCCTCTTGCGCCACTCATGTTAGCTCGGCGGGCCGAGGGGGCGCGATGCGCGAGAGCGGCCAGGCAAGCCCAACCTGGTGTGCCTCGAGGCCTGGCTGGATGGCGTGGACTCTTGCGCACTGAAACCGCGACAGCACCCTGCTGACGGACAAGGATTTGTTGGTGACAGTCGCCTTCCGGTGAATGGCCGGGTTGTTGCAGGCGTTGATCGGTGGTGAATGCCATGCAAACCAACTCAAGATGCCTGCTCAGCGCTGCCCTGTGCCTGGTTCTTTCGGCCTGCGACAACGAGACGCCCAACGGACCCACACCTGCGTGCGAGTACGCGCTCTCCGTGTCGGCGTTGTCCTTGCCGGCATCGGGAGGCTCGGCACCAGTTGGAGTCACCACCACGAGCCAGTGCTCGTGGACGGCATCGTCCGACCGTGACTGGGTGTCCATCAACGGCGGTGCCAGTGGCACGGGTCACGGGACGGTCAACATCACCGTTGCCCCGAACCCGGGCGTCTCTGTGCGGACCGGGGCACTGACCATCGCGGGCTTGACCGTTGCCGTTACCGAGGCCGCCCAGCCCGCGTGCTCGGTCACGCTGTCTCCATCGGGCGCCGCGTTCGGCAAGGACGCCGCCACCGGCAGTTTCTCGGTTGCCACCCCCTCGTACTGCCAATGGACCGCTGTGAGCGGGGCCAACTGGTTGACCGTCACGTCCGGCACCGCGGGCGGGGGCAACGGCACGGTCGCCTACACCGTCCAACGACACTTCGGTACGACCGCGCGCAGCGCCGCGATCGTCGTGAACGAAAAGAGCTTTACCGTGACGCAGGAGGGCGACGTGGTGGTGTCGTGTGAGTACTCTGTCACGCCGGTCGAATTCACCCCGTGCATGTCTGTTTCGTCCAACATGACCGCTATCGTCACGACCCAGGCCACCTGTTCCTGGGCGGCCTCGCCAGCGGCTTCCTGGATCGACGTCATCGACGGGCAGTCCGGCACCGGGCCCGGCGTCATTTCGTTCCGCGTCTCGGACAACTGGGATGCCCCCCGTCAAGGCATCCTGGAAGTGCGCTGGCCCACCGTGACAGCAGGTCAGAACCTGCGCGTTCGGCAGGCCGGCTGCTCCTACGGCGTGAGCGCCAACAACCTCAACCTTCCGGTTGGGGGGGGCGCCGCCAATTTTGAGGTGGTGCAGCAGAGCGATCCCTATACGTGCGGTGGGCCCTTGCAGAACGCCTGCCTCTGGACGGCCGTCTCCACTGCGTCGTGGATTATCATCACGACCTCGATGCCACAGGTGGGAGACAACCGGGTGAACTTCACGGTGGCGCCGAACAACACGGGCGTGTCGCGAACCGGCGCCATCGTCATTCGTGACAAGACGGTCACCCTCACGCAACTGAGCGTCTGACCTGGCAAACACAATGGGCCGGCCCCTTGATTGGCCCATCGCCTCATTGCCTCATTGCCTCATTCCCCGCTGTGGACTATTGCCCAAGGCCTGTGGACTATCACTCAGCAGCCAGACGGGTCAGTCCGGGTCCGAAACTCTTCACCGCCCCGCTGCCCACGCTCTACCATACCCTTCGGGTCAGATATCCGCGCGGCGGACCCGCAATACCGCCACGGCCAGTGGCACCAGGATCCAGACGACCACCGAGGCCGCAAGAGACAGCCCGGCGCCGAGGGTGCCTCCGGTCATTCGGAAGAACGCCAGGGACGCGGCGCCAAAAGCGGTCGTGCCCTCGACGGCCAGAAGCGTGCCGGTCCTGACGGCGTCCACGGGATTCACAATCACGGCAATCATCAACAGCCGCGATGCGGTGCCGGATCGCAGCAGCGACGCGACACCCAGCGCAGCCACATCGAAGAGGACGATGGCCACGAACCAGATGACGAGGGCCACGGCAAGATGATGGGCGCGGCGAGCGCTGGTGGCACCGGCGGTCAGGGCGGCCGCGATGGCCAGGAACACCGCGGTAAGGACGAACGACCCGGCGACCACGCCCAGAAACCCCAACACGCCGTCCGCGCCTGCGCGCCAGAACAGCAGCAGGCCGGCCGCTCCAAAACCAACGGCCTGAGATGCGATCAACGCCAGGTAGAGGCCGGCAAGTTTGCCGAGGAGGATGAGAGGCCTCGGCACCGGCTGCGAATACAGCAGTTCGGCCTCGCCGGCATCGGGTGTGAGAGACATGACGCCAAACACCAGCGCCGTCAACGGCACCAGCAGCAGTACCAGTTCCACGAGCGACGCGGCGGTTCGAGAGAAATCCTGCAGCCCACGGCCGCCGCTCATCACGTAGCCGGACGCGGCCACGGCAAACGCGAGGCCGGCAAACACGAGCGCGAACGTCTGCGTCCAGCGCGACCGCACGGACAGCCGCAGTTCCTGCATCGCACACAGGCGGGCCAGCGTGAAGGCGGGAACGGTTTGTGTCGTCATCATTACCGGCCTCGTCCGGCCTGCCATGCGACGGGGACCACATCACCGATGGGCACGGACGATCCGCCAATGGCGCTGGGGTCGGCCGCTTTGGATGTGACCGAGGCGTGCGCCACCAGGTGGGAGCTCATCGGCGTCGCCAGCATCGGCACTCGGGAGAACACGGCCAGTTCGGCCGGCGCCCACTCCCTGGTGCGATGATCGGCAACATAAATCACGGCGCCTTCCGGAATTTCCTGCGCGCCGGTCAGGAAGTGACTGAGGCATCCCAGGTCATCGAAGAACTTGGGCAACTCGCCTGGGGCCAGCAGTTGCGATGCGAAACCAGCCTGGGATACGGTCATGCGGCAGTACGCGCAGGCGTCACGTCCGACCTCCAGCGGCTCAGGCGTCAGCGGTCGGCCGCACGCTGTGGCAAGAACACTCGCCAGCACCACCAGGGCACACCTGCCAGGCGTCATCGCGCACCTCCTACCAATTCCCGGTAGAACGCATCCAGGCGCCCCTCTTCGGCCGACCATCCGCGAATGGTGACGCCGCGTTCGCGCAGCGCGTCGAGCACGGCCAGTCTGACGGCGGCGGAGCCCGGCACGATGATTTGGTCGGCCGCCACCTGTGCGTTGTGCGCCAGTGTTCGAACCGTCGCGAGCACATCAGCGGGCAACCCATCAACCGTGACCTTCATGACGCCGCGATCGGCGAGCGTTGTGGTCAACTCACGTGCGGTGAACGAAGCAACCAGCTGGCCCGCCACGAGCACGGCGAAGCGATCGGCCAATCGCTCGACATCCCCCATCTGGTGGGAGCTGAAGAGCACGGTTTGCCTCTCCGCCCGCCTGGACTCCACAAGGGCGTAGAACGCGCATGTCCCATCCGGGTCAAGCGCAGCTGTGGGTTCATCGAGCAAAAGAATCGGGGCCTGCGCAGCCATCGCCACGGCGAGTCCCAGCCGTTGTGTCATACCTCCCGAATACGTGCCCACTGCCCGGGCGCTGGAGCCATTGAGCCCGGTCAGCGCCATCACTTCCTGGATCCGTTCCGAGCCCCGACCGCGAAGCCGGCAGTAGAACTCAGCCACCTCGCGTCCAGTAAGAGACTCGGGAAATCTGACGCGCTGCGGGAGAAACGAACAGACTTGCCGCGCGTCGGCCTGGGTTGAGGGACGCCCGGGTTCGCCAATGAGGACCGTGCCATGCGACGGCCGGATGAGTCCGGCCGCCGCCTTGATTGACGTGGTTTTGCCAGATCCATTCGGGCCCAGAAGCGCGACGACTTCTCCGGGCTCGACTCTGAATGACAAGTCCTTCACGGCATGGACGCCGCCAAACGACTTGGCGAACTCGCGATAGGCAATCATCGTCGTCTCCCGGTCCACAACACGGCCAGGCCCAGACACAGCCCGAGTCCGGAGGCCACGAGGCCAGCGCGTGCGCCGCGTGTGCTCTGTGGCGGCAACAACGGAATGGCCCCGCGGTCCGGCGCACGCCACAGCGGATGCGCATCGACCACCGCGATGGGCCGGAGCACCGGA
>CAZAZR010000022.1:0-37152 GCA_964489685.1 uncultured Solibacteraceae bacterium | reverse complement strand
GCTGCTCGTCCCCGAAATCAACAGCGACCATCTTTCGGTGCTGGCCGAGCAGCGGCGCGTCAAAGGCTGGTCTGGCGCCATCGTGACTAATCCGAACTGTTCCACCGTCGTGCTCGTGATGGCCCTCGCGCCGCTGCAGCGATTCGGTCTCACGAGCGCGGTGGTGTCCACCATGCAGGCGGTGTCGGGCGCGGGATATCCCGGCGTGCCGTCCTACGACATCCTCGGCAACCTGGTGCCGTACATCGGCGGCGAGGAAGAGAAGATCGAGTCCGAAACGTTGAAGATCCTCGGGACCGACGGGGGCCGCACGCTACACACCATGGTCGTCTCTGCGCATACCAATCGCGTACCTGTGATCGATGGGCACACCATGACCGTGTCCGTCCAGGTGGAAGCCAGGGCGGAACTCGATGATGTGCGCGCGGCGTTCCGGAGCTTCGTGGGTCGGCCTCAGGAATTGAAGCTGCCCACCGCGCCGATTCCGGCCATCCTCCTGCGCGACGAGCCCAATCGTCCTCAGCCCCGGCTCGACGCCGATCTGGGCGGCGGCATGGCCGTCTCGGTAGGCCGGCTGCGCACGTGCCCGGTGCTGAGTTACCGCTTTGTCGCGCTGGGACACAACACGGTGCGTGGCGCTGCGGGCGCGTCCATCCTCAATGCGGAGTTGATGCAGGCGGAGCTTCAATGTTTGTCCTGAAGTTCGGCGGCACGTCTGTCGCAGACCGGTCCGCCATCACCCGGTTGATCGAAATTGTCCGCGCCACACGCCAGGCGGCGCTGCCGAACGTGCTGGTCGGCACGCAGCAGGACCCGCGCGGGCCCATCGTGGTGGTCTCGGCGCTGGGAGGCGCGACAGACCGCTTGCTGGGACTGGCCGCGCAGGCCGGGGCCGGCGATGCGGATGGAGCCAGAGAGAACGTGCGCCTGTTGCTTGAACGGCACCTCGAGGTGGCCGGCGTCATTGCCGATGCCGGGTTGCGCGCGGAGGTGGAGGCGTACCTGAGCACGGAGTTCGGTGCACTCGCGCGAACTGTGGCGGCGCTGGCCGTACTTGAGGAAGTATCGCCACGCTGGCTCGACGCGATTGCCGCGGTGGGTGAACTGGCGAGCAGCCGCATCGTGGCCGCCGCCCTTGAATCGCGTGGCGTGCCGGCTGCGTGGGTGGACGCGAGAAGAGTGATGGTCACCACCGCCGAACACATGGCTGCGCCGCCCCTGATGGTCGAGACCCAAGCAAGTATGAGCTCCGAGCTCATTCCATTACTCGCGGCCAGGCGGGTACCGGTCGTCGGCGGGTTCGTCGGCGCCACGGTTGATGGCGTCACGACGACGCTGGGCCGGGGCGGCTCGGACTATTCCGCGGCCATTGTTGGCGCGTGCACGGGCGCGTCCGAGATTCAGATCTGGACGGATGTGGACGGCATGCTCACCGCCGATCCAAGGCTGGTGCCGTCGGCGAGGGTTGTGCCGCAACTGTCGTTCGACGAAGCCTCGGAGCTTGCGTACTTCGGGGCCAAGGTGCTGCACCCGGCCACGATCCTTCCGGCGATGGCGAAGAACATCCCCGTGCGGATTCTCAACTCGCGCCACGCTGAAGGTCTGGGCACGCTCATCACTGCCAGTCGCCCGTCGAGTGGGCATCCACTGACAGCGGTGGCGTCGAAGCGCCACGTCACCGTCGTGGACATCTCGTCCACGCGGATGCTCATGGCGCACGGGTTTCTGCACAAACTCTTCGGCGTGTTTGAACAACATGCCACGTCCGTTGATGTGGTGACCACATCCGAGGTCTCGGTCTCAGTCACGGTGGACGATGGGCGGCGGTTGCCGAGGATTCTCGAGGACCTCAAGGCGTTTGCCGACGTCACCAGCAGCAGCGATCTCGCGGTCCTGTGCGTGGTCGGGGAAGGCATTCAGGGCGATGCGACGTTTGTGAGCCGGCTGCTCAAGGCTCTGGGCCCGGTGCCCATTCGGATGTTGTCGCAGGCGTCCGAACGACGGAACATCACCATTGTGATTCCCGATGCTGAACTGCCAGGGGCCCTGACCCGCGTCCACGAGGAGTTTTTCAGCAACTTGTCCGCCGTAGCCGGAGGCGAAGGCGGATGACACGACTCCTCCTTATCGGTCACGGTCGCATGGGCAGGCTTGTTGAACAGCTTGCGCCTGACTATGGGTGCGAGGTCGCCGGCATTGTGACTGCCGCCACTGGCGCACGGGGCATTGCCGCCGCAGAGGGCCCATTTGACGTGGCCATTGATTTCACCGTGCCGGCTGCGGTTGCGGCGAATCTGCCGGCGTTGGCCGAACGCGGACTCAATGTGGTGATTGGCACCACGGGGTGGCAGGCAATCGAGCCCGAGCTGCGCGCTGCGGCCGCTCGTCACCACATCGGCGTGCTGACAGCGTCAAATTTCTCGATCGGGTTGCACATCTTCCGGGCGGCGGTTGCGCAAGCGGCGTCGGACTTCGCCGCCCAGGAGACTGTGGGTGCCTGGATTCACGAAGCGCACCATTCGGCCAAGAAGGACGCGCCGTCTGGCACCGCCCTGACGCTGAAGCAGGCCATGGAAACGGCCGGGTACCAGAAGAAAATCGATGTCTCGTCCACACGGGCGGGTTCGATTCCCGGCACACATACCGTTGGGTTCGACGCCGTGAGCGAAACGGTCACGATGACCCACACGGTGCGCGATCGCTCCGTGTTCGCCCGCGGCGCGCTGGACGCGGCGCGCTGGTTGGTGGGCAAGCAGGGCTGGTTTACGATGGACGACTACCTGGAGTACACACGATGAGAGTCCCTTTCACGGGCGTTGGCACGGCTCTGATTACCCCGTTCACCCACGACGGATCACTCGACACGGCTGCCATCAGCCGGCTCGCCCGGCGTCAGGTGGACGCCGGGGTGCACGTGCTGGTGCCGTGCGGCACCACGGGAGAGACCCCGACGCTGTCGGTAGACGAAAAGCGCCTCATCATCGAGTTGGTGGTGGCTGAAGCGAAGGGCCGCGCGCTGGTTCTCGCGGGCGCTGGTGGATACGACACGAAAGAGGTCATCCACATGGCCGGTGTGGCAAAAGCGGCTGGTGCCGACGGCCTGCTCTCGGTGACCCCGTACTACAACAAGCCCACTCCCGAAGGCCTCTATCAGCACTACAAGGCTGTCGCTGAGAGCACCGACCTTCCGATCGTGGTCTACAACGTGCCGGGCCGTACTGGCGTCAACATTGACCCGGCCACATTGGTGCGGCTCTCGACGATCCCGAACATCATCGGCGTCAAAGAAGCCTCGGGCAATGTCACGCAGATGGCAGAGATTTGCCGCGCTGTCCCATCCGACTTCATCGTGATGTCGGGCGACGATGCCCTGACACTGCCGTTGATGGTGCTGGGCGGCCACGGCATCATTTCTGTGGCGTCGAACGAAGCGCCGTCAGAGATGGTGCACATGGTGGAAGCGTTTGAGCGCGGCGCACTGGCGGAGGCGCGGCACTGGCACAACACGTTGCTGCCGTTGATGCAGATCAACTTCATCGAGGCCAATCCCGTGCCGGTGAAGTTTGCGATGGCCGCGATGGGGCTGTGCGAGGAGGTCTATCGGCTGCCGATGGTGTCCCCGCGCAAGGCGTCGCAGGAGAAGATTGTGGCCGTGTTGGGCGAGCTTGGGTTGCCGGTGGTTGCAGGGGCTATGGCAGGGGGCCCTGCGTGACCCTACTTGAGGAGGCCATCACGGCGTTATTCGCGGCCGGAGCCCGTGCCGACAAAGACGAGGCCCGCAAGGCGTTTTTCGAGCTGCAGCGGGGCCTGAATGCCGGGGAGGTGCGCGCGGCCGAACCAGACAGCACGTCGCCCACGGGCTGGCGCGTCAATGTGTGGGTCAAGCAGGGCATCCTGCTGGGCTTTCGGTTCGGCGACATCGTGGACGCATCAGCGGATCACGGCAAGTGGCCCTTCTTCGACAAGGACACGATGCCGCTCAAGAAGCCGGCGCCGACCGACGGCATCCGCATCGTTCCCGGCGGCTCCACGATTCGAAGCGGGGCCTACGTGGCACGCAGCGTGGTGTGTATGCCGCCGATGTACATCAACATCGGCGCGTACGTTGGTGAGGGCACGCTCATTGATTCACATGCGCTGGTGGGTTCGTGCGCTCAGATCGGCGCAAGGGTGCACGTGAGTGCGGCGGCGCAGATTGGTGGCGTTATCGAGCCGGTGGGCGCGATGCCGGTGATTGTGGAAGACGACGTGCTCGTCGGGGGGAATACCGGCATTTACGAAGGAGCGGTGATCAAGCAACGGGCGGTCATCGCGGCGGGCACGGTGCTGACCGGCTCAACCCCGGTGTACGATCTGGTGCACGGCCGAATCATCAAGCCCGAGCCGGGGCAGCCGCTGGTGATTCCCGAAGGCGCGGTGGTGGTGCCCGGCGCACGTGCGGTCACGGTGGGCGCGGGCAAGGAGTGGGGCCTGTCGCTGGCCACGCCGGTGATTGTCAAGTATCGCGACGACAAGACCGACACCAAGACGGAGCTGGAGTCGTGGATCAGGTAGCGCTGATCGGGTTCACCCGTGCGCTGATCGATATCGACTCGACCACCGGGCGTGAGCAGGCAGTGGCCGCGTTCATCGCGCGGACGCTGCGTGAGCTCGGCTGGCACGTGGACGAGCAGCCCCTGGCCGACGGACGCTGCAACGTCATCGCGAAGGTCAATGCCGCGGACAGCTCGCGTGTGGTGTTGTCCACGCACTTCGATTGCGTGCCGCCGTTTAATCCAAGTCGACGTGATGGGAGCCGAATCTACGGCCGTGGGGCCTGTGACGCCAAGGGCATTCTGGCCGCGCAGGTGGCGGCGGCCGAGCGCGCGCGCCACTCCGGTCGTACGGACGTCGGCCTGCTGTTCGTCGCTGGAGAAGAACGCGGGAGCGACGGCGCCCGAGCCGCGAACCTCTGGCCGACGTCGTCGCAGTGGCTGATCAATGGCGAGCCCACGGACAATCGGCTCGGTCTGGCGACCAAGGGCGTGTATCGCGCGCGGCTCACTGCCACGGGCCGGGCCGCACATTCCAGCCTTTCCGAACTGGGCGAATCTGCGATCGAAAAGATGCTCGACGCCCTCGTCTCCCTTCGTGAAGTGGAGTGGCCGGCTGACGACCTGTTGGGCCGGACGAACTATTCCGTCGGTCTGATGTCGGGGGGTGTGGCGCCGAACGTGATCCCGCCCAATGCCAGCGCAGAGTTGATGTTCCGCACGGTCGGCGATTTCCGCGAGGTTCGCGATCAACTGGAAGACGCCATCGGCTCGTGCGCGACGATTGATGACGTGCTGGTGGTGCCTCCCGTCCGTCTGCACACGGTACCAGGTTTCGAGACCGCGGTGTTTGCCTACACCACGGACGTGCCGTTTCTTGACGCGTGGGGCACGCCCATGTTGCTGGGCCCAGGTTCCATTACCGTCGCGCACACCGATGACGAGTACCTCGACATCGCCGATCTGATCCGGGCCGTGGGGTGTTACGAGTCGCTCATCGCGGCCACGTAGAGACGTGAAAGGTCGCGCGATAGTCGGCCGGCAGAATGCCCCGCGAGGCGAACGGGTACGGCGCCAGGGCATCGAATGTGATGCGGTAGCGGCCATGGGTTGCACTCTGGCTGGCAGGGTTGTTCAACCAGAGTTCGGCCTCGCGCTGTGAGCCGAGCCACGTGGTGGCAATCGCGACCGACGCGTCGCCGGCCGTGATGCAGGTCGCATCACCTGGGCATCGCGAGTCGCTTGTGACGCGGATGAATGTGACGTTCAGGTCGAGTATCGATGCCGACTCGCCTGGAGCCAGCGTGACGGAGTGTGGTTCGCCTGGAGCGGTGGGCGACGAAGAACACGCCGCGAACAGTACGGCGATGACAAGAACGTGAAAGGAACGCATACACGCTATGACGGCAGACCCGAGCGCGAAGTTTGAGACGCGGATTGGTTTCATCGGATTGGGTGTCATGGGCAGGCCCATGGCCTCACATCTACTCGCCAACGGCTACCCGCTGGTGGTGCACAGCCGCAGCCGTGGCCCGGTGGCTGCGCTCGTGGCCGCCGGGGCCGTGGCCGCAGAGTCCCCGATGGAGGTGGCGCGCCAGTCGGATGTGGTCATCACGATGTTGCCTGACACGCCCGACGTGGAGATGGTGCTGACCGGACCGGACGGCGTCATCGGCGGCCTGACGAAGGGCGGGCTGGTCATCGACATGAGCAGCATTTCGCCTGTGGCCGCGCGCGCTCTGGCCGCCCGGTTCGCCGACGCCGGCTGCAGGATGCTCGACGCGCCGGTCAGCGGCGGCGAGATCGGCGCGATCAACGCGTCACTGTCGATCATGGTCGGCGGCAGCGCGGAGGCGTTCGATCGCGCCCGGCCGATCTTCGAGTGTCTCGGCCATCCCGATCGCATCGTCCACATCGGCGCCGAGCCCGGCTCCGGCCAACTCTGCAAGGTCTGCAACCAGGTGGCCATTGGTGGCGCGCTTGCTGGTGTGAGTGAGGCGCTGGCCTTGGCGCGCAGGGCCGGCGTCGATGCCGCGCGTGTGCGTCAGGCGCTGCTGGGCGGGTTTGCTTCGAGCCGCGTGCTCGAAGTGCACGGTGAACGAATCCTGACGGGCCAGTTCGCGCCGGGCTTCCGCACCCGTCTCTACCAGAAGGACCTGCGCATTGCGCTTGAGGCCGGCGTTGCCTATGGCGCCGCAATGCCGACCGCGACCCTGGTCGCCGCTCTGGTCGATGCGCTTGTTGAATCGGGTGGCGCGGACCTGGACTATTCGGCAGTCGGGACGATGCTGGATGGAGCAGTGGGGAAGTTAGGACATTAGGAACTGGGGCAGTCATCGTCCGGCGAGTGTCGTGAGGAGGCCGACCGTGCCTGCGACGTGTGCGCCGGTTTTCCTGGTCGGACTGCCGAAGAGCACGTAGCTGGCACGGTCGGGTGTGATCTCGAATGACCCCAGCACGAGCGCTGAACTGGCGTGTGCAGTCCACGCCGGACCCTCGGGGACGCAGGCGTTACGCCAGGCGACCAGGGCGGCGCGCACGTCCGGCGCCAGGAGCAGAAGCGCTGCGGTCGGCACGTCGGTGTAGAGATGCCACACGGCGTCGAACGCCGTGTCGCCGGTGGGGACCACGGGTGGAGGTGATTGCGTGATGGCCTCGAGGCCGCGGCTCCAGCCCACCGGCTGCAAGCGCAGTGGTGCCGGCGGTGGCGATGGAAGGTGCAGTGACAGGATCGTGAACTGCGTCGCCACGCGCTCCCGCTTGGGCGCCAGGATCCGGGGGATGCTGCGGTTGACCAGCGTGGCTGTGAGCCCGGCCAGCGACCCTCGCGCGACTTCCGAGTCGCTGCAGGGCCGCCCCTCTGCGGTGGTGCCTTTGATACCAGGCGCATGGGCCACGCGCGAGAGCCCAAGGGCTGCAGCGGCCTCGTTCAGGTCCTTCTGCTTCAGACGCCACAAGGCGTAGAGCGCGGCAGCAAACAATGCGAGTGCGATGAAGAAAGTCATGGCGTTGCGGCACGCAGATTCTAGCCGCGATTCGCGCTACATTAGGAACATCGTGTCACTCAAGCGCCGCCTTCGTGCCGTGGCCTGCTGCGTCGTCCTGGAAGGGGCCGCGCTTCTGGGTGTCCCCATGCGCACCGAGCAGGTGCAGGGCCTGATGCGCAGCCTGAACGAGCAGAAAGTGGCGCACACCACGCCCGATGAGGAACATCGCGGCGATGGACTGAAAGCCCCCGAACCTCCAGCGCCTTGAGTCGACTGCTCTCGTTCTTCGGCCTGACATTCATCGTCACCTGGGCGACGTGGATCGCGGCAGGATCGCTGCTGGGTCTTGGCCCGTCGGCCCCACAACCAGTGGTCAGCGCGTTGTTCCTGCTCGGCACGTTCGCGCCATCCTTTGTGGCCCTCTGGCTGACGTTTCGGGCTGAAGGGCGCGCGGGCGTGGCGGAATTTCTTTCACGCCTCTTTCAATGGCACTCTGGTATTCGCTGGTACGTGTTTGCCCTCGGTTTCATGGTCGGCGTCAAGCTCACGGCTGCCGTCATTCATCGTGTCGCCCTGGGATCGTGGCCGCTCTTCGGAGATGAGGCGTGGTATCTGATGGTTGGGGCCACTTTCCTGTCGACGATCGTCCTGGGTCAGGCAGGAGAGGAAATTGGATGGCGCGGGTACGCGCTACCTCGAATGGCAGAACGCCTCGGCCTTCCGCGCGCGAGCCTTCTGCTCGGCAGTATCTGGGCTGTGTGGCACCTTCCGCTGTTCGTCATCGCTGGCACGACCACAACCGGCCAGTCATTTCCACTCTATTTCCTCCAGGTCACGGCGCTGTCGGTGACGATGGCGTGGCTGTATGCGCGCACGGGCCCCAGCTTGTGGCCCGTGATGCTCCTTCATGCGGCGGTCAACAACACGAAAGACATCGTGCCATCTGCCGTCGTTGGGGCCAGTAATCTCCTGGCGCTCAGCACCTCGCCGGTCGCCTGGATCACGGTTGGACTCTTGTGGGTTGTGGCCGCAGTGCTGCTGTTCAGAATGCGCACGACGAACGTAGGGCGCAATGGGCCTCAAGCGCGCCGCACACCGCGGCCTTGAGACCCAGGCCGCGCTACGAAATGCATGCGTCGTCAGTTCCGAAGTTCCCCATTGGTATAGGCCTCGTCAGACACGTAGGCCCACCGCCGCCCTTGAGCGAGATCTCCGACCCGTCGTAGACCAGCACGTCGGCGCCAGCGCGTTCAAGAGCCGCACGCGTCTTTGGATTGCCCTCCACCATCAGGCACCTGCGCGGTGACAGCGCCAGCACGTTTGCGCCCATGGAGTCGAACTCCTCGTCTGGCACTTCGACGAGGGCGTAGCCGAGGTCGAGCAGACGCTCGCGGAACGCCACCGGCATCAGCGGCGAATACACCACCGCGAGGTTGTAATCCACGGGACTGATGATCGACATCAGATGAAACACGTCGCCTGGTCCCCGGTAGTGGGGCAGCGGCACGACGATGAGTTCATCGACGGTGTCACCGAGGAGAGCCCGAAGCTGCCGTATGCCTTCGTCATTGGTGCGGTAGCCCCTGCCGACCGCAGCCAGCCGCGGGCCCAGCCACGTCACATCGCCGCCTTCAAGTGATCCGGGTGGCTCGATGGCGCCGGCGATCGGAATGCCGAGCGCGCGATAGTCTTCCGCGAGTGCCGCTGGCTCGCGGTCGCGGAGAGGCTTGCCCATGCGGCAGAGAATGGCGCCACGGGCGCACATGACCGACGCGTCTCGCACGTAGATGGAATCCAGGTTCAGGGGCATCGGCGTATGGCGGCACTGGTGCACCGGAGCTCCTGTCGACAGGAGTTCCACAAATCGCTCGTACTGTTCGATCGCTTTGCGATAGTTGGGCGCCGCGGTGAAATTGAGCGCCTGCCACTGCAAGGCGATCGTCGCGTCATCGACAAACGCCTCGCGCGCGTGTCGGACGAGGATCCCCTTCCAGGGGCCGATGTCAGACGCGGTCACGAGTCACCCACACAAACACCGGCAGACCACCCAGCAGAAGCAGGAAGCCCCAGTAGACCGTTTCTGCTCCAGCGCCACCGATGGCCCACAACCCATACGCGAATGCCAGACCCGCGACGGCCTTCATGGTGGCCGGAAGCCGGCCACCAATCTCGCGCGGCGCCGCAGGATCGGCGATCCGAAACACCGCGAGCGCCGAAAACACGTAGGGCACGAGTGTCGACAGCGTCGAGAGCAGAATCATGAACGTGAACAGCTCAACCAGTCCACGCGTGTGATTTGCGGCGATCAGCGTCGTGGCCAGCACCGCGGCCACGAGCATCCCGGCCACGGGTGTGCCCTGCGGCGACACCCGCGCGAAGACCTTCGGAAACAATCCATCTTTCGCCACCGCCAGAGGCAGTTGACCGACGACCAGCGTCCAGCCGTTGAGCGCGCCGAAACAGGAAATGGCGGCGCCAATCGCCACCAGACTCGCCGCAGTGTTCCCAAACAACACGCGGGCGCCATCGGCAAATGGCGCGGTCGTGGTCGCCAGCGTCGCGGCCGGCACCAGGGACATCACCCCGACGGTACTGACGATATAAATGGCGGCGGCGATCAGTGTGCCGGCAATGGTCGCGCGTGGGATCGTCTTCTCGGGATTCGCCACATGCCCCGCCGGAATGGTTGCGGCTTCAAGTCCCAGAAAGGCCCAGAGCGTGAGCGTGGCCACCTGCGTGACCTGGCCGGCGGCATCACCAAACGAGGTGGCCGTGATCGGAAAGTGTGCGGGCGAAAAATAGAACAGGCCCCCGATGCCGACCAGGATCAGCGGCATCAGCTTCAGCACCGTCGTGACCACCTGCACCTGACCGGCTCGCCGCACTCCCACGATATTGATCAGCGTGAACGTCCAGACCATGGCAATCGCCAGCATGGCGGCATACACCGGGGTGCGGACGATGGTGGGGAAAAACGGATCGAGATAGCCGACGCCTGCCACGGCAAGTGCCGCCGTGGAGCTCCAGACCGAGATCCAGTAGCCCCAGGCCACCATGAACGCCGGAAGGTCCCCGAAGGCCATGCGGGTGTACGCGTACGGTCCGCCTGCCGCGGGCCGGATTCTGGCGAGGCGCGCGAACACCAGGGCCAGGCATGTGGCTCCGGCGGCTGAGGCCACCCACCCGACCAGGCTCAGGCCCCCAAAGGCCGCGAGCGATGACGGCAGCAGGAACACGCCCGATCCCACCATGTTGCCCATCACCAGGGCCGCGACCATCCAGAATCCGAGCGAGTCCCGTTTCATGTGGGCTATTCTGTCTCGTAAATGCCAGTCTACGGACGCTCATATTGGGCCACTGCCGCGGCGCCGGCCAAGTCACGCCCGGCCGCCCGGGGCAAATCTGCGAAGGGTCGCTTGACGGCTGACGTCGTGGTGATTGGCGGCGGCTTCACCGGGTGTGCGGCGGCCTACACCTTGGCGCAAGCTGGCCTCGACGTGGTGTTGCTCGAAGCCGACCGCCTCGTGTCGGGCGCCACGCAGGGCTCAATCGGGGCGGTGTTGCCGGTGCCGGATGGATCACTGGTCGAGGTGGAGAAGACCGCGGGCAAACGCGCGGCCCGCATCGCCTTCGCCGAACTGCACCGCAGTGTCCTTGACCTCTCGACGACCCTGAACCGACTGAAGATCCGATGCGATCTCGCACCAATGCCGCTGGTGGTCAATGCGCCATTCACCAACGACGGGGCCATGCTCAAGAAGGAAATTCTGGCGCGAAAGGCCGCGAAGCTTGATGCCGCCTGGCTGACCCCGGCTGCGTCGCGCGCGGCGCTGGCCACCGAGACCCAGGGCGCGATGCGTCTTCATGACGCCGCGGTCCTGCACCCGGTACGTGCCGCCCTTGGACTGGCCGATGCCGCGCGGGCAAAGGGCGCCAGGATCTTCGAACACACGCGCGTGAAGACGACCACGTTTACCCGCAAAGACGTGACCGTCGTCTTCGACGGCGGCACCGTCGTCACCCGTGGAGTAGTGGTTGCCACAGGGACGCCTGGTCCGGTGTTCCATCAACTCGACCGTCATGTTCGAACGACACGAGGATACGTGGTGGTCACCGAACCCCTGACGCCGGCCATGCGCAAGCTGGTGGGCACCCGCGCGGCGCTATACACCGAAGGCACCGAGTCGCCCCGGTTCCTGCGCTGGCTGGATGGCCACCGGGCGTTGTTTGCGGGCTTGACCGGGCCTGAGATGGCCACGGCGCCCTTGCGCGAGGCCGCGGTGCGGCAGCGCGCAAATCAGTTGATGTACGAACTTTCGCTCAGGTATTCAGACATTTCCGGCTTGCCACCCGCCTTCGGCTGGGATCTGTCCATCGTCGGCACCGCCGACGGGTTGCCCTGGATCGGTCCTCACCGCAATTACCCGTTTCACTTTTTTTCCGTGGCGTTGGGGTGGCATGGGGAGGCATTTGCCTGGCTCGCCGCCAAAGCCGCCGCGCGGTTCTTCACCGGCCAGGCCACCAAAGACGACCAGTTGTTGGGATTCATGCGGGCGTTGTAACATCCGGCATCGGGTTCCGGTCAAAGAGGAGGGGTAACCACATGGAAGCCACTGGACAACTTTCGGGTCAGCCGCTCCTTGAGCATCTGCTTCGCCGCGTCGGTTTTGGCGCCACGCCCGCTGAACGGCAGACGTACGAGGAGATGTCCTACGGCGAGGTCGTGAGCGCCCTGATCGACTTTGACCCTGCCGACCCCGCCCTTGATATTGACGCACGCATTGGCACGCCTGGATACATCGGCATCACGGCGCGCAATGGGTTCCTGCCAAACACGGTGATCAACGATTCGCGGCAGCGATGGGTCTTCCGCATGGTGCATTCTCCTGCGCCATTGCAGGAGCGGATGGCGCTGCTCTGGCATCACCACTTCGCCACGGCGTACAGCAAGCTGGCTGGAACCGTTGGCGCCACAGAAGGTGCGCGCTTGATGGCGGCCAAGCCCTCGGAAGACACGGCGCAGGTTCGGGGCCAGATCGAGCTCTTTCGACAGCGCGGCCTTGGGAAGTTCAGTGACCTGCTGGTGGAAGTGGCCAAAGATCCGGCGATGATCTACTGGCTCGACGGCAACACGAATCTCAAGGCCAAGCCGCAGGAGAATTTCGGCCGTGAGCTGATGGAGTTGTTCACGTTTGGCGTGGACAACTACACGGAAAGCGACGTGTATGCCGCCGCGCGTGTGTTCACGGGATGGAATATTGCTCAGCGGGGCACACGCAATACCCCGACCGCGTACTACGCGTTCAACTACAACGCGGCGCAGCACGATGAGGCAGCCAAGACGTTTTCGTTCCCGATCTACGCCAACGGATCCAAGACCATTCCCGCCCGGGCGGCTGCTGCGGGAATGCAGGACGGCCTGGATCTGATCGCGGCGCTTGCCGTGCACCCGCAGACCGCGCGCCGACTGGCGGGGCGGCTCTGGAACTGGTTTATCAGCGACATTGACGCGCCCGACCCGGCCTTTGTGGACGCGATCGCGGCCGTCTACCTCGCTTCGGGGACTAACATGCGTGAAGTCATTCGCGAGGTCGTGCGATCGTCGCAGTTTCGCTCTGCGCGCTACCGGTACCATCGCTATTCCTGGCCCGTTGAGTATGTGGTCCGCACGTTGAAGGAAATGGGTCACCTCGGATTCTCAGCCAACGATACGCTCACGCCGATGCTCAACATGGGTCAGCAGCTTTTTGAGCCGCCCGACGTCAATGGGTGGGCGATTGGGCCCTCCTGGTTCTCCACCGGCGGGATGCTGGCGCGGATGAACTTTGCGTCGGTGCTGGCCACCAACCAGCGGTTTGAGTTGCGCAACACATCAAGGCCCTACAACCAGTCGCCACAGACCCTGATCGACTACGCCATCAGCCGCCTCAGCCTGCCCGATGTACCGGCGGAGGTGTACAACCCGCTGGTGGACTATGTGCGCGCGGGTGGCACCTGGACGGGGTCTGAGACCCAATTGCTGAACAAGGCTGGCGGCGTCTTCCACCTGCTCACCGGATCCGGCGAGTACCAGTTCGTGTGACCCCGCGTTAGCGTCTTTGAGGGAACAGCCATGAAGGTAACTCGACGACAATTTGTCAAAGGTGGCGTGACGGCGTTTACCGTCAGTTTTGCCGCGCCCGCGTTTCTCTCCGACATCGCGCGCGCCCAGGGCGCCTCGCGCCGCAATCTGGTGGTGTTGTACCTGAGCGGCGGCAACGACGCGCTGAGCACCCTGATTCCCTACGGCGACAGCTTCTATTACAGCCGGCGTCCCGCTATCGCCGTCCCGGCAGCCAACGTCCTGCAGGTCGGTACCGATGCCTCGGGCAAGGCCCTTGGCCTGCATCCGCGGCTCACCGGCCTGAGCCAGATCTTCAATCAGGGCAAGCTCGCGCTCATTCAGCGCACCGGATACACGAACTCCAGTCGATCGCATTTTCTCGGCACCGACATCTGGTCCACCGCCAACCCGGCCAACTCCGCAGGCACGGGATGGCTGGGCCGCTACCTCGACGCCCTGCCCGATCCGGCCGACCCACTGGTGGCCTGGAGCACCGTGCGCGAACTGCCGCACGCGCTCGAGTCGCGCGAGGTCAGTGTCGCCGCCATCCCCTCTGTCGCGGGGTACTCGTTCCTGAGCCCGAATACGGGCGCGGAGGCTGGATACTCGCGCGCGACGATGACCACGATGGCGTCGCATCTGCCGGTGGACCGTCCGCACGTGGCGTTCGTGAATGCCACGTCGCAGGCCGCGATGGCCACCCTCGATCGCGTCGCGTCGGTCGGCACCTACACCGGCACGGTGGCGTACGCGAACAACGGCCTGGCGCAGGCGCTCAAGGCCGTGGCCGGTGCGATCAACAAGGGCATCGGCACAAAAGTGTTCTGGGTCCAACTGGGCGGGTTCGACACGCACGCAACACAGAACACCAATGCGGCCAATGCCGGCTATGCGAATCTCATGGGCACCGTCGGCGACAGCCTGCTCGCGTTCTACAACGACATGAAGAATCAGGGACTGCTGAACGACACCCTCGTGCTGCAGTTCTCGGAGTTTGGCCGCCGCATCAGCGAAAACGGCAGCCAAGGCTGCGACCACGGAGCTGCAGGACTGATGATGGCGATGGGCGGCGGTGTGCAAGGTGGCCTGTACGGCACCGCGGCGTCGCTCAATCCGAACAACGTCGATGGCACGCTCGAAAACAGTGGTGCCGACGTGAAGTACGAAACCGACTTCCGTGCGGTCTACGCGCGTGTGCTCGACAACTGGCTCGGCACGAACTCGATCCCCATTCTTGGCGGCGATTACAGGAAGAGCACACTCAACTTCATCTAGAGTGGAGACCTCGGCCTTGAAACCCAGGCCGCTACGTACGGAAGTGTCTCGGGCCGGGACGTAGCTCGGGCTGGTTCTCAAGCCCGAGTGTTTCCGCGGCTTACCTGTTCTTCTTCAGCGCGATGAGCGGCGCAAAGTCCTCGTCCGCGTTTGCCCATTGCTTCGCGAGCGTGTCGAACAGCTGGCCCGCGCCGACGGTGTCGCCTGTCTGCTTGAGCAGCAGGCCCAGGGCGAGCCTGGCATTCATGACCTCGTCGCTCGGGCCGAGTACGCTGATGGCCTGCGCCGTCTTTCGATAGTGGGCGATCGCGTCGTCGATCGCGCCGTTTCGCTCGTGGACGAGGCCAAGGTAGTAGTGCAGCTCCAGCGAGCGGGGACGCTGTGCCAGGTACGCCTCGACCATGGCCGTGGCGTCCTTCACGCGGCCTTCCGAGCCCGCCAGCAGGACTCTCGTCACCAGCACTGGTTGGGCCTGCTGTGGGTCGTTGGTATCGACCTTGTCGAGCTGGGGCGCGAGCGACCGGACGGTCGCCATGTCTCCGGTGACTGCCAGCGCAGCCGCGATCTGTGCCACGCCTTCGGGCGGCAGGGTCTGTCTGGCGAACGCCTTGAGGCGCGGCAGCCACTCGCCGCGCTGCAGCACCGCCAGCGTCATCACTTCGGCAGCATCAACGCCCTGTTGGGCTCCGGCGTCCGCATTGGCGAGAAGCTGCTCGCGAATCTGCTCCATGATCCGCGAGAAGTCCTTGAGGCGGCCGTCCCAGACCGCCAGGGTGGATTCGCCGAAGAGAATCTGCGCGGGCTGGGCCACTTTACGCGCCGAATACTCGAACTCCGCCGTACGGGCGTGGCCGATGGTCCGAGCCACCATCCAGCGGGCCATGGCCAGTCCGGAGTCGGGTCGCACGGCCAGCGCGCGATCGCTCATCGCAAACGCCTCGTCGTACCGCCCCAGGAACAGCAGGGCATGGGCAGAGTTCGAGATGGGGAGTGGTTCGTCCGGCGCGATCTCATTGGCAATGGTGTATTCCTTGAGCGCCTGTTCAAACAGGCCCTGCCCGATGAGCACCACGCCGAGGTTGTTGCGCGCCGTGAAGTCGCGTGGATACGCGGTCGTCATCATCTCGAGGGTGGTGCGCGCCTGCACCGGATTAAGTGTCACGCGTGTGGCGTGACTCCACGTGATGTAGAGGCGTTCGTACTCGCTGACACGGTCACGCAGGTCATACGCCTTCTGGGTGTACTTCTTCGCATCCTCGGCTCGTCCGAG
The DNA here is from genome assembly GCA_964489685.1 of uncultured Solibacteraceae bacterium. GTDB lineage: Bacteria > Acidobacteriota > Vicinamibacteria > Vicinamibacterales > SCN-69-37 > SYFT01. Next base: position 20,985 of record CAZAZR010000022.1, on the reverse strand, counting down.
ATTCGAACTGACCACGCCCCACTTGGCCCACGCGAGCGCAAAGTTCGGATCGAGCTGGGTCGCCTGCTCGTAGAAGGGAATGGCCGCGTCATCCCCGCGGGTCTGGCGGGCGCGGCTGGCCTGTCCGTACGCCTTCAGCGCATCCAGTGATGCGGTTGTGGCCTCGCTGATGGGCACATCGTATTTCTGCACCGATGCCAGCGACTCGCCCAGGCCGGTGCGCAACTTGGTGAGCGCGGCGCCCACCTGCGCGAGTACGTCTTCCTTCGACGTCGCCTGCACCTGCTGTTGCGCGAGTGAGGCACCGGTCTGGCAATTGTGCACGCCGATGCTGATGACGTAGTTGGTGCCCAGGGGCGCGATGGACCCCTCCACGGACGCCTTGGCGCCAGACCGTTGGCAAATCTCCCGAGCCACCACGCTCGTCAGCGGCTCATCCGCAGGTCGTGACATCAGCCGCAGCGTTCGCTGCACACTTTGATCGGCCAGCAGGGTGACAAACGGGGTCTGCTGCAACTGCACCGCCACGGCCTGCCGCAGCGCATCGTCAAACACGGCGTCGCCGGTGGTGTTGGCGAAGTCGGCAATGATGATCGTGTCGCGTTCAGAGAAGGCCGGTACGCGGGTGGACTGCCAGAAGAAAAACGCAGCCACCAGCACGGCCGCGACCGGAATACCCACCAGCAGAACCTTTGGTGTCTGTCTGCGAGCCGGCACGGCCGCAGTGCCGGTAGCCGCACCAGCAGCGACCGTGCCCGCGCTGGTATCCCGACGAAGCCGCGAGAGTTCCGACAGCATGTCGGCGGCGGTCTGGTACCGCATCTTGCGGTCTTTCTCGAGCGCGCGGGTAATCACATGCTCGAGATCCGCCGGGACGGTCGGATTGACCTGGAGCACAGAAACCGGATCGCGGTTGAGAATCGAGTCAAAGACGACCGCGGTGGTCTGGCCGCCAAAGGCCTGACGTCCGGTCGCCATCTCGTAGAGGACCAGGCCCAGTGAGAACAGATCGGTGCGGCCATCGGTGACCTCGCCACGCGCCTGCTCAGGCGACATGTAGTTGACCGAGCCGATCGCGGTGCCGGGCGTGGTCAGGGCTTCCGCGGCCACGCGGGTCTCGTCGCCGACGACCGTATGCTCTGGCCCGACGGTGGCCACACCGAAGTCGAGCAGTTTCGCCTGCCCGCGCGTCGTGATGAAGATGTTGGCGGGTTTGATGTCGCGGTGAACGATCCCCTTTGTGTGGGCCACTTCGAGGGCATCGGCGATCTGGCAGCCGACACTGAGGATCTGATCGAGCGGCAGCGGCGCGTCGGTGATGAGCGCCTTGAGCGAGTCGCCTTCGAGCAGTTCCATGACGAAAAACTGGCGACCTTCGTACACGCCGCTCTCATGGACCGTGCAGATGTTGGGGTGATTGAGCGCGCCGGCGAGTGTGGCTTCACGTCCAAACCGATCGGCCGCTTCAGCCGACATGACGAGCGACTCGGGCAGGAACTTCAGCGCGACCCGGCGGTTCAGCTTGGTGTCTTCCGCCTCATAAACAACGCCCATGCCCCCGCTGCCGAGCTGGCGGACGATGCGATAGTGGAGAACGGAGGTGCCGACCATTCGGCACGATTATAGGGGGAAGAGTGCGCCGTCGGCCACGGCCGGCGACGCGAGCCTCATTTCATCGAGCGCGTTCTGGCGCACTTCCCGGTATTCACCGGCCGGCTCCACGACGACCGTGGTGCCTTCTTCATCAAGGAACAGGAGGCGGTCGCCCAGCGCGATCGGCGATGCCGAAAAGGTGTGGCCGGTGCCGCCGACGCGCGCCTTGTACAGTTCCCGCCCGGTCTCGGCGTCAAGGACGGTCATGATGCCCGTGTCGTGGAGCAGGTACATGCGCCCGCCGTGCAGGATGGCAGAGGGGGTGTAGCCCGATGCGCGCGGGTGCGACCAGGCGATGAACTCGTGGCTTGTGGCGTCACCCGTCAGCGAGATGTCGCCGGACGCGCCCACGCCGACGGCGTCGGGGACGAATGCAGGAGCCCCTTAGATGACCGGGGCGCGCGCCACAACTCGGCGCCGGTCTTCGCGTCGAGCGCGGTGAGGAACGACTCCTGCTCGCTGTCCTGCAGCAGGAAGACCCTGCCCGCATGCACCACCGGCGACGATGCCGCGATGTAGTCGTTGCCGTACAACCCCGGCGATGGCTGCTTGAAGGGTTTTCCGCTGATGGCCGACGTCAGATACACGACGCGGTTCCAGATGACCGGCGACGACCACCCGCGACCCGGCACGTCGATCGACCACTTGACGTTTTTCCGTCCTTGACCAGGTCAGTGGCACGCCCGGAGCCTCGGCCACGCCATTGAAGGTCGGCCGCCGACGACCAGAGCCAGTGCCAACACGGCGCTGCGAAGAAATCGCGGCCCCCGCTCAGTCAAAACAAAAGACTGTATCGCAGGCCGGAGGCGTCGGGCACGGGTCCAGGGGCCAGAGGGAAGAGGGCAGGGGCGAGAGTCGGGTCCTGGGGGTCCTGGAGTCCTGGGGGCCAACCTTTCCGATGCCCGTGTCGTCAAAGACTCCACTAGCCGTTCTAACAGTGCGATGTACGTAGCGCGCGCTGGATTTCAAGCGCGCGGCCGGTTTGGTGGAGACGCTGAATGACACGAAAGGCGACAGGAACGCAAGGCGACCTCTTGCAGGGCACTCTTGATTTGCTCGTGCTGCAGACGTTGCAGATCGGGCCGGCGCATGGCTACGACATCGCGTCCACGATTGCCCGGCGCTCCGACGAGGTACTGCAGGTGGAGCAGGGGTCGTTGTACCCAGCCCTGCAGCGGATCGAGGAGCGTGGGTGGATTACGTCGTACTGGGGCATGTCGGGCAGCAATCGCCACGCGCGATTCTACAAACTGACCGCGAAAGGCAAACGCCAGCTTGCGACTGAAGCGACTCGATGGGACGCGCTCGCCCGCGCCGTGGCGCGTGTCATGCGGCCGGTGTGATGGCCTGGAAGCGGCTGTTCGGCCGGGCTCGGCGCGACCGCGATCGCGACGAGGAACTGCGCCTGCATCTGGCGATGCACACCGACGATCTGATCGGACGCGGGGTGCCGCCCGAGGAGGCCCGACGGCAGGCGCGCGTACTCCTGGGCAATCCGCGCTCACGACGCGAGGAGATGGACGAGATGCAGCAACTTCCAGTGCTTGAGACATTCAGCCGCGACCTTCGGTATGCCGTCCGCCTGTTGCGGCGGACACCCGCCTTCTCGCTGACCGCCATCGCGATTCTGGCGCTGGTCATTGGCGCCAACACCGCGGTGTTCAGCCTGGCGAATACTCTGTTGCTCAAACCCCTGCCGTTTCCCGACGCCGACAGGCTGGCGCTCGTGCGCGCCGAGTTCACCTCGTCACGAGGCACCAGCAGCGGAACGTCTATTGACGGCGCCACGTGGCTGGCACTGGCCGCCAGTCCGCTGGGAGCCCACGCAGCGGTCTTCACGAACTGGACCGCCGGCGTGAATCTGGTCGTCAATCAGCAGGCCCGGTTTGCAGACCAGCAGCGCGTGGGCGCCGGGTTCTTTCGGGTGCTTGGTGTGCCGCCCGCCATGGGCCGGGAGTTCACCGCCGAAGAAGACGTCCCAGGCGGCCCACCCGTGGTCATTCTGAGCCACGCGCTGTGGACCCGGGCGTTCGGCGGCGCCGACTCGATTCTCGGTCAGACCATCCTCCTGCGCGGCACGCCGTGGCAGGTCATCGGCATCATGCCCGAGGGGTTCCGCGGCACCGTTGAGGCCGATGTGTGGACGCCGCTGCGGCCGACAACGACCGGTGAGGGTGGTGGCACCAACTACGCCGCCATCATGCGGGTGCCTGAGCGGCAGTCGCTCGCCGACGCCTCGAGCCAGCTGGCACCGGTCCTCGGCGAAGCGATGCGCGCCCAGATGGGTTCCTCCGGGGTCACGGTGAAGGCCGGCCTCGATCCGCTCAAGGACGTCCTGGCTTCCGACAATCGCGAGCCCATCGTGATGCTGGGAGCCGCAGTCACGACAGTGCTGGTCATCGCCTGCGTCAATCTGGCCGCGCTGCTGCTCGCACGAGGAGGTGCGCGCTCAAAGGAGATTGCCACTCGCCTGGCGCTGGGCAGTGGCCGCCGCTCGGTCATGCGTCAGCTGATGACCGAGAGCCTCGTGCTGGCCATGGCCGGTGGCACGGCCGGCTTCATGGTCGGCTGGTTCGCGCTCGGCGGCCTCCAGGCCATCAGCGGCGATCGATTCGTGGATTGGCAGCGCGTCGCGATCGACGCTGACGTCGTGATGTGGTGTGCCGGCCTCTCGCTGCTGACCAGCCTGATCTGCGGACTGGTTCCCGCCTGGCAGGTGACGCGCCTCGACGTGCAGGCGGCCCTGATGGAAGGCGGCAGCCGCTCGGTCGCCGGGAGCGCCAGCCACTGGACGCGCCGGGGTCTGATCGTTGCGCAGGTGGCGCTCGGTGTCGTGCTGCTGGTCAGCGCAGGTCTGCTCGTCCGGACGTTTGTGAATCTCCAGTCGCTGCAACCAGGCTTCAACCCGCGCGGTCTGACGACGACGGCGGTGTCACTGCTGGATGCGCGGTACCCGTCGCCAGTCGAAGTCAACGTGTTGTTCGACAAGACGCTGGAGCGGTTGCGCGCCACGCCCGGCGTGGACGCGGCCGCCGTCTCGCTCGGTCTGCCGTACGAACGGGTGCTCAACATGGGGTTCCGGTATCCGGGTGAAGAACGCGGTCGCGTCGCCAGCGTCATGTATGTCTCGCCCGATTTTTTCAAGACCTTCCAGATTCCGGTGACGCGCGGACGCGAGGTGCGGGTCTCCGACGCCGCCGCGACTTTGCCGGTCCTGGTGGTAAACGAGGCGTTTGGCCGGATCTACTCGAAGAACCAGGACATCCTGGGGCGCGTGATCCAGTTTGCCGGCGCTCAGCGCGAAGTCGTCGGCGTCGTCGGCGACGTGCAGATGCGGCCCGGCTTCCAGGTGGAGGGCATGGTGCCTGGCCCGGTGGTGTCGGCCCCCACGATCTACATGCCGGCCGCGCAGATCAATCAAGGGATTGTGGGCACGCACATCTGGTTCCCGCCCGTGTGGGCGGTGCGCGCGAGCTCGCCTGAAGTGGCCGCGCGCGCCCTGGCAGACGCAATTGCCGGTGTGGACCTGTTGCTGCCGCTCGGTCAGATCCGGCAGATGTCGGACGTGCGCGCCAGCGCCACGGCCGAGCACAGGATGCTGATGATGCTCGTGGGCGCACTGGCGCTGGTCGCCCTTCTGCTTGCGGCCATCGGATTGCACGGACTGATCTCGCACTCGGTGACCGAGCGCACGCGCGAGTTCGGCATTCGCCTTGCGTTGGGGGCATCGCCATCAGGCCTGGTCCGGACGGTCGCAGAGAGCGGCATCGCCCTGGTGGCCATCGGCGTGGTCCTCGGCGGACTGATCGCCGTGCCCGCGTCGAGCCTGGTGGCCTCGGTCTTGTTCGGGGTGACCGAGCGCGACCCACTGACGTACGCCGGCGCCGCCATGTTCCTGCTGGTCGTCGCCGCTGTTGCCAGCGTCCTTCCGGCGCTACGCATCCTCCGTCTCGACCCGGCGACCACACTCAGGCAGTAGGCTCCGGCGATGTATCATCGCGGCGAGGTTATCCATGTCCGACCCCGTCCAGAATTACAAGAACCACACGAAGTTTGTGCCACCGTTTCATTTCGTTGCAGTCCCGATCCTGCTCGTCAATTTCATCTGGGCCACAAAACACGCCATTGAGGGGCCAGCCGCTCCGACGATCCTTGCGGCCGCCACGGCGCTTGCGCTCCTCCTGCTCGCCTTTCTGGCCCGCATCTTCGCACTGAAGGCACAGGACCGCGTGATTCGACTTGAGATGCGCCTGCTGTTGCGTGAGTTGTGGCCCGCCGGGCTTCACCCCCGCATCGGAGACTTCACCACGAGCCAACTGGTGGCCCTCCGTTTCGCCAGCGATGCCGAGCTGCCTGAATTGGCACAGACGGTGCTTCGCGACGGCATCACAAGCCAGAAACAGATCAAGCTGATGATCAAGAACTGGAAAGCCGACCACCAGCGCGTCTGAGCAGAAGTCACAAAAGGGTCACGATTCAAAACAGACCCGTCGTCCTACCATCGGTCACCGTTACAACGATCCGTCGAGGTAACACCGTTGTGACTGATGAGGAGAAAAAGGATGATGCGCAGGCGCCGCTCGTGGTGGTGACGGGGAGTCGTGGCGCGTACCAGATTGTCATCGCACTCGTCCCCGAAGAAACTGGCGCGCATCGCATGTCGGGGAATCTAGCAGCCCTTGCCGAAGAGTTTGCACGCCAGGGAGCCCACGTTGAAGCGCTCGAAGAACGACCGCCCGCCGTGAAACTCGCACCAGTCCTCCGGTTCGGTCCCGCGACGGAAATACTCGAATGCCACTGATCCGCCATCCTCCGCGCACGCATCGGTCGGCTTGAGGCCCGACCGTCGACAGACCTGCACGCGCACGATGTCCTCTGGCTGTTTCAGCCAGGCGGCTGCCGCACCCGCCGTGGCGCCGCGCATGAAGCGCGCCCAGATCGGCACGACAAGGCTCGTTGCGTACCCGTCAGGCGCCACCGGCCGCGGCTCGTCGAACCCTGCCCACACGCCCGCCACCAGCGTCGGCGTGAACCCCACGAACCACGTGTCTTTGTAGTCGTTCGTCGTGCCCGTCTTGCCGCCGGCCGGCAGAAGGAAACCCTCTTGTCGCGCCCGCGCACCGGTGCCGCGATCGACCACGTCCGCCAGCATGTCGGCCATCATGAACGCCGTTGCCGGCGACAGGGCCTGGTGGCTTTCGGCGGCGTGTTCCCACAACACCACGCCTGCGGCGTCTTCAACGCGACGCACAAACACCGGGGTATGGACGGTGCCCTCGTCGGCGAAGGCGCCGTACGCGCTCGTCATCGCAAGTAGAGAGACCTCTCCCGAGCCCAGCACCAGCGACGGTACGGGCGGAGGCGCCGTCAGCCCCAGTCTCACCGCTGCGCCCACGGCGGCGGGGATGCCCACGTTCGACAGCAGCCGGACCGCCGCGCGGTTGTTCGAGGTGCGCAACGCCTCCCGGATCGTCAGCACATCGGCGCTGCTGTCGCCCCCGCGAGCGTTGTCAGGACGCCAGTCCACGCCGGACACGCGCGTGGCGTCATTGATGCCCGTGATGAGCGTGGCCGGGTTCGCACCCGACTCGATCGCCGCCGCGAACACGAACGGTTTGTAGGCTGACCCCGCCTGCCGCTCGGCATCGACGGCGCGGTCGAACGTGCTGTCGCCGAAGTCGCGTCCACCGACGAGCGCACGCACGTGTCCGTTGCGTGGATCAATGGCGACGAACGCACCCTGGAGGTAGGCCGTTCGACCGTGCGCCACCGCTTCGTCATCCTCGAGCCGTGGACCAGAGAAACCAGGCCGGCGCTCGATCTGACTCAGGCCCATCGTCAACGCGCGTTCCGCAGCGCGCTGCATCAGCGGACTGACAGTGGTATAGACGCGCAGGCCGCCGTTCCAGACACGGTCCTCCCCGAAGCGATCCACCAACTCCTGCGCCACACGATTGCGGAAGTACTCTCCGAAACGCGGTTGCCCCAGTTCCCGCCGCAGTTGCACCTTCGCCTTGATGGCCCTCGTCGCTTCGGCTTCGGTCAGGGCGCCCACCGCCTGCATGCGGCGCAGGACGACGGCCCGTCGCGCGATCGCCCGATCGAGGTTGGACGGGGGGGCGTACGCCGACGGCGCCTGAATCAGGCCGGCCAACAGCGCGGCTTCATCCACCGTGAGCGCGAGCGCCGCCTTGCCGAAGTACCCCTGCGCAGCGGCCTCGATGCCATAGAAGCCGCGGCCGAAGTAGATCCGGTTGAGATACATCTCGAGGATCTCGTCCTTCGAAAACGCCCACTCGATCCGGACCGCCAGCACAATCTCGCGGGCCTTCCGCCAAAACGTCTTGTTGTCGTTCAGGAAGGTCTTGCGCGCGAGTTGCTGCGTGATCGTCGAGCCGCCCTGTGCGAATGCACCCTGCTTGAGATTTGCGATCGCCGCGCCGCCCATGCGCCAGAGGTCGATGCCATGGTGCCTGTAGAACCGCTCGTCTTCAACCGCCAGGACCGCCTGGAGCATGTGCGGGGAAATCTTGTTGAGCCCAACAAGGGTGCGATGTTCCCTGAAGATGTGGAACACAGGCCGATCCCGCATGTCGTAGACCAGGGTCGAGACGGGCATGTTCGCCGCCGACCGAATGCCGCCTGGGCCTGGAACGACGAACAGCAAGTTGACCAGGAGGACCGCGACGACCCCGGAGGAGGCCCAAACCGGCCAGGCCCAGCGGCCGAGCCGGTGATGGCTAATCCGAAGGCGCTGTCCGAATGCAGTCAGGTAACTTCGCATGGCCTTTGAGAACGTAATCAAGGTTCGTTCCAGATCACGCGACTCGCGTTCATGCGGGTGTTGGATAGAATGTGCCGATGGCTCTGATAGAACCCGGTAGGAAAGCCCCTGCCTTCAGCCTGAACGACCAGGCAGGAATGACGCACAAGTTGTCACAGTACGCCGGTCGTCCGGTCGTGCTCTACTTCTATCCCAAGGACGACACACCGGGGTGCACGACCGAGTCCTGCGATTTTCAAGCGCGGTTGCCGCACCTGGCGAAACTGGCCGACGCGGTGGTGCTCGGCATGAGCATTCTCGACGAAAAGAGCAAGGCCAAGTTTGCCAGCAAGCACGGACTGACGTTCCCGCTGCTGGCCGACGCGGATCACACGGTGGCGGAAGCCTACGGCGTGTGGCAGGAGAAGATGCGCTACGGCCGCAAGTACCTGGGCATCGTGCGCACCACATATCTGATCGACGCCGCCGGCAAGGTCGCGAAGCGCTGGGACAAGGTCAGTGTTGCTGGACACGCCGACGAGGTGCTGGCGGCCGTCAAGGCGGGAACGTAGCGCGCGCAGCGCCATCCGGGGAACTCGACCTCGACGGGTCTGTTGATGCGGTCTGGCCGGTGATGCGCGCGACCAGGCCGGTCGGCGCGTTGGCGTGAAACGCGAGGTCCCACCCCAGCAGGTCCGCCGCCTCAGCCGTAATCGTCAGGCCGATGCCCTGACCGTCGGGACGCCGGGATCGCGCCGCATCACCGCGGAATCTTCGCGTCGCCAGTTGCGACAATTCCTCCGCCCCAACCCCGGGGCCATCGTCTTCCACGGTGAGCACAAAGCGGCGCTCGGGGGCGCGAGACAGCACCACGGCCACGTGTCCTCCCGGGTGGTTGTAGCGCACGGCGTTGTCCACCAGATTGCCGAACGCCTGTTCGGCCAGCGTGGCATCGGCGACGATCACTGTCGCCTGATCCGGGACGGCAAAGTCCACGCTCACCCCGCCCGACCGCGCGAGCGGCCGGTGGCGTTCCACCACGCGCTCGACCAGCGCATTGAGATCCATCGGCCGCGGTTCGACCGGCACACCGCCCTCGAGCCGACTGGCGGTGGCGAGATTGCGGAGCAGGGACGCGATGTAGTGGGTCTCGCGGATTGCACCGTACACGCGATCCCGATCGTCGGGCGCGCCGAAGACCGCCGCACCGGCCTCGAGACTTGCCAGATGACTCTGCAGCACCGTCAGGGGCATGGCGATGTCGTGTGTGGTGTTGGCGACAAACTCGCGCAGGGTCGCCTCGCGCGCCTCCACGTGCGTCAGATGCGTCCGCACGTCGCGGCCTGCGTCGTTGAAGGCGCGGGCCAGCGCACTCACCTCGTCGGATCCGGTTTCCCGCACCGGTTCCCGATAGCGCGACGCCGCCGAGGCGCGGACCTCGGTCGCCAGGTGATGGATGCGTGCGAGCGTGGGGCCCGCGGCGATCCAGATCGCGGCAATGACGATGACGAGCACCGACGCCAGCGCGATCAGCTGGTCGCGCACTTCGCCTTCGCGGGGCCGCATGCGCACCAGCAGGATGTGGCACGGGCCCGACGTCGTGTCGATGCGGACGGCCAGTTGAAGTCCGCGGCCATTGCCCGTGGCATACGTGCCGGTGGCGCGGCCATCTCTGGCAAGTGCCTCCTTGAGGTCGGCCGGGAAGTCGGGTCCGGGCAGGCCGCCAAACGCGACGCCAAAATCACGTGTGTACGGGATCAGCTCGACAGGATCCGATCCCCCCGGTCGTCCGCCTCGCCTTCCGCGCCCCTCCGGGCCACCGCGCCCGCCTGGACCTCCGCGCCCTGGGGGCGGGCGCAGGCCGCCCTCGGCTTCGCACCGGGCGATGAGCCCCGATTCGAGCTGCGCGGTCAGCAGGCGGTCGATCGACGCAGTCATGCCGGACTGCCTCGATCGCTCCGCCACCAGAAACAGCGTCGCCGTCAGGGGCACAGCGACCGCGAGCGAGGTGAGGACCAGCCGCTGGCGCAAGGTCATGACGGCGCCTGCAGGCGGTACCCGATTCCCCATACCGTGGTCACCATCGCCCCTGCAGCGCCCAGCTTGCGACGCAGGCGCGAGATGTGGACGTCGAGCGTGCGCTCTCCTCCATCACGATCCGGGTTGAGCACGTGGTCCACCAACCACGTGCGCGAGACGGCGGCACCAGCGCGCGTCGCCAGCGCGTGCAACAAATCAAACTCCACCCGTGTGAGGTCGACAGCCGTCGTATCCACGCTCACCGTCCGTCCGGCCGCATCGAGGCGCAGCGGACCCACCTGCACGGCGCCAGTGGACGAGGCCAGCACCGGCCGTCGCAGGCGAGCCTTGACGCGCGCCAGCAGTTCCTCGGGCCAGAAGGGCTTGGTGAGGTAGTCGTCCGCGCCCAACTCGAGCGCGCGCACCTTGTCCGATGTCTCCGAGCGTCCGCTCAGAATCAGCACCGGCATCTGCTGCTGACGGCTGCGCACATGCTTCAGGACATCGAGGCCGTGCCCCCCCGGGAGCATCAGGTCCAGCACGATGAGGCTCAGGCCGTCGAGGGCTTCAGCCATCGCGGTGTCCGCGCGTCTGACCCAGCTCACGGCATGGCCGGCGTCTGTGAGCGTATCGCGCACCTGGGCTCCCAGCGCCAGATCATCCTCCACGAGGAGGATGCGTGCACGGACATCCGGGTGATCGGGTGACATCGCTGACGAACGCTATCGCAAGGACCATTATTTTGCACTTCAGACTTCCGCAAGGTTCGCTCCGTATGGTGCTGGCAGGAGGTCCCGATCATGCGCAATCGACTTGTGGTTCCCGTGTCTGCCCTGCTGCTGGCCCTGGCGTGCTCTTCACCATCTTCACCCTCGGCCGCGACGACAACCACGACCGGGGGCACCGGCAGCGCCCCTGGGTGGTATGCGAAGTTCTCGTCCGCGGTGACCGTGACCGTGGACGGCACCAGCGTCGTTCTGCGTTCCGCGGGTGTGCCCGACCACACCAGTCCCTACTGGGGTGCCGGAAATGCCCTGTATGAAGTGCCGCATGCGGGCATGCAGGTGAATCCCAACCGCATCGCCACGCAGTCGCTGGTACTGCGCGTGCCCCTGTCACCCGCGTCGGCGACACCGTCCGATACGCCGATGGGGCCCATGGGGCTCGCCATCAACGGCGTGGCGCTGTTCAACCAGTACGCCGCCGGGCGCTCGCCTCTGACCAACGAGATCATTTCCTTTGATCGCTACAACGGCCATCCGCAGCAGACGGGGCAATACCACTACCACCTTGAACCGTTGTGGCTCACCTCACGCGATGGCGCTGCAGCGCTCATCGGGGTGCTGCTTGATGGCTACCCCGTGTACGGACCGCGCGAGACCGGGGGAGCGCTGCCGACCGGGCTCGACACCTGCAATGGTCACACGCACGCGACTGCCGACGTGGCATCAGGCACCTACCACTACCACGTGACCGCGACGGTGCCGTACATCTCCGGATGTTTTGCCGGACAGCCCGGGTCGATCGGTTAGGTGCGCCATGCGAGGGCTGCTGATCTCGGCACTACTCTGGACCGCCGCGGTGTCGTCACCTCTTCCGGCTGATGACATCCGCAGCACGCGCTGGCCTGACGGCTCGCCTCGTACCGAGGGCCGCTATCGCGGCGATGTCCGACACGGCGAGTACCGCAACTGGCACGCCAACGGTCGCCTGGCCGAGCGTCGTCAGTACATCGACGGACGTGAAGCCGGTCGTCAGCAGGCCTGGACTGCTGACGGCCTGTTGTATCTCAACTACGACGTCCGGAATGGGCGCCGGTACGGCATGGTCAACGCCCGTCCCTGCATGCCGGGTGATCAGACGGGAAACGGAGACATGTGATGCGCATCCTGCTCATGGCGACCCTGGCTCTTTCGTCTGCGTGCCTCGATCGTTCCGTGGACCTGCCGTTCTACGGAGACCGCACCTTCACGGCCTCCTGGTCACCGGTCACCCACTCGGTCACCGTCGCTGACGAGGCGTTTGTGGATCAGGCAGGACGGCCGTTCTCGCTGGCGGCGCTGCGCGGGCGTGTGCATGTCGCCAGTTTCATCTTCACCCGCTGCTCGGCGATCTGCCCCCCGCTTGTCGCCTCGATGAAGCGCGTGCAGGCCGCGTTGTCAGGGACCCCGGCGGTGCTGCTGTCCTACTCGGTGACTCCCGACCTGGATACGGTCGATGTGCTTCGGGCCTTCGGCCGCGACCGCGGCGTGGACCCGGCGCGCTGGAAGCTGCTGACAGGTACGCCGGCCGGGGTGCTCCGTGTGGCCCGCGACCTCTATTTTGCAGACGACGACGGCATGCGGACGTCGCTGGCCAGGCCGGATGCCTTTCTGCACACAGAGAAGCTGTTGCTGGTGGACCAGGACGGCCGTCTCCGCGGTGTGTACAACGGCACACAGCCTTTCGAGGTACAGAAGCTGGTGGAGGATGCCCGGCTCCTGCTGGGTCCCGCCGGCCGGTAGCAGCCTGTGTGCATCCAATCGGCGCAGCCATGGGCGTTTATCCGTTCAGATTGAAGGCGGCTTCGCTGTCGCCAAATTGGCTGATGTTGTCGGCTCGCCGGCTGACTCGTGAAGCCTGGGTGTCAAGGCCGAGGCCTCTACGCAAACGACGGTCGTCCTTAAGATTAGAGCGGTTTCGACATGCGTGTAGTCGAAACGTAGCGCGGCCTGGGTCTCAAGGCCGCGGCCGCGCGCTTGAAACCCAGCGCGCGCTGCGTACGACGGGCTACACGCATGTCGAAACCGCTCTAGTGCAACACGGGACTGCCCAGGACCACCCTGACTCGGGTGCCGTCAGGTGTCCGGCCCAGCACCACGACCGACGTGATCGCAGTGGTCGCGAGGTTGATCGTTTGCCCTTGTGCAGCCACGAATCTCGAAAGCGGCTCGCGCACGAAGCCACCCGCGGGAATTGACCGGGCGCCGCCCGCGTAGTACTCGTTCACCCAGATACGCACATCCACCCACCCCTGCGTCGTCTGATTTCTGACGGTCACAATGCCGTCGGCGACGACGATGTCTTCCAGGGTGGGATCGCACCCTTGCTGCCAGACCAGCCACCCGACGGCCAGCACCCAGACCGCGAGCCACACCCGAACCACGCGAGACATTGGCACAAGGTTATGTCACGCACGCGGTTACGCGAAGTTGTCCGCGAGGAACGTCTCAACCCGTCGTCGAATATCGTCGCGGATCAGGCGTACCTGTTCGAGCGGTTTGCCCTTGGGGTCCTCGAGCGGCCAGTCGTCTCGATGCACGCCTGGGACCACGGGGCACGCGTCACCGCAGCCCATCGTGACCAGCCATGCCGCGTCTGTGGCCAGTTCCGGCGTCAACAGTTGAGGCGTCGCCTCGCGCAGATCCATGCCGGTCTCGCCCATCGCCTCGACGACCACGTCGTGGACGCGGGTGCCGGGTTGGGTGCCTGCAGAGACAGCGCGCGCCTTGCGCGGATCCGCCAGAAGATTAAAAAACGCCGCAGCCATTTGTGACCGTCCGGCGTTGTGCACGCAGGCGAAGATGACGGTGTTCGGAGGGCGGTCAGGCATTGGTGTACCACCGTTGTCGTATCCAGAGCGATACGCTGACGAGGCCAATCAAAGCCGGCACTTCCACCAGCGGCCCGATCACGGCGGCGAACGCCGCACCGTGGCTGATCCCGAACGTGGCGACCGCCACGGCGATCGCGAGTTCGAAATTATTGGACGCGGCGGTGAATGAGAGCGACGCGCTGTGCGGGTACGAGGCCCTGGCCTTGTAGCTGAGGAAAAAACTCACCGAGAACATGGCGATGAAGTAGAGCAACAGCGGCACAGCGATGCGCAGTGCGTCGAGCGGCAACATGACGATCGTGTCGCCCTTCAGGCTGAACATGACCACGATCGTGAAGAGCAGTGCAATCAGGGTGATGGGACTGATCCGGGGTACGAACACCCGGTGGTACCAGTCCAGTCCCTTGATCCTGCCGAGTATCAGGCGCGTGAGAAAGCCTGCGGCGAAGGGCACACCAAGGTACAGCCCCACGCTTTGGGCGATCTCGAAAATCGTGATGTGCACCACCGCACCTTGCAGCCCCAACACCGCCGGCAGCACGGTGATGAAGAACCACGCGTACACACTGAAGAACAGCACCTGAAAGATCGAGTTGAACGCGACCAGGCCCGCACAATACTCAGGGTCGCCCTTGGCGAGGTCGTTCCACACGATCACCATGGCGATGCAGCGTGCGAGGCCAATCAGAATCAGCCCGATCATGTATTCGGGCTTGTCGCGAAGGAACAGGACGGCCAGGCCGAACATGAGGAGCGGACCCACCACCCAGTTCTGGAGCAGCGAGAGCCCGAGCACGCGCGTGTTGCGGAAGACCAGGTGCAGTGCTTCGTATCGCACCTTTGCCAGCGGCGGATACATCATGAGGATGAGGCCCACGGCCAGCGGTACCGACGTGGTGCCTACATTCCAGGCGTTGAGACCCTGGTTGAAGGCGGGCACGGCGTAGCCCAGCAGCACGCCCAGGCCCATGGCGAGGAAGATCCAGAGGGTCAGATACTGATCAAGAAACGACAGGCGCCTGGCTGCCACGAGTGCGCTACTCCGGGACTTCTGCGAACCGAACGTCCGGGTTCTGGCGCTCGGCGTACTGAAGCGCCCATGCCGAGGGAAACAGGAGGACAGGGCGCCCCTGGCGATCGGCGGCCTGCATCACGCTGTGGTCAAGTCCCTTGAGGTCGGCGGTGTGCTCGGCGGCGCCGTACACCCACCGGGCGCAGTGGAACCCGAGCGGTTCCACGCGGCTGTCCACGTTGTATTCGTTGGTGAGCCGCGAGGCAATGACCTCGAACTGCAGGCTGCCGACGACGCCCACCACGGGATCGCGTCCGCCACTCCTGGGGAAGAGCACCTGCACGGAACCTTCCTCCTCAAGTTGCCGCACGCCATCATCAAACTGCTTGTGCCGCGAGTCGTTGAGGCGCAGGCGCGCGAAGTGTTCGGCCGGAAAGCGCGGAATGGCGGTGAATGTCACCGGCCGACCCTCGTACAGCGAGTCGCCAATCGCGAACCGCCCCGGGTTGACAAGGCCGACGATGTCGCCGGCGACCGCCTCGTTGGAGGTCTGCCGATCGCGTCCGAACATCTTGTACGTGCGCGCGGCCCGAACCGTCTCCCCGAGTCGGCCGTTGACCAGCAGCATGTCCTTGAGGAGCCGTCCGGAACAGACGCGCACGAACGCCACACGATCCCGGTGCCGACGGTCCATGTTCGCCTGGATCTTGAAGACGAATCCGCTGAAGTCTTCGGCGTCAGGCTCGATCCGGCCGACATCCGACTGGCGCGCGCGTGGGGCAGGCGCAATGGCGGTGAGCGCGTCCAGAAACGGCTCAAGGCCGAAGTTCGTGAGCGCCGACCCGAAGAAGACGCCCGTCTGTCGGCCTGCGAGATACTCGGCCTTGTCGAAGGTGGAGCCGGCCAACATCACAATCTCAACCGACTCCTGGAACTCCCGAGCCACCCGCTCGCCCGCCAGTCCCGCGAACTGCGCGTCGCGATGGTCGGCCACCTCCACCGGCGCCGGGCGTTCGCCTTTGCCCATCCGTTCGTAGAGCAGCACTTTCGCCGTCCGCATGTCGAACACGCCGTGAAAATCCGCCCCCACTCCGACGGGCCAGTTCAGGGGTGCGGCACTGATGCCCAGCACCGTCTCGATCTCGTCGAGCAGTTCCAGGGGCTCACGGCCCGGCTGATCGAGCTTGTTCACGAACGTGAGGATCGGCAGCTTGTGGCGCTTGCACACCTCAAAGAGCTTTCGCGTCTGCGCTTCAATGCCCTTCGCCGCGTCAATGACCATGACCACCGAGTCGGCCGCAAACAGCGCCCGATACGTGTCTTCGCTGAAGTCCTGGTGGCCCGGCGTGTCGAGCAGTGAAATGCGGCAGCCGTGCAGGTCGAACTCCAGCGCGGTGGATGTCAGCGAGATGCCGCGCTGTTGTTCCATTTCCATCCAGTCCGACACCACATGGCGCCGACTCTTGCGCCCGCGGACGGCGCCCGCCAGCTCAATCGCGCCCGAGTAGAGCAGAATTTTTTCAGTGAGCGTGCTCTTGCCCGCGTCCGGGTGGGAAATGATGGCAAACGTCCGGCGCCGGGCGACCTGGACGGAGAGTTCTTCTGTGAGGGGTTGAGCAGTGGACATGGAAGCTCTTCAAGTCTAACCCGCGGGAACTGGGGAACTGGGGAGGGTAGAATTGAAGAATGAACCATCCGCTGGCGGAACTGGCGACGGTGGCCGATCTTGATGCCGCACTCGCGGGGTCTGTGTTTCGGCCGATCCTGATCTTCAAACACAGCGCCACGTGTGGCACCAGTGCGATGGCTCATGAGGAAGTTGACGACTGGATGGCCGAATCGACGCCGCCCGTGGACTTGTTCATGGTGAGGATTCAGGGCGCCAGGGAAGTGTCGCGCGTCATCGCCGATCGCCTCGGCATCAGGCACGAATCGCCGCAGGTGCTGCTCGTCAGCGGCGGCCGCGTGCTCTGGCACGCATCGCACTACAGGGTGACAGCCCGGTCCATCGCCGCGGCGCTTGCGCAGTACGTGCCCGAGCCCCAGCTGGCCGGATAGGGTTTAGCGCTTGCGCTTCGCGAGCTTCGCTTCGAGTGCCAGTCCTTTGGCCAGTTCGCGATCGGCCTCGGCGGCCTGTCCTCGTCGCATCATCACGCTGCCGAGCACGAAGTGCCCGAGCGGTGACGTCAGGCCATCGGGCTCAAGCAACAGCCCCTTGCGCGCGTTCGATGTGGCCTCGTCGAGCAGGCGGCCTTCATCGAGCCGTGCTTTTGCAAGATAGAAGAACCCTTCCGCAAACTCCGGATTGACCTCCACTGCCTTCGTGTAGAACTCAATCGCCTCGGGTCCGCGTCCGAGGCGGGCCTTGAGTCGTCCGAGATTAAACGCCGCCTTGTAGGCCGTCGGGTGGTTCTGCAGTTCCGCGCGATACGCGGCTTCCGCCGCCGCATCATCGCCACGCGCTTCGGCAATGAGCGCGAGGTTGAAGTGTGCAAGACGGACGTCCGCTTTGAGCGCCAGCGCGTCCTTGAGCCGCTGTTCGGCCTGCGGCAGTTGTCCCCGCTCAAACGCGATGGCGGCGGTGGCCACTTGCGCCGACGCCAGTTTCGGGTCAATGGCCAGTGCCTGGGCAAATTCCGCTTCCGCGCGGGCGTGTTCGCCACGATCAAGATAGATCTCGCCGATCTGATACCGAACGAAGGCGTTTTTCGGATCAACCGTGATGTAGCGCTCGTAGCCGGCCAGCGCAGCGTCATCCTGCCCCATACGTCGATAGGCGTTGGCCATATTGATGATCGCCAGGTCGTAGTCGGGCTTCAGTTCGAGCGACCGCGAGAAGTGCTGTATGGCTTCCGGGAACTTCCCGGCCTTGAAGTACTCGTTGCCCAGCATGAACCAGGCGTCGATGACCGCCGGGTCTTCATCCACCACGCGCCGCAACATGGCAATCGCCTCTGCGCCGGCGTCCTGACCCTTGGCCACATCGCGCGCGGTGGTCATCAGGTTGAAGAGGCCGATCTTGTCCTTCGGGTCGGCGCGGTCACTGGCCGGACCCTCGGCCGTGGCGACAAACGACCCCACGTATCCCAGCGCCGCCAGCCGTGCGCGCGTTTCCGGATCCACATCTTCGTTCCTGGGCGGTGCGGGCGCGGTGTCCGCCAACGTGCGCTTCTGCTCGCGCAGGTTGCGCAGCATGGCGTCGCCCACCGACCGGCGCTCCTCGAAGATGTTCGTCAGTTCCTTCGGGTCGCGCTCAAGGTCATACAACTCCGGCCGCGGTGCGTCGATCAGCTTGTACCGATCGGACCGCATCGCCGTCAGCTCGCTCCAGCCGTAGTGATGCAGGGGATACATCGCTTCGCCGTAACCCTCACGTGCCGTATCTGGCATCGCATCCGGCTGGCCCGTCAACAGTGCCGCCAGACTCACGCCCGCCATCGCCTCCCTCGCCGGAATCTGCAGCAAGTCGAGCACGGTCGGCATGATGTCCACCGTCCGCACCGGCTGCGCCACGCGACGACCGCCCGCGTTGCTGAACGGCGTGCGGACGATGAGCGGCACGTGCATCGAGCTTTCGTAGACAAAAAAACCGTGCGTCTCCTCCCCGTGTTCGCCCAACCCCTCGCCGTGGTCGGCCACGACAACGACGATGGTGCGTTCGGCCAGGCCGCGGTCCTTCAGGAAGGTCAGGACCCGGCCGACCTGGGCGTCGGTAAACTCGATCGCCCCGCGGTAGGGGTGGCCCCTGTTTCGGCTGCGGAACGGCTCGGGCGATTCATAGGGCGCGTGCGGGTCGTAGAGGTGCAGCCACGAAAAGAAACGCTGGTCAGCCACGCCCTCCATCCACTTGAGGGCCAGGTCCACCACCTCGTTGCCCGGCCTCTTGACGCTGGCGAGCGACATGGCCTTGACGTTGGTCAGGTCGAAGTCATCTTGATAGGCGGCAAAACCCTGGTCGAGTCCCCATTTGCTGTCCAGAACAAAGGCGCCGACCGTCGCCCCTGTCTTAAACCCTTGTGAAAAAAGGACTTCAGCCAATGTGACCTGGTCGGGTCCAAGGAAAAATCCGCCGTTGTCGCGGACGCCATGACGGGGGGGAAACTGGCCCGTCATGATGCTGCTATGGGCCGGCAGGGTGATTGGCGCGGTGGTCATGGCCTGCTCGAACACCACGCCTTCCCTGGCCAACTGGTCCAGATTGGGAGTTCGGACGTCGGCCGAGCCGTAGGCCCCCAGGTGGTCGGCCCGCAGGGTATCCAGGGTCAGGAGGACCACGTTCAGATCCGACCGGGAGACACCCCGTGCGAGCGATCCCAGGTTCACGCCGCCAGCGGCCTCCTGTGTCCTGGGCCACATCCACCAGCCCGCGGCGCCCGCCGCAATGACCAGTCCGGCCGTGAACAGTGGCAGAGACGGGATGCGCCGGACGCGTGTCGACGAGCGGGCTGGCATGGCCGAATGGTAACGCACCTGTAAATTTCCTATGGCGTCCAGGCGTGCTGGGGGGGTATATTCCGGGGCATCGAAGCTCCAACAGAGAGGACAAGTGCCGATGGACAATGGACGACGTTACGAGCACGTCCGCCGTTTGGCTGGTTTGGGCCTGATTATGGCCCTGCTGGTCACGGCGTTTTCTCCTGTGATGGCCGCATCACAGGACGCGCCTGCTTCCCCTTCGTTTTCGACGCGGTCGATGGCGAAGGTGGTGGCCACCAAGAACCCCGAATCGGCGCGGCTGAATCGGACCGCCGCTGATGCGACGACGACCGCACCAAAACAGGCGACCAGTTCCGGATCGTTCTTCCGAACGCGCACCGGCTTGCTGGTGATCGCGGCCATGGCCGTGGGCACGGGCTACGCGGTGTATTCCGCCAAAGAGGACCGCATCCGCGGTTCGATCCGCTAGGAGCTGCCCAATGACAATTCACAGAATGTTTTCACGATTGGGCATCAGCGCCATGGCGTTGTTGCTGGCGCTCACCGCGACGAGTGTGTCCGCGCAGACGATGACCGGCACCATTTCGGGGCGCGTGACCGACGCGCAGGGCGGCGCGCTTCCAGGTGTGGTGGTCACGCTGAACGGGGGCACCGGCCAGACGAACCAGACCACCGATGCTCAGGGCGACTTTCGTTTCCTGGGCCTGAACACCGGCGTCTATGAAGTGCGCACGATGCTGAACGGCTTCAAGCCGCGTGTCCAGTCGAATCTGGAGATTACCATCGCCAGGACGATCGATCTCAAGCTGACGCTTGAGGTAGGCGGCGTCACCGAAGCCATCACTGTCGTCGGATCAACGGCCAAGGTGGATACGACCACCACGGCCACGGATACGAATATTTCCCAGGACCTGCTGTTCAACATGCCGATCTCGCGGGCTAATCCTGCGGTGAGTATGTTGAACTACGCGCCGGGCATCAACAGCAGTTCGGCGTTTGGTGGCGCGGCCGGCGCGGCCAACGCGCTCCTGGTTGACGGCGTGGACGTGCGCGACCCGGAAGCGGGCACGGCCTGGGTGTTCTTCAACTACAACATCATCGATCAGGTGCAGATCGGCTCGCTCGGCCAGTCGGCGGAGTTCGGCGGATTCACCGGCGCGGTGATCAACACGGTGACCAAGTCGGGCAGCAACCGGTTCGCCGGCCTGTTCGAGCAGCGCTACACGGGCAAACGCTTCCGTGGAGACAATGTCTCGACTGCGGTGACGAAGGTCAATCCGTCGATTAAGTCAACGGGTGTGGACAGCCTCAAGGACTACACGGTGCAGCTCGGCGGGCCGCTGCGCGCGAACAAAGCGTTCTTCTTCGCGAGCGTGCAGCGATACGCGATCAAGCAGGACCCGGACGGTCCCCGGACGCTGCGCACCGAAGTCAGCCCGCGCTTCAACGGCAAGTTCACGTTCCAGCCTACTGCGACCGACAACTTCGTCGCGTCGTTCCAGTATG
>CAZAZR010000021.1:0-37350 GCA_964489685.1 uncultured Solibacteraceae bacterium | reverse complement strand
TCCTTGCGCCCTATTTCCCGCCCGGTTGCCCTGCCGCCGCCGGAGCTCCGGCGGCCGGGGCGGCCGCTGGCGCCTTCAGTGTCTTGATATAGGCGATGAGCTGAAGCAGGTTTTCTTCGCTCACGGTGCCCTGGAACGTCGGCATGATCGGCTGGTAGCCGAGCACGATCTTCGCCTGCGGATTCATGATGGATTCACGCAGGTAGTTTTCATCGACCACGATCTTGCGGCCGTCCATCAGTTGGACGGTAGACCCGAAGACGCCGGCCAGCACGGGTCCACGGCCCGACGAGTCGGTCTTGTGGCACGTGATGCAGGCGAGCTGCGTAAAGAGCCGCTCGCCGTTTTCGACCGCCGTGCCCGTGGTGCGCCCACCCGCCAGCCAGGCCTCGTAATCCTGGGGTTCCATGACGATGACGTTCCCAATCATGCCGGAGTGCTGCGTGCCGCAATATTCAGCGCAGAAGATGCGGTACGTGCCCACCTTCGTGGCCGTAAACCACATCGTCGTCAACTTGCCCGGCACGGCGTCCATCTTCACCCTGAAGGCGGGGATGTAGTAGTCGTGCAGGACATCTTCGGAACCGAGCGTGATGCGCACCGGGCGACCCAGCGGCACGTGGAGTTCGTTGATTTCGCGGACGCCTTCGGGATGCTGGACTTTCCACATCCACTGCTTGCCGACCACGAACACTTCCATCGAGTCTGCCGGCGGACGCGCGATGCGGAAGTAGAGCTCGGCGCCCCAGAAGAACATCACCATCGCGAGCACGAAGGGGATGACGCTCCAGATCAGCTCCAGCGCGATGGAGCCGTGGATGTCCTGCCCCACTTCGTCGGGATGGCGCCGCCGGTATTTGATGGCGAAGTACACCACCGCCCCCGAGACCAGAATGGCGAAGAACGAGCTGACCGCCAGGATGAAGAAATACAGGAGGTCGACGTCACTCGCGATCGAGGACGCGGCCTCCGGGAACAGAGGAAAACTGCTCTGCATTACCGAATACCCGTTGCGGTGGATGCCACCGCGCTGTTCTGCCGACGATCGCGTCGCAGGTGCACCACAAGAAAAGCCATCAGGCCGAGCAACGTCAGCACGCCGCCCAGACGCACAAACGTCATGATCGCCACGCTGTATTTGCCCGTGGCGGGGTCGTAGTGGAAGCAGTAGAGCAGCGCCTGATCCACCAGCGTGCCAATCCGGCCTTCGCCGGCCGACACCATGGCAAACCGGAAGTCCATGGGCGCGAACTCCACGCCGTAGAGGTATTTGGACACGTGGCCTTTCGGCGTCAGGACGGTGACGGCCGCCGGGTGGGCGTACTGATCAATCGCCTCGTCGTAGGCGTAACGGAATCCAACGGCGTCGGCAAGTCTGTCAATCTCGGCCTGCCGACCGGTGAGGAAGTGGATACCGGCGTCGCCGGTGGGGCGCTGATAGTGCTTGAGGTAGCTGGCCTTCTTGGCCCGCGCCATGGCCGGCGTTTCGCCCGGGTCGAAACTGACCACGATGATGTCGAAGTCGCGGCCGGCGTCGAGTTTCAGCGGCTCGAGCGACGAGAACAGCCCGTTGAGCACCTGCGTGCAGAGCATCGGGCACTCGTAGTAGACCAGCGCGAGCACGGCGGGTCGCGCGCCGAAATACTGGCTGAGCGTGACGTTCCTGCCCGCCTCGTCCACAAACGTCAGATCGAGCGGCACCGGTCCATCAAGTTTCTGGTCGATGCGGACGTCGGCCAGGATCTTAAGCGGCGCCATGGCGGGTTGCCCCGGGGCGCTGGAACCTGGCGCTGAGCGTTGCGCGGCTGGAGACACCACGGCGCCCACCGCCAGCACGGCCGTCGCACACACGAGGCGGAACCCCCGGCGGTTGATCATCACCGAGACTCCCTCACGGGAAGTCCGCGCTCCAGGAGCAGGGCCTTCGCGCGGTCAATGGGCAGGCGCACGGTGCCGACGTTCTGGTCCACCCACCCATAGGTGGTCAGCATCTCTTCCTCGTGTGATCGGAACGTTTGCAGGTTGACGGGCTCGTTCACGAGCAGGCTCGGCACAGGCGCGGTGGAGCCGCCCACGATGCGCCCGTCCACGATGGTCGGCGTGACGGGCGCGGCCGCCAGCGGCGCACGGTTGGTATCACCCGCCACCGCGCGCGACTCCATCCACTTGAACATCCCCACGACCAACGCGTAGCAGAACAGCGTGATGATCGTCAGAATGATCATCGACCACGCCAGGCCCTTGTAGGAAACGCCGTCGTCTTCGGTCCGCATTTCCGCGGCGTGGGGGTGATTAATGTCCTTCACTGATCACAGACTCCTTGAAATACGGGTCGTGCGCGGGGACCAGTGCGCGGCTGCCCAGGTTCCTGTAGAACAGGAAGAGCCACGGCAGAGCCATGCCGGCCACCATCGCAAAGTCGAGCCAGTGCCCGGTGGACTCGTGCCTGAAGACCGGACCGATGGTCCACACCAGGTCCACCACGCGCATGAAGAGCACAAACAACGCCACGCGCGACAACATGCGGCCGTGCCGCTTCAGGTCGCGCGACAGGAGCAACACAAAGGGCGCCACAAAATGGCCGATCAACACGAACACCGCCCACGGCGCCCAGTGGCCCTGCAGCCGCTCGATGTACCAGGGGATTTCCTCTGGCAGGTTGGCCGACCAGATGATGAGCAACTGTGACACGTTGAAGTACGCCCACAACATGACGAAGGCCAGCATCAGCTTGCCGTAGTCATGAAAGCGCTCCGCGCTCGTCACGTCGGAAATCGGCTTCGCGTGCGACAGCGCCTGCAACGTCAGGATGGTGAACGCGAGCGTCGCCAACCCCTGCCCGCCGACCGTCAACACGCCGAAGATCGTGGAATAGAAGTGCGGGTCGAGCGACATGACCCAGTCCACGCTCATGAACGTGACGCTCAGCATGAACAACACAAGCCCCGGTCCCGAGAGCACGCGGAAGCGACGGTCCATGGGACCCGGCCCGACCAGCGCTGCCTCATCCTGCGCCTTTGACCAGCGGCTGAGCGTGAACGCGAGCGTGATCCAGACGGCGAAATACAACACCGCGCGGAGGTAGAAGAAGTTCGCGTTGAGGTACGCCGACTTCGCCACCAGGATGGGGTCGTTCGCCGCTTCCGGGCGGGCCCAGAGGTACAGCGTCTCGAGGTTCATCGCGATGGGAATGAACAACACGGCCATCAGCGGCAGGTTCCGGGTGGCCGCCTCGAAGACACGCCGGCCCACCAGGCCCCACGCGCCGCCGCTCAGGTACTGGATCATGAGCAGGGCCAGCGACCCCAGCGACAGTCCGATCCAGAACATGTACGCAATGAGGTACGACTGGAGGAACTGCGAACGGTCCACCATGAAATAGCCAGCCGCGCAGGCGGCAACGCCCACGCCGCCGAAGAGCAACGCCCGGTTGCTCAGCCGGCTGAGGTCGGCGGTGGGACGCTCTCTGAGCATCTGCGCCGGGTTCAACTCGCTCGTCATCGATGAATCTCCACTGGAGCCTTGGCCGCGGGCGCGGACCCGCCCTTCAGCAGTTGCGCCAGCGCATCGGCCGGCATGTCGGCCGTGGTCGCCGTGCGACTCAACTGAAGCGCGCGCACATACGCAATGATCTTCCAGCGGTCTTCCACCGGAATCTGCGTCCGGTAGTCGGGCATCACGCCAAACCCGTTCGTGATGACGTCGTAGAAGTACCCCACCGGCGCCAGCTTCAGCCGATCGATGTGCATCGACTGCGCCTGGCGATATCCGCGCTGCACCACCATGCCGTTCCCCTCGCCGGTACGACCGTGGCAGGGCGAGCAATACACATTGAAGCGATCCTGGCCGCGGTCGAGCTCCACGTGGGTAATCGCAAAGGGAAACGCCGCCACCGGCAGGCCGTCGGGCCCCTTGCCTGTGTGCAGGAACGCATCGTCATTCAGCTGGCCGCGCGGGACCGTGCCCGGCACGAGCGGCCGCACCGAGCTGCCGTTGCTGAACAGGTCCGACGCTTCGAGCGGGTCGTATCGCGGCGCGTCGTGCATGTCCTGACGGCAGCCGGCGGCCGTCAACAGCAGCACGCCGAGCGCGGCACTCCAGCGTGTGTTTCTCAACTTAGTGATCAACGGGCACCACCTCACGCGGATGCAGGCTCGCCAGGAACGCGGCAGTCTGCTCGGCGTCGAACTTCGGGTCTGTGGCTTCGATGGCGAGGAAAAACGCCGACTGGCTGGCCAGCGAAAACCGCGCGGTATTAAACACGGGATGGTATGGCTGCGGCAGGCCGTTCAGAACGATCATCGAGATGCCCGCCGAAAATGCCGCAAACAGAATGGTCAGCTCGAATGTCACCGGGATGAACGACACCCATGAGTGGAACGGCCGGCCGCCAATGTTCATCGGGTAGGCAATCACCGACGTCCAGTACTGCAGGCCATAACCGGTCATGGCGCCGATGATTCCGGCGCCGAGCACAAACGGCGCCACCTTGCGCTCGTTCATGCCAAGGGCTTCGGCCAGGCCGTGGATGGGCATGGGTGAATACGCATCCGTCTTGGTGTACCCGGCGCCGCGCACCTTCTGGGCGGCGTCGAGCAACGCCTGTGCGGAATCAAACTCCGCCATGAGGCCATGGATGGCGGGCAACGAAGGTGCGTGATGGGCCATCAGTGCGACCCTCCCTCGGGCTTCGTCTTCGTGGCCGCTTCAGGCAGCAACGTGCGCATTTCGAATACGGAGATCATCGGCAGCACTCGCACGAACAGGAAAAACAGCGTGATGAACAAGCCCAGTGTGCCGGCAAAGGTCAGGAAGTCCCATCGCGTCGGGCTGTAGGGCGCCCACGACGATGTGAGGAAGTCCTGACTGAGGCTGGTGACGATGATCACGAAGCGCTCGAGCCACATGCCGACGTTCACGAACATCGCCACCGTGAAGAGGACGGCAATATTCCTGCGGTACTTCTTCACCCAGAGCAGCTGCGGCACGATGAAGTTGCACAGCAGGAGCGCCGGATAGGCCCAGGGATAATAGCCGTCGAAGATGCGCAGGCGCAGCATTTCGCGTTCGTAGAGGCTGCCGCTGTACCAGCCGAAGAAGATCTCGCACGCGTAGCCATAGACCACGATCAGGCCGGTGACCAGCGTGACCTTGGCCATGTTCTCCAGGTGTCGCATGGTGATGAAGTCGTGGAGCTTGTAGATGGCCCGCAGCGGAATGGCGAGCGTGAGCACCATCGCGAAGCCGGCATACACGGCACCGGCGACAAAGTACGGCGGGAAGATGGTGGCGTGCCAGCCCGGCAGGTTCGACACGGCGAAGTCGAAGCTGACCACCGTGTGCACCGAGAGGACGAGCGGCGTAGAGAGACCGGCGAGAATGAGATACGCCGTTTCGTAGCGGTACCAGTGGCGGGCGGACCCGCGCCAGCCCATGGCGAGCACGCCGTACAGTTTCTTGATGAACGGCTTCTCCGCCTTGTCGCGGAAGGTCGCCAGGTCGGGAATCAGGCCGATGTACCAGAACAAGAGCGAGACCGAGCCGTAGGTGGAGACGGCGAAGACGTCCCAGATCAGCGGGCTGCGGAAGTTGGGCCAGAGCGTCATGGTGTTGGGGTACGGCAGCAGCCAGTACACCGCGAGCCAGGGACGGCCGGTGTGGAAGATGGGGAAGATCATGGCGCAGGCCACGGCAAACAGCGTCATGGCTTCCGCGAACCGGTTGATCGACGTGCGCCAGTCCTGCTTGAACAGCAACAGGATGGCCGAGATCAGGGTGCCGGCGTGGCCGATGCCGATCCACCAGACGAAGTTGATGATCGGGAACGCCCACGCGACTGGAATCTGGTTGCCCCAGATGCCGATGCCCTTGAAGAGCACGTAGGTCAGCGACATGAGCAGGCACATCAGCAGCACGAACCCGACGGCCATGAACGCGAACCACGCCGTGGGCGTGTTGTGCGTCAGAACAAGCGCGCTCAGCTTGTCGGTGATGCCGGCATAGCTGTAGCCGGGTGCAATGACCGGCACCGCGCCGAGCGGGTCTTGCGTGGTCTTCTGGCTGACGTCCACCGACTCTCTCCGTTCGCCCGGTCTCAGTGACCGGAAGTCTTGGTTCCCGCCGGCGTCTCACTCGGAAGCGCCGGATTCGGGTTGCGTACCACTGCCAGGTAGGTCGTCCTCGGACGACTCCCCAGTTCCTCAAGCAACCCGTAGTTGCGATCCTGCGCGGCCAGCTTCGACACCTGGCTGTCGGGCATGTTGAGGTCGCCAAACACAATGGCCTCGGCCGGGCACGCCTGCTGGCACGCCGTCTGAATCTCGCCGTCGGCAATCGGGCGTTCGGCCGTTTTCGCATCGATGCGCGCATGGTTGATGCGCTGCACGCAATACGTGCACTTCTCCATCACGCCACGGCTGCGGATGGTCACATCCGGATTCCGCTGCGCCTTCAACTCCGGCGTGGTGAAGTCGGAGTAGAGCATGAAGTTGAACCGCCGCACCTTGTACGGGCAGTTGTTCGAGCAATACCGCGTGCCGACGCAGCGGTTGTAGACCATGTCGTTCAGGCCTTCAGCGCTGTGGACCGTGGCGGCCACCGGGCACACCACCTCGCACGGAGCGTCCTCGCACTGCTGGCACGGCAGCGGCTGGTGATACGTGCCCGAGGGCGAGGCTGGGTCACCTTCGAAGTACGTGTCCACCCGGATCCAGTGCATCTCGCGGCTGCGTTTGATCTGGGTCTTGCCGACCACGGGGATGTTGTTCTCGGCCACACACGCGGCAATACACACACCACACCCGGTGCAGGCATTGAGGTCAATGGCCATGCCCCACTTGTTGCCGTTGTACTCGCGCGGCGGATACAACGTCAGGCCGGGCTCGGGCGTGTGGCCCATGTGCTTGACGATGGACGGGTCGGCCTCAAAGGCCGCGGCGTCCACAATACGGACCGGATTGCGGCCCTCCATCGCGAAGTGCGACTGCGTGGACGCCAGTGGGTGCGTCTCTCCGGTGCGCACGAGCGACGCGCCCTCGGTGAACCAGGGCGCCTGCGCCGTGCGAATGACAAACGGGTCGGCGCCGATGTTCGAGCCCACGCGGCCGGCCTTGCGGCGGCCGTACCCGAAATGCACCACCAGCACATCGTCAGCCGTACCGGGCATCACCCAGACGGGCATCTTGACGGTGCGGCCGTTGCTGGTGATTTCGATGACGTCTTCGTTCTTGAGATGGTGGGCTGCAGCCGTGGTGTAGCTGACGTACACGGCGTTGTCCCACGTCAATTTCGAGAGCGGCTTCGGCAGTTCCTGCAGCCAGCCATTGTTCGCGTACCGGCCGTCGAGCACGGTCGGGTCGGGCCGGAAGACGACTTCGAGACCCGTGGCCGGCGAGGTGGCCTGCTCGAAGGTCGAATTCTCCGGGGCCGCTGGCAACGTGGCGCCCTCGCGCATCAGCGATGTGCTGGCGATGAAACCCTCGTGCAGCGTGGCGCGCCAGAAGGCATCAACCGTGGCGAACGGCGCGCCGACCGCGTCCGTGAAGCCGCCCGTGCCGAACGCGCGAGTCCAGTAGTCCTTCACCAGCTCCACCGGCGAACGGCCAGGCGCACCATTGAGCGCCGACAGCAGTTCGACGGCCTGACGGCCGTCATAGAGGGGCGCAATCAGCGGCTGCTGGAGCGACACGGTCCCGTCAAACGAGCGGGCATCGCCCCACGACTCGAGGAAATGGGCTTCGGGCACGTGCCAGTCGCACAGCTCGGCGGTCTCGTCGTAATAGAGCCCCAGGTGGATTCGCGTGCCGACCTTGGCGAGTGCGTCCGAGAAACCGATGTCGGCCGGGGTCGTGAACACGGGGTTGCCACCAAGAACCAGCAGCACGTCCACCTTGCTCGCACTCATGTCGGCCACAAGCGCCGACAACGACGCGGCACCATCGGCCGGCGTCGAGGCAACGGGCGCCGTGTAGACGACCGTGGAGCCCACGTTGCCGAGCGCCTCGTTCATGGCGCGCGCGAGCGCGTGCACCGACGCGGGCTGATAGGGTCCGGCCACCACCACCGAACGGCCGCGGTGATCCATCAGATCTTTGGCCATCACCGGCAGAACCTTCTGCACCGGTTCGGTGAGCGTCCCCGCCGACGGAGCCGCCACACCTACCGCACTCGCGAGCGCCGCGGCAACGCCGTGCACGTCGCGGGCCTTCACGGCCAGACGATGGGCCGCTTTGGTGCCGGTCAGCGTGGGAACCGGCTCAACCACGTAGAGGCGGTTCTGCTGATCCTTGGGCGTGCTGATGCGACGCCGCGAAGAAAAGTCTTTCGTGTAGCGCACCGACGAGGGGCCGAAGCCGAGAAAGTCGGCGTCGAGGGAAACCACAACGTCGGCGTTCTTGAACTGATAGAGCGGGGTCGCCGTGGGCGCGCCACCCTGGACGGTGCCGTACACCGCGTCCCACTGATGCCACTTGGCTCCGGGCAACGCGGCAAGCAGGGTCTGGAGTTGCTCGACGAGCGTAGGCGAGGTGAGCGGTTCAGTCAGGATGCGCAGACCGGCGCCCGAGAGCGCGCGCTGCGTGTTGAGCACCGCCTGCAGGGCGGTGGTAAAGCCGGCCCAGGTCTTGGTCTCGCCGCGGTACCGCAACGTCCGCGACCGGTCGGGATCGTAGAGGCCGAGCACGGCCGCCTGGCCGAAGATGTCGGTAGCGCCCAGGCTGGCGGGGTGCTGCGGATTGCCTTCGAGCTTGGTGGGACGACCCAGGTGATTCTCGGCAAGCAACGGCATGCCGAAGCCGCCGGCCGTCATCGACGTGGCGAAGAAGATCGGCCGGCCGGGAATCACTTCCTCGGGCTGGCGGACGTAGGGGACGATCAGTTCCTCGGGCTGCCGCGTGCAGGCGCTGACGCCGGCCAGCGCGAGCGACGCGCCCATCAGTTTCAGGAACTGACGCCGGCCCGCGGGGTCATTGAACTCGGAGGCCTGTGACGGAAATTCCCTGGCGACAAAGTCCTGAAACTCTTCGGTGTTGGCCAGCTCGTCGAGGCTGCGCCAGTACGCGGGACCGTCAGGCGTGGTCGGGCTGGCGAGACGTGTGCGAATGTCAGCGTAAGTCATCGGTGGCAAACCGAGCAGCTTGTCATGTGTTCGATCCCGGCAACGTTGTATTCCTTCTTGAGCCTGAGGCCCAGCTCGATCTGGTTCGCCGGTGCTTCGTAGGCCATGTTGAAGACCTCGGACCGGGGGCGCAGGAACTTTTCGGGCGCACGGTGGCAATCCAGGCACCACTCCATCAGCATCGAGGTGGCCTGGGTGATGAGCGGCATCTTGTCCACACGGCCGTGGCAGGTGGCGCATCCGACGCCCTGTTTCACGTGAATCTGGTGGTTGAAATACACGAAGTCGGGAAGGTCGTTGACCCGCTTCCACTTCATGGGCGTGTCATCGCGGAAACTCGCCCGGACAGGTTCCAGAAGCGGCGCGTTGGCCCAAATCTGCGAATGGCAGTTGATACACGTCTTGGTTGGAGGAATGCCCGCGAACGAGGACTTCTCCACTGACGTATGGCAGTAGCGGCAGTCCAGGCCGACACCGCCCACGTGGTGGGCATGGCTGAACTGAATCGGCTGCTCGACGTATTCGCTCTGTTTGGTGAGCCACGATGACCGCATCAACGTGAATCCCATCCATCCCAGGAACAGGACGAGGGTCAGAACCGCAAAGAGGCTCGACCGGACGGCAGCGTTGGCACTTTTTGGAAAAATCTGGCTCATAGGGCTGCGATTCGCCCCTAGACTACTCGATCAAAAGTCAAATACACACAGACACCGCCGGGGCCCGTTTTCGGGCGACAATGGCGGCGCGCGCGTGTGTGTTTGCCTGCGAACGAACGGCCCGGACGAGCGGAGAACCCGGGTCGCGACAACTATAATGTGAAAGCTTTCACAAGCCTGTCAATCCCGTCCAAAAAGGTCCGAGTTTGCCCATGAGCGCCATCGCCATTCACAACGTCTCAAAACGCTTCGGCGAACACCAGGCCGTCAACGGCGTGTCGCTCACCGTGCCTGAAGGCTCGATCTACGGCTTCATTGGCCCAAACGGCTCGGGAAAGACCACCACCATCCGGATGATCATGAACATCCTCATCCCGGATTCCGGCGACATTTCAGTGCTGGGACAGCCCAGAACGGCCAATGTCCGCGACGACGTGGGGTACCTGCCCGAAGAACGGGGCCTCTACAAGAAGATGACGGTGCGCCGGGTGCTGCGCTACTACGGCCAGCTCAAAGGCAAGCCGGTGGCCGAGATCGACGTGGCCATCAAAGACTGGCTGGGCCGGCTCCAACTCGCGGATTGGGCCGACAAGAAAGTGGAAACCCTCTCAAAGGGCATGGCCCAGAAGGTTCAGTTCATCGCGGCGGTGGTCTCACGCCCGAAACTGCTGATTCTCGACGAGCCCTTCTCGGGTTTGGACCCGGTCAACGCCGAGGCCCTGAAGGACGCAGTGCTTGAAATGCGCAACCGCGGCACCACGATTGTGTTCTCCACACACGACATGAACGCCGCCGAGCGGATGTGCGAACGCATCTTCATGATTTTCAAAGGCAACAAAGTGCTGGACGGCACCCTCGACGAGATCCAGAAGGCCTACGCCCACGACACCGCGCGCGTCCGCGTCACGGGCGGTGCCGCCACCCTCGCCGGGCTGCCCGGGGTGGAATCCATCAACGACCACGGCAACTTCCAGGACGTGCGCCTCAAAGGCGACCCCCAGGCGTTCCTGCAGCAGCTGGTCCAGCGCGCGGCGGTTCAGCAGTTTGAAATCACCAAGCCGTCGCTGCACGACATCTTTGTGCGCATCGCGCGTCCCACCGAGGAGTAGGCCCACATGTCCCGCATTTTCACCATCGCGCAATCCGAGTTCCTCACACTCGTCAAAACCAAGGCCTTCATCATCAGCATCATCCTGATGCCGGTGCTGATGGTGGGCCTGATCTTCTTCATGAGTTTTGCCGAGCGGCACGTGGACGTGGAGACCCGCAAGTTTGCGGTCATCGATCGCACGGGCACGCTGTTCGAGTCGATCAGAGCCGCAGCGACCGAACACAACCAGAAGACGATGACCGACGGGACGCGCACGGGGCCAGAGTTCGTCCCGAGCCTCATCGATGTGGGCGGCCGCGCGGCCGACGACATCAAGGTGGAACTCTCGGAAGCAGTGCGCAAGAAGGACCTGTTCGCGTTCGTCGAGGTGCCGGCCGACGTCATTACCTCTGCCGCAAAGCCGCCCGACATCGCTTATTACACCGAGACCACGTCGTACGAACCGCTGCCCACGTGGCTACGGACGACGCTGAACGCAGAGATCACGAAGCGGCGCTTTGATTCCGCCGGCATCGATCAGGCGTTGATCGCGCGCCTGAACACGCGCACCGATGTGACGACGTTCGGCCTGATGGCGCGCGCCTCGGACGGCACGGTGGCCGAAGCCAAGGAAGTGGATGAAGTGGCGCGGCTGTTCCTGCCGATGTTTTTCCTGATCCTCATGTTCATGGCCGTGATGACCGTGGCCACGCAACTGCTCAACGCCATCATCGAAGAGAAGATGAGCAAAATCAGCGAGGTCCTGCTGGGGTCGGTCACGCCGTTCCAGCTCTTGATGGGCAAGCTCCTTGGCGTGGTCTGCGTCTCGCTGCTGCTGGCGCTCGTCTATTTCTCGGGCGGCCTCTATGCCATCTTCAGCAGTGGCCGGTGGGACCTGCTCAATCCGGCGCTTATCGCGTGGTTTGTGGTGTTTCTCATCTGCGCCACGCTGATGTACGGGTCGATCTTCCTCGCACTGGGCTCGGCCTGCTCGGATCTGAAAGACGCGCAGAGCATGATGCAGCCGGCCATGCTGCTCATCATGCTGGCCTACATGGGCTCGTTCATCGTGATTCGAAATCCCGACTCGAGCATTGCGGTGGGCATGTCGTTTTTTCCGACCATGACGCCGTTTTCGATGATGTTGCGCATGGCGATGCCGCCAGGACCGCCGATGTGGCAGGCCGTGCTGTCTGTGGTCGTGCTCATTCTCGCCACCGCGGGCACGGTGTGGGCCGGCGCGCGCATCTTCCGCGTGGGCATCCTCATGCAGGGGAAAGCGCCCACGCTGCCTGAGCTGTTGAAGTGGATTCGGGCGTAACACTCGCCGTCTGGTGTGTGGCGACGGTCGGCCATTTCCTGCTGACCGCCAGATGGGTCAACAGGACTGGCCCGACGCTCGATCGAGACGAACGCTGGTTCCAGACAATGGTGGCTGGCACGGCGACGCTCTCGATCGTGCTGCACTTTCTGTCGGCCGCGAGCGCGCTGTCACTCCCACCCGTCGTCTTGATCCTCGCCGCCGGTCACGCGTTCGTGGCCTGGCGCGTGGCCGGCAGGACTCCAGCAGCCGAGATGCCTCCCGCGGCAGATGGTGTCACGCGCGCGCTTGAGTTCGCCGCGATCCTCATGCTCATCGCGGTGGTCGTGCAGTGGACGATGCTGGCCGTGCCGACGCTTGAGGTGAGCGGCACCGACGCGGCGCACTATCACGTGCCCAATGCCATCAATCTGGCGCTGGGCTCGAGTCTCTTTGCGCTGCCGCCGACGCCGCATCTCTACCCGATGGGGTCGAGCGCGCTCGCAGCCTGGTTCATCCTGCCGCTCAACACCACACTGCTCACTGACCTTGTGATGGTGTTGCCGTTCCTGCTGCTGGTGTCTTCTGCGGGATATTTATTCCGGCAGCTCACTGGGTTGTCAGGGTTGGCGTGGGCAACATGGGCGACGATCGCGCTGTTTGGCACGCAGCTCTTTCGGTACGCCGGCTTGATGTCGGCCGACCTGTTCTTTGCCGCGTCGTCCGTGGCGTTGGCGGCTGCGTTGCTGGCGCCGGTGTTGCGACGCCGGCTGACGTCGATGGACGTGTGGCTTATTGCCATGTGCAGCGGGTTGCTGCTGGGCACCAAGGTGACCGGTGTGCCCGTGGCCGGGCTGCTGGGTTTGCCGGCCGTTGTCGTGCTCGTCATTCAGCGCCTTCGCGGACGCACGACGCTGTCGGCACCACACGAACGGCTGACGATGGTGGTGTGGGTTGGCGCGACGATCGCGATGACGGGCGCGGGCGGCATCTGGCTCGTGCGCAACTGGTGGGTGTGGGATTCGCTGTTTCCGGGCGTGACCTTGGGGGCCTCGATGTACTTGTCGGTGCTGGGCGACATGAAGGAGACCAGCAACTACGATCTGTGGGCGCGCACCCGGCACTTCATTGATATCTGGCTGAGCCGGTGGTATCTGTTCGTGGTTGCCGCGATGTTGCTGGTACCGCTCGACGCCCTTGTCAGCAGGATCCGCGGCTCGTCGTCACCGTTAGTGGCACGCCGCTTCTGGTCGTTCGTGATCATCATCGTCACAGGCGCCGTGATGATTTGGGTGCTGATGGGCGCGCCGTGGACCAGTCTTGAGTGGACGCGTGGACTGTCGCTGCGATACGCCATGCCGTGGGTGGTGTTCCTGCCGCTGGTCGCGTGGATCGGATTGTTTCCGACTTCCCTGCCCTGGTATCGGCGCGCGCCGGTGGCCGGCGTTGTGGGGCTAGTGATTGCCGGCGGCAGCCTGGCGATTCTGGCCGGTGCGACGGAGCCACCATTCCCACCGCTGCCGACTCTTCATGCTGCGGCGACTGCGCTCGTGGTGTGGGTCGTTCTTCTGGCGGCGACCAGCAGGTCCCGCGCGATGTCTGCTGCGGCGGCCGTGGTCGTCGTCGCCGGCTCGATCGGGTTTGGTGTGTGGGCGCGCGACGCGAATGCTCAGGGCGTGGTGGAGCGCACGGCCGCGATGACGGACTGGCCGCAGTCGGAAGAAGAGCGGGTGTACGACGCTGCGCTCCGAAGCGAAACGCGGGATGGCGTGACGTGCATAGCCGGGCGACGGTTTTTCATCACCACGCGGTTCAACCTGCCGATGGCCCTGGAAGGCGTCCGCTTGACCAACTTCGTCTATTACGCGGCCAGGGATCTCAAGGTCACGGCAACGGTGCGCCCGGCCATGGGCCCCTGTGATTACATCATCACGGACGCCGGCGTGATGGACACGACCAAGGGCGCGAATCTGCACGCCACCCTCAGTGGCTCGGCGACGCTGTCTGAAGCCGCAAGGATCGATGGGATCAGATTGCTCGTTCGGCGGTGACGAACCCGCGCGGCTATCCTTCCGGCTTCGCGTCGTGTGTCCGTGGCTGACGTAGGGCGTGACTTCAGCCGCGCCGATGTCGGCTCGTTCCCCTGCTTGTCCTGCGGCTGAAGCGGCGCTGGCCGTGCCTCGGGTTTGACGCCGTTGTAAGCGCCGCCCATGACGTCGTCCTCTGGTATCTCGCCGCGCCGGGTCATTACGACGGCGTGAGTGCCCGCCTGGATGTGTTCCTTGGCCATGTGGCCCACACCGGCGTCTTCAGGACTCGAGTCGCCAGGATCGGCGCCGACAGACGCACAAGGTTTCTTTGCACCCGGCGGAACACAGAGCCGCGATGGCGGCTCATGAACGACAGGTCGCGTCACACGAGAAGGGCGTAGACCCGGCGGCCACGCGACTTCGGGTGATGGCGCTTGCGCGGACCGATTTGGAGCGCGCGTTTCTGCGAGCGTACTTGAGCGAGGACGACACGCCAGGATGCGCCGCGGTGCTGGGAATCGAACATCTGTCCGCAGTCGAACAGACACGGGGCGTCCACGGAATGATCATGCGGCTTCGTCAACGAGCACTTCGTTCAGGGAGCCGCAACTCCAGCAAGAGTGTTTCAAACACGGGCGCCGAAATCGAATAGGTAGGTGGGAACAATGACAAGCGACAGCACACCGGCGTCGACGGCACCGCAGTCAAAGCTGGCTGAGCGCATTCAGATGACCGCCAACGTCGCGGTGATCCTGGCCTGCGTTGGAGTGGCATGGCTGGCCGCACATCAGGAAAAAGAGGTGCTCACAGTGCTTGGCCTATCGGCCCCGAACTGAATCGCACCCAAAAATTTACCCGACACCAGACGAAAGTTGAGGTCTGGCGTCGCGTGGCGGACTGCAAGTTAATTCAATTGGAGGTCTTCAATGATCAAGAGAACACTTTTGCGTTCGGGGCTTCAGCTACTTGGACTCTGCGTTCTTGCTCTCTTCTTGTCGACAACAAGAGTTGATGCAGCGGCGAATTCGTGCCAGGAACAGTCGGCGGCATGCGCTACTCACTGCGGGACCTATTCAGACTGGGTTGTCGTAGGACAGACTTGGGACCCCGACCGTATGGTGCACGTCTGGGACCCGGTCGAAGGGTGGGTTTGGGTCAACGACCCCGGCTATGTGGATGTTTTTGGTGCCACATTCGGCTACGCCGTGGAGTATTGGGAATGTATTCCGGACGACGGCGGCAACGGTCTCTGCATGTGTGGATACTGAGCGAACACTCAAGATCGACCTAGAATCTGAGCGTGGCAACTGAGCGAGATCTGGGGCGTGGCGCGGGGCGGGCATGGTGAAGCCCCGCGCCAAACGAGTGCTTGGCCCTTCACGCGCGGAATCCCCGCGAGTGCCGAGTTTAAGCTATCGATTGTGACTTGGAGGGCAGCAAGACGAGGCCCGTAACACTGCAGACGGATCTTCTATGCGAACTCTTTGTCTTGCCTTTGGTGTGAGTGCCGGAATCGGGCTTGTTCTCTCTGCTCAGCTTCCTCCTGCCCGTGTTGTTGAAGAGGCGACAAAACTAGTGGAGGAGGAGGCACGCCTGTTCGGCGAAGCTCTCGCGGACCGGAGCAAGGTCGTCATGGGCCAGCTGAATGACGCCGAGTCCCGTGCCATTCGACAATGGGATCTCGCCCTGCAGGGCTGGAAGAAGGAGAATGGCGTTGGCGGTGGCGCGTTGCTTTCTGAAGGCGTGCTTTTCGACTGCCTGAGCCGTCTGCACGGAATCGTGACTGACGTGCTGAAGTCAGAAAAGGCGGTACCGTATTTCCTGGACCTGGCTGCTCAGCGTCCGAAGAAAGCGAGCAAGGCGTTTCAGGCAGCGCTCAAGACCGATCCGAGTCTGACAGAAGCGAGATTCCGTGACGCTCGCATCCGCGCGGAGAAAGACCTGGATGCGCGCAAAGAACTCGAGCGACTCAGCAGCCAGACGGGACTGATTGCCTATCTCGCGGCGATGAGCCGCGCGGAGACTGCGAGCCGCCTCAACGACGCCAACGGCGCACAACGTTGGTATGAACGAGCGACGACGCTGTTGCCAAATGCTCCCGCGCCGCGCGTCGGCTTGGCTGCACTTGCACCCGGAGGTCCGATTCCGTTTGACTCTCTCGATTCCACTGATCCGTATTACAGCTATCCCTGCGTCGTGCTGACCGATCCAGTTCGCGCGGAATTGTCCCGGCGGAGCGGCAAGTGAAAGCGCTGACGATGCTGACGGTCGTGTTCGGTGCCGCTGCGCTGATGCAGCAACCGACATTTCGATCGACCACCGAACTGGTGCGCATCGAGGTCAGCGTGACGAACGATCTGGGGCCTGTGGAGGGTTTGGAGGCTCGCGACTTTGTGCTCACGGACAGCGGTGCGCGCCAACAGCCGACCGTTGAGGAGTTGAAGGATACGCCCCTCGACCTGGTAGCGGTCGTGCAACCCCTTGAATCTCTGCGGATGACCTCGAAGCACCAGGCACCGCGCATCGCCGCAGGCTTCGCGGCGTTCCTCGACAATATTAACGAACGGGATCGATTGGCTCTGCTGCTGTCGGACGCCCCAACGGTACGGCTTCGCGCACTGAGCTACGGCAGACCGCGACTGGATATGAGCGCAATAGAAGGCAGTCCATACGCTGCCACGCTTGATGCGATCACCGCCGGCCTCGAGGAATTTCTTCCGACAGACCGGCGCCGGGTGCTTGCCGCCTTCACGAACGCCGCGGATTTTCGCAGCACCGTCACCCTCGACGGGCTCGGGCAACAGGCCAGGCGTCTGGGTCCGGCCTTCGTGCTGTTCGGATCGCCCACGGAAGTTCGCCAGAGCGTAGGCGTAAACGCTGTCCGCGGCGCCATTGAACTCGCCAGAACAACCGCCGTCATCAGCGGCTTTGTCTTTCCCAAGGAATTGCAGCTTCTCGCTCGGCGCACAGGTGGGATAGCGATCGACCTGGGCAAGGGCGATCCAGCACAGTTGATGACAAGTGCCTTTGCCTGGATGCGAACCCGATACCTTCTGTCGTATGTGCCCCCACCAGGAAAAGGCTGGCACGCACTCACCGTGCGGGTGAATCGCAAGGGTGCAACCGTGACGACACGCGACGGCTATGTCGTGGACGGACTGGCTCGGCTACACTGTTTGCTGGCGCCGAACCCGCGTCGCCGGGTGACGTATAGAGCGGGTGACGTATAAAGGTTGATACATATGAAACGACACTACCTGCCGCTGCTGTTGTCCCTGCTCCTCTCCCCCGCCCTGGTCACCGTTGCCGCCGCGCAGACTGTTGATGAAGTGGTGGAAAAACACCTGGCGGCCATGGGTGGCCGCGACGCCCTTGCGAAACTGACGACGCGCAAAGCCACCGGGACGATCACGATTACGACGCCGAACGGCGACCTGAGCGGCCCGGTCGAGCTGTATTCGAAAGCGCCCAACAAGGCGCGCGCGTTCATGACGCTGGACCTGTCGGCCCTGGGCGTGAGCGAGGCGATGACGCTCGACCAGAAGTTCGACGGCACTGCGGGCTGGGCCCTCAACTCCATGCAGGGCGACACCGAGATTACGGGCAACCAGCTCGACAACATGAAGAACAGCGTGTTTCCCAACCAGTTCCTCAACTACAAAGAGACAGGCTTGAAGATCGAGGTCCTGCCAAAGGAGACGCTCGCCGGCAAGTCCGTCATCGTGCTGCTGGTCACACCCAAGGCCGGGTCGGTGGCGCGCGTGTATATGGATGCCGAGTCGTTTCTTGTGGTCAAGACAACCGCGACAGTGAACGTGCCCCAGGCCGGCGGCGATATCGAGCAGACTGCGGAACTCTCGGACTACCGCACCGTGGACGGATTGAAGGTGCCGTTCACGACGGTGAACACGACCTCCATCCAGACCGTGACGATCAAGCTCGCGACCGTGGCCCATAACGTGACGATCGACGACGCGATGTTCGGGGTGAAGCGGTAAAGAGCGAAACGTAGCGCGGCCTGGGTCTCAAGGCCGCGGCCGCGCGCTTGAAGCCCAGCGCGCGCTACGTACGGAAGGAACCCTCACGGCCGGCGGGACGCCGCAATCACTATTTGATAACGACGTTGACGTTGAAGCGGCGGTAGTTGCTGTAGGTGGAGTGCGCCAGGACCTTCTCGGCGAGGCGACCCGCGCTGTGCTCGTAGTTTTCGGCGAGTGACGCCGGCAGCCAAAGACCGAGCTTCTGATTCTCGGCGAAGATCGTGGTCAGAGTGCCGGTGGTCTTGTCGTCTTTCAACGTGATGACAGTGCGCACAAGGCGCCCGGTCGTCGCATCAATCACCAGCTCGCCCTTCGCGAAGATCTGACTGCCGTCGGCGCCGCGCACCAGCGTGGGCGGCTCGCGCTCGGTGAACGTGACGGTCACCATCGGCCCGGTGGCCGATGGCTCCACGCGCCTCCGATCGAACTTGAAGCGATCGCGATGTGTGTCGTCGAGGATCACGAGCGCGAGCATCGGATCGTTGACGTTCCTCGAGATGGACCCGATGTTGTAACGCGCGTTCCGATCGGCCAGTTGGCGGCCGATCGGCGCGAAGGACGCCTTCGTCAGCAACTCGCGCAGGTTGTCGCGTTTCTCCAGCCGCACACCGTCCACGACGGCGATGTCACGCACGCCGACCCAGCCGCCTTCGGCCGGCAGGTACGTCAGAAAAAACTCTCCTGACGTTTCCCGGTGCGCGGCGCGGCCGCCGCGTTCGTTGAGCACCTCCTGAATGGTGGCCTCATCACACAGGACGAACTGGAGCGCTTCCTTGTATTCCTTGAGATACGCCGCTGCCTTCGCGATGACCGCACGTGCCGACGTGTCGGGCGCGGGCACCTGCGCACGGAGGGCGAACGGCGCCGCGATCACGCACGCCATCACCCACCCGCACAGCGTTCGCGTCATCAGAATGTCAGGCCGCCACCAAAGTTCACACGTGTGCCCGCGCCACGGCCATGCGCCACCGAGAGGCTCACGCGAAACACCGTGGCCGTCATCCACACGCTGCCGCCAATGCCGGTCTGATTCACCTGGTCCTTCAGCCGCTGGCCGAAGTCGTACGCCACGCCCGTGTCCACAAACACGCTGATGCCCAGCCGGGCCACCGAAATCGGCGACGAAATCGGCACGAGCAACTCGGCGGACCCGGCGAGAACGATGTCGCCCACAAAAGCGCCGGCTTCAAATCCCCGCAGGCTGGACCACCCTCCCAGAAGCGGCTTGAGGTAGGCCGGCTGCGGCCCGTTGGCGCCCTGGCGCAGCACCCGAACGGCAAGCACGCTCTGTCCGAGAAGGCCGAGGTATCCCCGGCCATCAAGGTTGGTGCGCTGCAGTGACGCCCCGCTGGTGAACGCCAGTCGTTCCCAGGCGGCCGTGGCGAACACCGCATTGCGCGGATACGCCGGGTCAAGTCGCGTATCGAACGTGACGTCGGCGCCGACCGATGTCATCTCATTGGAGATGGGCCCGAATGTAACGGTCTGCCACCCCAGTGTGCTCCCCAGCCGGACAATGCTGAACGCGCGCTCGGCCCGTGCCCACACCCGCTCCCGGTCATCGTCTTCATCAAACGCGGGGTTGGTGCGTCGCTGTATCGCAGCGCCCACCTCCACGCGGGTGACGGGACCCGACACAAAGTTCTTCTCGACCTCCAGACCGGCACGCCGGGTGCCGCCCCACGACAGGGGCACCGAGAGCCGACTGCGTTCACCGAGCACATTCGCCAGTGACGCCGTGACGCCATAGGTCAGGCCATGCCCATCCTCGGCATTGAGGATCGGCAGATACATCAAATTTCTGAAGCCGCCGCGGCGTTTGATCACCGCGATGCTTTCGCCGTCGGGCCCTTGTTCGAAGTCCACCCGCACCGCGCCTTCGTTGACGACGATGACCAGCGCAATCTTGCTGGGGTCGGCGATCGAGGCGAATCGCTTCAGCACATCCACGTCTTCGAACTTGCCGGACGCCTTGAGCCGGCGGCGCACCTGCGCGACGGTGTTGGCCGTCACAGGCGCGCCGATCGCGATGCCGGACAGGGCGATGATCTCGGTGTCGGGCGTCACGTGATTGCCGTGCACACGAATCTCGGCCATCACCTCGGCGGGCTGAGCGGGTGCGGCTTGCGTCAACAGACCGAGCGCGAGTGACGCAGCCAACGCCAGTGACGTCACTTGATCCTCGCGGTGGTGGATGCCAGTTTGTAGTTGTGGTAATTCAGGCGATACCGCGCGTCCATTTCGCCCACGGCCAGCATCGCAGAAAAAAACATTTCCACGTCTTTCGGCAGCCAGACTTCGGGAAAAGGCATATGCATGTTCATGGTGGCGCGCACGTCGGTGAAGCGTGCGAGCCAGGCGGCCGGCATGAAGTCGAGATTCACATTGTGGAAGTCGTACTTGACGATCTGGTGGGCCGACGGCTCAATCCACAATGTGACCATCGATACTTTGTTCAGCATTTTCTCCAGGGCGGCGTCGTAGTTGTCGTCCTTGAGCTTTTGTCCATTCTCCCGGCGATGTGCGCGCGAGTTCTGCTCTTTGGAGAACAACATGGCCGGGTAGTACTCCACCTTGAGCACCTCGCGGCCATCGAGCATCTCCTTGCCGACAAACGCGTATTTGCCTTCTTCGAACTTGAACTTCAGAAAATACGCCGATGAGATGAACTCGGGTTCGCGCGACTGGCGAATGAGGCTCTGGGCGTCCATCGGCGTCGCGTCCCCCACGGGCGCGGTCGTGTTCGCCCGCCGCTTTTCGCGGTTCTGCTCGCGCTGGAGGAACCGGTTCTCATACGAGCGCCGCTCGTCTTCGGAGACCGCCACGCCGTTGGCCCGAACCGGGCTGCGGACGAAGAACCCATCGCGCACATACCAGGTGTAGTCGCGGCGATCCCCCCAGAGCGGCACCTTGCCGGGCCCGCGGAGCTCAAACTGCTCGCGCTCGTCGAGGATGTACTGCTGGAACTTCTTCCAGTTGTCGTCGCGTTTGACGACCACCTGTTTCATGAATGCGTCGAGGTCACTCTGCGCAACCGGCGCGGTGGCCACTCCCCGCCCCAGCGCCCCAGCCACGACGACCGCGACGACGACCCAGAACCGTTGTGCCACCCAAGCCTCCATCCCCACCATTCTGCCCTGTCGGCGGGGTCTCGATAGTAATTACGATGGTCGGGCGAGAATGGCTGGGCCCACAACGACCTCAGAGGTCGTTTTGAGCGTCAGAGCAGCAGCGCTTCCACCCGGTGTGCATGCACGATGTCGTCGCAGGAGGACCACTGGAAAATGGTGAACCGGCCATCCTGCGAGGCGACCAGGGCGATCGCCTGGGGCTGATCCTGCGCGAACTGCGCGGCCGACAGGTGGCGTGTGCCGCCCAGTTGCGATGGCCCCAGCACGACCGGCTCCCGATCGCGGATCGGCTCGGAGACCAGCACGCGTTCCACCGGCGGCCGCGAACGGCGACGGGTGATCTTCGCGCCAAACGCCACCAGCTCATTGGCAGAGGTCATGATCGTCGCGCCATCCACGGCCGTGAGTCCCGCGATCGCGTCCACTGCGCGCCGCAGGTCATCCTGCCACTCGTGCGTGCGACGCTCGTCGTGTTCCCTGTTCATCAAGTCCGCGAGCTCGGTGAATCTCGGCGCCACGGCATACACCACCGGCTCCACAATGGACTCGCGCCAGTGATCGTCACCTTCGGGAACGATCAGCAGGGCGCCGCCACGACGATGGGCACGCATGGAGGCAGCCAGATGCACCAGCAGATTGACCGATTCGCCGCTGGCGGTGACTTCGTTCTGGCCCAGCAGTGACTTGAGGAGGCCGGGGCACTCGGGGCCGGCGGCGGTGCTCTCGTCCACGATCTTAATCTGGTCGCCCTCGAGCACCGCGATGTTGACGAACTTGCCGAAGGGCTCGTTGCGATGTTTGACGACGAGCAGTCCGGAGCCAATCACTTCGAGGACGAAACAGAATGCGGGAATGCTGCGCGTGGTGCCCCAGACTCTGAGCGCGCCGTCTACCGGCCATACGCCCAGGTGGATGCCTGGGCGCTCGACGGCCGGCGCCAGTTTCGCCAGCGCCGCCGGATAGAGGGGCAACCACTCAGAGAACGTGAGGGCCTGCCCGGCGTTCCCGGGGGGAAGCAGCGCGAGCGAAATGGTGGGCGTCACGCCTTCTTCGCGGCGCAGGCTCGCCCAGAATCCGGCATCGATGATGGCCTCGATAAAGTGAGCTTGCGGTTCCTCGCCCAGGTCGATGCGGCCCTGCGCGCGCGCTGCCGCGAGGTGCCGGGCGAAATGCTCCTGCACGGTGGCGGCCACGTGCCTGGCGGCGGGATAGGACGGTTCCGGCATGAGTCGCTATGCGCGTCCGGCGAACTCGCGCGTCTCAGTGTGTACTTTCACTTTTTCGCCTTCCTTGATGAAGAGCGGCACGCGCAGTTCCATGCCGGTCTCGAGGACGGCAAGCTTGGTGACGCTGCCACTGCTCGTGTCGCCACGCACCGCGCCTTCGCACGACGCCACGGCGAGTTCGACATGGGCGGGGAACATCACGGCGATCGGATTGCCGTTGTATTTCTGCACCTGCACTTCGAGGTTGTCCACAAGCAACAGCCGGTCGTCGCCGAGGACGTCGCCCGTGAGCGTCAGCGTCTCGAAATTGGCCTGGTCCATGAAGTGGTAGCCGTCGGCGTCGGAATACAGAAACGTCGCGGGCGCCTTGACGAGGTCGGGCTCGGCAAATTTTTCGCCGGCCTTGAACGTGCGGTCGAACACCGCGCGGGTCAGCAGGTTGCGCATCTTGACGCGTACCAGCGTCTGGCCACCCCTGGCGGTGGGCTTCGAGACGTCAACCTCGATGCAGTTGTAGGGCGCGTTTTCGTACTCGAAGTACGTCTTTCGCTTGATCTCAATCGCTTCTATCAGGGCAGCCATCCGCCTATTCTACCTGCGGCATCGCCTGTCTGGTTCAAAACGACCTCTGAGGTAATTACCGCCGGCAGAGGATCGGTAATCACCTCAGAGGTCGTCTTGCCCTCAGTCCGCGCGGAGCGCCGTCATCGGGTCCACACGCGACCCTCGCCGCGCGGGCACCCACGAGGCGAGCGCCGCGACGCCGATGAGCAGCAGCGGCACGCCGCCGAACACGCCCACCTGCGTAGCCTGATCCGGAAACAGCACCACGGTCAGCACGAAGGTTCCCACCCAGCCCACGAGGATCCCGGCCGTGGTGACGCGGAGGCTCGCGCCCAGTTCCTCGGTCATCAACCGGCGCGGCGTGGCCCCCAGCGCCAGGCGAAGCCCCAGCTCATTTGTGCGCAGCGACACCGCGTACGACACGAGCGAATAGATCCCCAGCCCCGCCAGCAACAACAGCAGCGGACCCAGGACCACGAAGAGCCGCGCCGGCACGCGCCGGAACACGAGGTTGGTTTCCA
This sequence comes from uncultured Solibacteraceae bacterium, assembly GCA_964489685.1. Lineage (GTDB taxonomy): Bacteria > Acidobacteriota > Vicinamibacteria > Vicinamibacterales > SCN-69-37 > SYFT01. The sequence goes on along the minus strand of CAZAZR010000021.1, from coordinate 13,677 downwards.
CGTGGTCCGACAGCGTGCGCACATTGAACACGGGCAGGTCGGCGTCGATGGCTTTCACGGCCTGCCGCACGCCAAGCGTGACGGCCGTCTCGGCCCCCGGCCGCGTACGGACGTGAATCTCACCCTGGTTGGCGCCATCGTCGCGATAGGACAAATACAGAGCCGGCGTCGGTGGTTCGCCAAACGCGTTTGACAGCGTCGTCTTCACCACTCCGACGATCAGGTGCGACTTCCCACGAGCCTCGAGCCGGCGGCCCAACGCCGCGTCGCCAGCAGCGCCGCGCTCGATGTACGCATCAACGAATGCCTGATTCACGATGACCTGCGCTGGCGCCGCCACGTCATCGAGCCTCGCGAAGTCGTGCCCGGCGAGGATCGGGATCTTCATCACGCCGAAATACCCTGGCGTCACCGTATTGGCCAGGGCCTGATCAAACTCGCCATCGGCGCGCTGACGACCGTCCACGGTGAAGACGGTGGTGGGCAACCCATGGATGTCGAGGGGGACCGACGCGGAGATGGCCACACTTTCCACACCGGGAACGCCGGCGATTCCGTCGAGCAAGCGACTCGTAAACGTGCGGATTCCACCCGGCGGGGCCGGACGGCCGCTCAGATCAAAGGTCGCAAGGAGCACACCCTCGCGGACAAAGCCGGGGTCAGAATCGCGAGTCTCCTGAAAGCTCTGCAGGAAGAGTCCGGCGACGAGTAACACGGCGACGGCGAGTCCGGCCTGCACCGCGATCAGGGCGTCGCGCATGCGGCTGCGCGCGGCTGTCTGCGCGCCGGCGCGAAGCGCGGTCTGCGCATCGACGCGCGACAGTTGCCACGCCGGCCCCGCACCGACCAGGAGCCCTGCCAGCACTCCGAGCACCACGGCGAACAATAGTCCGCCCCAGTCAAGACTGGTTTGAAACCGGATCGGAAGGCCCGTCAGCGGCAAGACGACCAGCGCTTGCGTGCCCCATACCGCGAGCGCCGCGCCACACGCGGCCCCTGCCGCCCCCAGCGCCAGGGTCTCGCCCATCACCGCGTTCACAATCTGCCTGGGTGAAGCGCCCAGGGCGAGGCGCACGCCAATTTCCTTATGGCGCGCGCTCGCGCGGGCCAGGAACAGGCTGGCGGTATTGCCGCAGACGGCCAGCAGCAGGAGCAGCATCAACGCCTGGAGAATGACCAGCGACAGCGCCATCAGCTTCTGTGGTCCTCGGGGCCCCTGCCAGAACGGCAGCACCTCGGCACGCACGGTCCTGTTGGATTCAGGATGGGCTTCGGCCAGTTCACGCATGGCCGCATCCACGTCGCGCTGTGCCTGCGACCGGCTCACGCCATCGGCCGGCCATCCCATCACCGCGTACCCTCTGGCGGATCGCGATCGCAGTTCGCGCGATCCGTTCGCAATCACCGGTGCCAGCGTCGCAGGTAGCCACGCGTCGAATGTCAATCCCAGGACGGTGCCCTGGAACTCGGGTGGTGCCACACCGATCACCGTGAGTGGACGGCCGTTCACGCGCAGGGTCCGGCCAATCACGTTGGGATCGCCGGCGAAGGTGGCTTGCCAGAGACCGTGCGCAATGACCACCACGGGATCGCCGCCTTCGGCACGCAGGTCGTCTGGGCTCAACACGCGCCCCAGCACCGGCCGGACACCAATCGCCGAGAAATAGTTGTCCGACACCAGCACACCGAAGCCGCGCTCGGTCGCGCCCGCCTCACCGATGTACAGCGGCAACATCCGCGCGGCAATCAGATTCGGCAACGCCGGCACGCGGGCGCGAACATCCTGATACTCGAGCCACGACGTGCCCACGTACAGGCCCGAGTCGTTCCTGGGCTCCACAAGCAGCAGGTCCATCGACCCGCTGACGCCCGGCAGCGGTCGCAGCAGACGTGCCTGCAGCCAGGAAAACACCGAGGCGTTCACCCCGATGCCCGTCGCCAGCGACACGACGATCACCGCCGCCATCCCCGGCGCACTCCGAAGGCGGCGCCAGATGGCTCTCACTTGGCGGAGTCGCGAGTCGTCATGCGCTTCATGTGTTCTCCTCATGTGCGTCGTACGTAGGGCGCGCTGGGTCTCAAGCGCGCCGAGCTTCGCGGCCTTGAGACCCAGGCCGCGCTACGAGAGCAGTTCCCCAGTTCCCCAGTTCCCTAATGTCCTCCGCCATGCAGCGACCGGAACCAGTCTGCCACGGCGCCACCGGAATCGGCTCTGAGGGCCAATGCTCCAGCGGCCAGAACGGCAACGATCACGGCCAGCACGAGGAGGGTTCGTGTCTTCATGCCGGGAGCGTAACCCTCGGCACCTGAATCCAGGCTGAACGCGGCCGTTCAGCCGCCGTTCAGGCCCCGCAGAGCGATGTGCGCTATAAACGAACGGGACAAACGTCAGTGCGTGTACTTGTGGTGGAAGATGAAGCGGCGTTGGCGGCGCAGCTTGGATCGGCGCTGGGCGGCGCCGGGTACGCCGTTGACGCGGCTGGCGACGGCGCCCGCGCAGACTTCCTCATGCAGACCGAGACCTACGACGCCGTGGTGCTGGACCTTGGCGTGCCAAAGGTCGACGGTCTGACCCTGTTGGGCCGATGGCGCCAGGCTGGGTTCGCCACGCCCGTCCTGATCCTGACGGCGCGCGGCAGTTGGCACGAGAAGGTCCAGGGCATTGATGGCGGCGCCGACGACTACATGGCCAAGCCCTTTCAGATCGAGGAAGTGCTGGCGCGGGTGCGCGCGCTCATCCGGCGGTCCGGCGGACACGCCACCAGGGACATTCGCATCGGCGCCCTTGTGCTCGACCCTCGCGACGTCCGGGTCACTCGTGATGGCATTGCGGTGAACCTCACCAGCCACGAGTTCAGGGTGCTGTCGTACCTGATGCATCATCGCGATCGCGTGGTGTCGCAGACAGAACTGACCGAACACATCTATTCGCAGAACTTTGACCGCGAGTCCAACACGGTGGAAGTGTTTATCGCGCGACTGCGGCGCAAACTTGGCGCCACGGCCATTGAAACGGTGCGCGGACTGGGCTACCGGATGGGCGCGGCATCATGAGCGGCTCGCTGCGCGGGCGCGTGTGGGGCGGCGCGATCCTGTGGTCACTGGGACTCTTCGCGATTGCGGGGCTGGTGATGATGCAGGCCCTCACTCGGCACTCGGACGCGCCGCAGGTGGTGCATCGTATCTTCCTGCACGTGGGACCGGTGTCGATCCTGGCCATCCTCCTGCTACTCGTCGGGCTCATCCAGGTGACTCGTGGCGTGTCGCCGCTCGCGCAGTTGCGGCATCGGCTCTCGTCGATTCACAAAGGGCACGCGCGACGGGTGGACGGCGCGTTTCCCTCCGAGGTGCAACCGCTCGTGGACGATCTCAACGGGTTGCTCGCCGAACGCGACAAGGTCGTGGCGCGCGCGCAGGCCAAAGCCGGCGATTTGGCCCACGGTCTCAAGACGCCGCTTGCCGTGTTGCTGCAGGAAGCCGCGGCCGCCGATCGCGGCGGCCACACCGACATCGCCGCGGCGATCCGACACCAGGTGGATCGCATGCAGCGCCAGATGGACTACCACCTGGCGCACGCACGCGCGGTGGCTTCGGGGGCCGCGCCGGGTACGCGTTGCGAGGTCGCCGAAGCTGCCGAAGGCCTTGCGCGCACGCTCCGGCGGCTCTACGTCGACCGCCACCTCGCCATCACCTTGTCGGTAGCGCCGTCGCACGTGGTCCGCGTCGAACGCGCCGACCTCGAGGAAATGCTGGGCAACATTCTCGACAACGCCTGCAAGTGGGCCGCGTCCGCTGTCACCCTGTCGACCGCCCCATCCGGCACCGCGCTGGTCATCACCGTGGATGACGATGGCCCTGGAGTGGAGGAGGGGATGTGCGAAGCGGTGTTGCAGCGCGGCGTCAGGGCCGACGAAACGGCGCCGGGTTCCGGATTTGGCCTGGCGATCGTGCGCGACCTCGCGGACGTCTACGGCGGGGGCATCACGCTCAGCCGATCGCCGCTCGGCGGTCTGCGCGCGACACTCACGCTGCCCAATGCGTAGGGATGGCTACGAGTTTCTCAGAGCGCGCGTCGGTTCGACACGGGCCGCTCGTCGCGTAGGAACAGCTGCGGCAATGACGGTGCTCACGGGCAGCACGAGCGCCGCGCCGCCAATGACGAGTGGATCACGGGGCTGCACGCTGTACAGCAGCGCCGCGATCGTGCCGGTTGAGAGCAGCGCGATGCGAATACCGATTTCGCGCGTGCGGCGTGCGACGGTGGATGAGGTGACCGCGTAGAGGCCGAGGAACGCGAGGGCGAGGGCCAACACGCCGTACGCCGACGTCAGTCCCGACAGCAGTCGGTTCTTGCGAAAATTGCCCGCGACCTGGTCGGCCCTTGACAGCACTCGGACCACGGTCACGTTGGGATCGACGCGCGCCATGGCACTGCCGTCACCCTCATGTGCGACAGGCCTCTGAAAGCCCGGAAGGCAGATCATGGGCCGCGTCGACCGATCGGCTCCTCTGCCTCGAAGTAGCCGGGGCCCACCCGGTTCCAGGACGGCCCGAACCGACGGTCGGGATCGGGGCGTCCATCGATCGAAATATTCGACGACCAGTTGTGGCCTTCCATCGGGCTGAAGAGCGAACAGGTCACGTCCCGCACGCCGGGAATGCGGCCAAACTCTTCGCGCAACCGCCGATACACCGACGTCAGCCTGGGAATATCACCGGCGAAGGACGCGGTTCAGATCGAGGCGCACGACCACACGATCAGCGGGTTCGAACCCGAGCGACTGCTGCTGCAACTGCCTGAGGCTGGTGCCGAGCAGACCGGCGCCCGTGAGCAGCACGAGCGACAGCGCCACGCCTTCAGACACCGCCTGCCGCACGAGTCGCTGCGGCGACGCCCCAAGCGCCACTCGAATCGCCGTTTGCCCCCGGTCGCTTGAGCGATGAGCAGATTGGCCAGGTTGGCCACAGCGATGAGCAGCACGAGCCCCGACACGACAGACAACAGCTTCAGAGGCGCCTGAAACGTCATGCGCAGTGTCTCCACGCCGGCCGAAGCAGACACGATGGGCGTGCGGGCGCGCGCAACCTCTTCGCGCTCCTCGGCGGTCGGAAACGTCTGCGCCGACAACCATTGCCGCAGGGCGGTGTCGGCCTGGGTCTGGGCCACTGCAAGTCGCCCTGCGTCCGGCAGGCGGCCGATGATTCGGAGCCAGTCCTGCGATGGTGTGGCCAGCAGCGACGCGGTGCCGCGCACCTGCGGCTCCAGACCGAGCGGCAGGAACAGGCCAGGCGGGTTCGCGCGCCTCGTCTGACCGTTGGCGGTTCGCCTACCGTTTGAACGTGAACTCGAACGTCCCGGTCAGGATGTGGCCGTCAGCGCCTGACGTCCTCCAACTGACCGTGTAGACGCCCGGCGGCACGGTGCCGATGACGGGGGCGACGACAGAGTTGTCGGGCTTGCCCTCGGCCATCCCCGCGGTGACCTTGCCGAGTTCGACCTTGCCGGATGGGCCCTCAAGAGCCAGGCCGCTCACGGCCACCGTCGGTGCCTGTGAAAACCACACCTGTATTTGTGCCGGTGCGGAAGTCACGGTCGCGCCTGTGGCGGGAAAGGTCTTGTCCACCTTGAGGTGGGCGGACACCACCGCCACAGAGGTGATGATGAGCACGACGAGGGGCAGAAGACGCCGCAGACGTGACGGAGGCATTTCAATCATCGTAGCAGCGTACCGGGTCGGCCTTTGCGATAGCCTCATGAAGGTGAAAGGCCCGCTCCCGGAAAATCTGAACGAGATGCTCGACCTGATTGTCGAGACGTCCAGGGACAAGAGTGAAGTGGCCTTCGAGGATCTGCTCAAAGCGACGGGGCGACGGTCGTTTGGGCCCCTGCTGGTGTTGGCCGGGGTGATCCTCGTTGCGCCGCTCGTGGGCGACATCCCTGGCGTATCGACCAGCGTGGGTCTTGTGGTGCTGCTGATCTCGGTACAACTCCTTGCGGGACGAACGCATTTCTGGTTTCCCGGGTGGATTCGGCACCGTGCGGTGAGCGCCATCAAGGTGCGCAAGGCCGTGAAGGCCATTCGTCGCCCGGCCCGGGCAGTCGATCGGCTGCTGCGTCACCGGCTTGAGGTGTTCGTGCATGGCGCCGGCACCCGCGCCATTGCCGCCGTGACCACCGCAATCGCCCTTGTGACACCCGGCATGGAACTGGTGCCTTTCAGCGCCATTGCCGGCGGTGCGATCCTGACGTTGTTGGGTCTGGCGCTCATTGCCCACGATGGACTGATAGCCGTGGTCGGGTTCGCGTTCGCGGTGGTGGCCCTGGGGCTTCTGGTCAACGGCCTGCTACTCTGACCGGCGAAGCCGCGGCAGCGGCCACACGGCCGAGCCACGACACGACGGCCTCCAGCGCCTGCTGCTGGCTCTCTCGGCTGATCGCGGCACGACAGTGGCCAAGTTGCGACCCGTAGTGGGCGAACTGGGCATGGTTGGCGCCTTCAATGGTCAGCCACGCTGTATGCGGCGGCAGCGTCGTTCTTTTCCGCGCCAGTCATGTGCGCGCGATCGCGTCGGCTGACCGCAGGGCCAGCGCCACGAATGTCAACGTGCCGTTCGTGCAACCGCCCGTGGGCAGCGTGGGGGCGCCCACCACGAACAGGTTCTCGTGGTCGTGCGCGCGTCCCTGCGAGTCCACCACACTTGTGGCCGGGTCAATGCCCATGCGGCAGCCCCCGGCGGGATGGTCCTGATAAGACAGGCCGCTGACGTTTCCCATCCGCCCATCATTGGCCTTCGCCATCGTCGTAAACACCTGTTCGAGGTGGGTGCGGGTGGCCACGTGCCGGGCTTCGGAGGCTGCATCGATCTTGTGCCTGACGATTGGCAGCGGATCGCCCCAACGGTTCTTCGCAGTCGGACTCAGCGTGAGGCGGCTGTCGCGGTCGGGATGCACATCGACATAGCCACGCACGCGGGCGGTGCCCCTGGTGGTGCGTGTGCGCCACTCATCGAGGAGGGCGTCGCCCAGCAGCAACGAGCCATCAGCCGCGCGCAGCCTCGGCGTGCGCCCTCCGCCGCTTTCCCACACGCGCAGGTCGTGACGTACGTAAGGGGCGTTGCTGGCACAGCGGAAGTACTGGCGCGAAATCAGGCTGTGCTGTTCGTTCATCCCCGGGTAGATCTTCATGTCGGCATCGATCGTCGTCTGCCAAGCCAGATGGCCGGTCATGAAACGGCCGACATGATCTGATCGGTTCGCCAGGCCATTCGGGAAACGACTGTTGGCCGAGAGCAGCAGGAGGTGCGGGCTCCAAGTGTAGCCGGAAGCCAGCACAAAGATGCGCGCGCGATATTCGTCAGTGCCGCTCGTGCCATCCTGCTTGACCGCGTGCGCCACGGCGATGCGCGATGAGCGCTCGTCAAGGTCGAGCTTGCGCACCAGCGTCTGGTCATGCAGTTGAACGCGCTTTGCGGCCAGGAGTTGTTTGAAGGTGTAGTCGGGCGAGTACCGGGCGCCGGTCGGGCAAATTTCACAGGTGTTGCAGCGCAAGCAGATGCTGCGGCCTCCGTAACCGTTGACGGTGTTTTTCGCCTGCGGCGTGGTCCAGAACGGCGTGCCGCTTCTTTCGGCCCAGGCCTTCAACTGCACCAGGTTGAAAGTCATGTTCATGGGCGCCATCGGATACGGCTCGGAACGCGCGTCTTCTTTGAGCGGACCTGGTTCACCCGACACACCGATGCGGCGCTCAGCCTCGCAGTAGTACTTCTCGAGTTCAGTCCAGGTGATGGGCCAGTCAACGGCGAGGCCGTACATCGATTTCAGCCGCGTGTCTTCCTCTGAAAATCGATTGCAGACGCCGCCCCAGTGCAGGGCCGAGCCGCCGACGGCCATCGTGCGCGAGATGATGCCGTCAGCCGCCTGATCGGCGACGAAATCGCCCGGCCACTGATTCTCTCCGTAGTCGAGGCTGCGCTTCCGGTAGTCGGCGCGGTTCTCCACGTCAAACAGCGACTTGCCGGCTTCGACGACGATCATCGAAAGGTTGGGGCGAAGTGCGGCGAGTTTCTCGGCGACCATCGCGGCCGTGATGCCGCCGCCGATGATGCAGATGTCGCTTTCGTGGACGGCCATCACAGGCCTCCCTGTCGCGCGGGCCAGGGTGCCGGCGGATTTTCAGAACCGGCAAGCCCGCGGCAGTCCTCGCGATTGATCGCCGCGCGGTACGCCAGGTTGTAACCCTGGGGTCCATGAAAAAAATGCCCCATGAAGTCGGCCACCACGTGCACGCCCGACGGGCGCGCGGGAAGTTGCGTGACCCTTTGTGGCGACGTCAATGACGTTTCGATGATCGCGCGTCGCGGTCCGGCGGCAAGCGCACCGAGTGACGCGGCGCCGCTTGCGCGCGCGGCCGCGTCAAGCGCCGCGAGCTGTGCGGGATACGCGGCCGTCGGTGGCGGCCCCGTGGTTCTGAGTCTCGGTGCGCCATACCCAGGTCCGACTTCGGCCCCCTCGCGATAGTTCGCCACCCATTCGGTGAATTGAGTGACCGCCAACTCCCGTTCGTCGGCCGTCAGTACCGATGGCAACACGACATCGGCCACGGCGCGCAACGTGGCGGCCTGGTCGCGTGTCAACACAACGGCCTGCGAGCGGCCCAGGGCCAGGACCTTGAGTGACGACAGCGGCCACGCGGCCACCAGCGCCGCAGCCCAGCGAAGCAACAGACGTCGTGTCATTGTGGCGGCTCCTCTGAAGAATCGATGTAGCGGTCGATCTGGCGATACGGGATCTCGCGGAACGGCGGAAGGCCGGCGGCCGCCACAATCTCCTCGAGGCCCGCGCGTTCGTGAAACTCCTTGCGATCGCGATTGATGACGACGGTGTTGGGGTACATTGGCGCCAGACGTCGGAACTCTGCGTCGATCAACTGGAACCGGCTGACCGTTTCTTCCACATTCTCAAAGGGTCGGCTGCGCTGCCGGATGTGTTTCTCGATGGTGTCCGTGCTGGACGTCAACACAATGGTGACGTCCGGATTCCAGTGATCGCCCACCACCAGCACCTCGTGCAGCGCGGCGTGATACCGGGCCGGGTACTCGGCGATGTGCGCTTCGAGGGTGATGCGGGCGCCTTCGAAGAAGATGACGGATCCGGGCCGCTCGTGTGAGGCGGCATCGCGATAATTCGCGTCGTAGATCCAGCCGAAGTACGCGGTCACCCCCACCGGGTTTCGCCCCGCTTCGATGTCGGCCAACACCTCGGGAGCCCAGACACCTTCTTCGCCTTCGCCGTAGGAGCCGTGATGATACAGGTCGCCCAACTGACGAACCAGTGTGCTTTTGCCAACTCCCGGCCCACCGACAATGGCCACGCGCATAAGGGGGCATCCTATCAGCTTGCCCGTCGTCGCCGATGTGCGGCGAAGAACGCTAGCCCGCGCCTGCACGTAATGTGGCCCTGTCGGGCAGCAGGAACGCCAGCAGTCCGATGACGGGAAGGAATGCGCACACGCGGTAGACGAAGGCGATGCTTGTGACGTCTGCGAGCAAGCCGAGCGCGGCGGCTCCGGCGCCGGCCACGCCAAACGCAAAGCCGAAGAACAGCCCCGACACCAGACCCACACGGTGCGGCACCAACTCCTGCGCGAACACCAGGATGGCCGAAAACGCTGACGACAACACCAGCCCAATCACCACGCTGAGCGCCGTCGTCCAGAACAAGTTGGCGTAGGGCAACACCAGCGTGAACGGCAGGATGCCGACAATGGAGATGAGGATCACGGGCTTACGACCAATGCGATCGCCGACAGGCCCGCCGATGAACGTGCCGGCTGCCACGGCGCCGAGAAACGCGAACAGGTGGATCTGGGCCTGCTGCACGGACAGGCCGAAGCGATCGATGAGAAAGAACATGAAAAAGCTGACGAAGCTCGATACGTAGACGTACTTCGAGAACACCAGCGCCAGCAGGATGGCGAGCAGCCGACGCACCTGTGCGCGCGGCAGCCCATGCACGGGACGCAAGTGCCCGGCGGCGCGCCGTCGTTCCTGCCCGGTCGTCCAGTACCAGCGGCCGATGCGCCACAGGATCACGATGGCGAGCAGGGCCAGCAACGAGAACCAGGCCACGCTGCCCTGTCCTCGCGGCAACACGAAGAAGGCCGCCAGCAGGGGGCCGAGTGAGGTGCCGAGATTGCCGCCCGTCTGAAACAGCGATTGCGCCAGGCCGTGTTTTCCCCCTGACGCGAGCCGCGCGATGCGTGACGATTCGGGATGGAAGATGGACGACCCTATGCCGACGAGCGCGGCCGCGGCCAGCAGCCACGCGTACGAATTTGCCGACGCCAGCAGCAGGAGTCCGGTTAACGTGAATCCCATCCCCACTGGCAGCGAATACGGATGCGGCCGCGAGTCGGTGTAATGCCCCACCACCGGCTGCAGGAGCGACGACGTGACCTGGTTGGTGAGCGTGATCATTCCTATTTGCCAGAAGTCGAGCGAGTAGGAACCCTTCAGCAGCGGATACAGCGCCGGCAGCAACGACTGGAGCAGGTCGTTCAGGAGATGGCACACACTGAGAGCGACCAGAACCGGCAGTGCCGTGCGTGGCGGCGGCGGGCCCGACATCAGCGGGCCGCGGGTCGCATCTTCCGGCCCAGGCGGACGACGATGTCGTATTCGCCCTTCGTGGCGGGCTGCACCGACAGCCGGCTCCCCTTCTGGATCACCGTCATGTCCTCGAGGCCGGGCGTCGCTTTCAACAGCTCGAGCGACACCGTGGCGGCGAATTCTTCCTCGAAGGTGATGTCCACCATGAACCAGAGCGGCTTGTCCTGTGAACTCGCCGCGTCGAAGTACTTGTGGCCCTTCTTCCAGGACAGGTGGTCGGGGTAGCCGGCGCGCGCGATGGTGGCCAGGCCGCACACGCCGGACGGATCGGCGTTCGACGTGTAGAACAGGACGCCGTCGCCTTCCTGCATTTCATCCCGCATGAAGTTGCGCGCCTGATAGTTGCGCACGCCTTCCCAACTCGTGCGGCCATCCCGTCTGAGGTTCGCGATGGTGTACGCAGCGGGCTCACACTTCATCAGCCAGTATTTCTTCGCCATCGGAAAAGGATACCAGTGTCGCGGAGCCGAACAGCGGGGTGGATGGGCCGTCGCATGGCCGCTCAGATGGGCGGGTAGGGCGGTTTCGATGCGCGTGTGGTCGAAACGTAGCGCGGCCTGGGTCTCAAGGCCGCGATCGCGCGCGTGAAACCCAGCGCGCGCTACGTACGACCGGCGCCACGCATGTCGACGAAGATCTACAGAGCATCGAGGGACCGGGCGACGAACGCCTCGATGCCGTCGGCCATCATTGCGCCGGCCTGACGTCCCACAATCGCGCCTCGGTGGTAGACGGCGAGTGTGGGGATCGATTGAATCATCAGGCGCTGCGCCAGGTCGGGCAGGGCTTCGGTATCCACCTTGACCACGAGCAGGCGGCCCGCCTGCCGGGCCGCTACGCGTTCGAGCTCCGGCGCCACCATCCGGCATGGCCCGCACCACGCCGCCCAGAAATCCACGAGCACGGGAATGCTCGACAGAGAGACCAGGACATCGAACTGCGCGGAGTCGGTGACCACGGCCGGCACCGACGGCTGCGGCAGTTCGGCCTGGCACTTGCCGCATCTGACAGGCAGGCCCAGCCGGTCGTACGGCAGACGGTTCTGGGTGCCGCATGAGGCACAGGGCTCGATCACACCGCGCAGGTCCGTGGCCAGGCCGCTCATGGATCTACTGTACCCCGCCCGGCCGAGCCAAGTGGCGCGGGAAGCCACGCCCTGCGTGAGGCACGGGCCGCGGCCGCTCTACGTGAGGGGCAGCGCCAGGCCGAACGCTACGCCGTTGGCGTCGCTGTGCACCCGGACACGCCCGCCCTGCGCTTCGGCGAGGTGCTTCGCAATGGCCAAACCCAGTCCGCTGCCGCCGGTCGCACGTTGGCGCGAGGGATCCGCGCGATAGAACCGATCAAATACGCGCGCGCAGTCTTCCGGCGACAGCGCACTGCCCGTGTTGCACACGGTCACCCCAGCCTCCGGCCCCGCGGCGCGGGCACTGATCGCGATCGTGCTGCCCGCAGGCGTGTGGCGATCGGCATTGGTCAACAGGTTCAGCAGGATCTGCCGCACTCGCACGGCATCGCCGCGCGCCCTCAGGGATTCGTCCAGTTCAAGGCGAGTTCACGGCCCGACCCGCACCACGCGCGATCAGCAACCCGGCAACGTTGACACACGCGAGCATGAGGACGGCCGCGACGGCCGCAGACAGCGTTTTGAGCGTCGTGCGCGCGCCTTCGACCGTTTCTTCATGGAGCGACTCGAGCTTCACTCCCAGCACGTCGGTTCCGGCAGTCCGGAGGTCATCGGCCAGGCTCCCTTGGGCTGCCTCAATCGAGAGCCCTTCACGAAGCCGGATGGTCACTGACGCACCGCTGCCGCGAAATGATTCGGGGACGTCCTGGAACGGCTGCCACATGGCTACGTCGGGCTGGAAACGGATGGGCACGACGCCGATGATTCGCGCCGGCACGTTGTTGATGCGAACGGTGCGCAGGGGCCGAAAGTGAGCTCCCGGCCGCTATTGGCGACCGTCACGTCGGCGCGAACGAGTTGTTCGGGGTGGGAGAACGGCAGAGGCCGAATCCACGCCGCGTGTATGACGGTAAACAGGGTCGTCGACAGGCCGATACCCACAGCCAGGGTTGCAATCGCGATCGCGCTGAATCCCCAGTCGCGACGAAGGCGCCGTAGGCCGTACCTGAGATCCTGGTGAAGCGGCGGAACCGACGCCGGGACCGTCACGGCCGGCGCCTCGTACGGCTGTTCGCGATTCGTACAACGGCCGGCCTGAGCCCTCGGGCCATCGCCTCAACGTGGCGCATCGACCGCTGAATCTGGCTGGCTCCTTCAGGCCGCACCTTGTAGTACCGCCGCCGCATCCCTGTTCGTTCGGGGGCGGTGTCTCCAGTCCGCGCGGAAACCAGCCCGCGCGTTTCGAGGCGGCCAAGTGTGGTGTACACCGCACCGGCTGAAACGTCGCAGCCGGTCTGATCCTGAATCGCCCGCCGGATAGTCACACCGTACGCCTCGTCACCGAGGCGCACAACGGCCAGCAGGAGCATGAGTTCGAAACGCTCCGGTCCGGGTGAACGAACCGAAGTCGGCGAGCAGCCACACGCCGGGGTCGAGCACCACCGAGGCCGGTGCGACATCGGCCGGAATGCGGAGCGTGGTTTCGCGACCGGTGACGGGCATCTGCAGCACGCGGGGCAAATCACCGGCCGCCTGGGAGATGCCGATGCCGAGCGAGAAACGATACGGCTCAGCCGCTTGTGTTTGGCGGACGGTCACAACAACCTGCTTCGCTGCGGAGTCGTAGGTCCAACTGCCTTCGATGGCCGGCACGCCGCTCTGATTGAGCCATTGACGGAAGAACCAGGTGAGGTCCTGTCCCGATACCTGCTCCACAACGCGACGGAAGTCGTCGGTCGAAGCCAGGCCGTTCATGTGGCGCTGGTAGTAGAGCCGGATGGCGCGCCAGAAGGTGTCGGTGCCAACCACATCGCGCAGCATGTGCAGCGCCCAGCCACCCTTCTGATAGACGAACGAATTGTTGGGACTGGCGGTGGCCTCGT
>CAZAZR010000020.1:0-38835 GCA_964489685.1 uncultured Solibacteraceae bacterium | reverse complement strand
CGCCAGGCCGCAATTGGGCGGGCTTGATGACGCCTGTCCGCTGTGTCGTTTGCCTGAACGAGTCGGCGGCCAGTAGGGGCGCCGCGGAGGCGAGGAGAAATGTGCGTCGGTGCATGACGCGTGAAAGAATAGCCCATGACACGTCGAGCTTCGATGTTGTTCGTCCTGCTCACGCTGGCCTGCGGCGCGACACAAGGGCCCACCTCTCAAGGCGCCTGGCTCAGTGCGCCCGATCCGGTGGCCCGGGGTGTGGAGTTCTTTACGTCCACCGACCAGACGCTGGTTGAGCCCGCAGGGCCCATCTCCGTGTCTTTGTTGCGGCTCGACCCGGCCCGGGTGCGGCTGAGCAGCCTGCTCTCGAACGATCAGGTGATGTACGCCGAGCCCGTGCTGGAAATGGCTGCCCGCGCCAAGGTGCTGGCCGCGGTGAACGCGGGTTTCTTCAACATCAACAATGGTGAGCCGGTCGGATTGCTGAAGGTGGCAGGCGAACTGGTCAGCGATACACCGATCCCCAAAGGCGCGATCGCGATCTGGTCTCCCCCAGTTGGGCGCACATCGCTGGCTTTTGATCAGGTCAGCGCTCGAGCGGAACTGCACGTGCTCATCGACGGCAAGCCCGTGGTCGTGCCGATCGATGGTGTTGATACCACCCGCGCTCGCGGCAAGCTGATGTTGTATTCGCCGAAGTATCACGAACACACCGATACCGCAGGCAACGGCGTGGAGTGGGTCCTTGGCGGCAAGCCACTCACAGTCACCACCGTGAGGCGCGACGCCGGCAGCACGCCGATTCCCGCCGATGGTCTGGTGCTGTCGTTTGGTGGACTCGAACTGCCTGAGCCCCTGGGTCTGCTCGTGCCGGGCGTCACCCTCGAGGTGCGCCGCGCCTGGACATCCGTCAACGGTCTTGAAAGCGACCGTCTCGAGTCTGCCGACCATGTCGTCAACGGCGCCGGCCTCCTTCGCCGGGGCGGTGTGGCGGCCACGAACTGGGATGTCGAGAAGTTCAGCGGCGCGGCCTTCATCCAGTCGCGGCATCCCAGGACGATGGTGGGTGTGGACCGGATGGGGTTCATCTGGCTGGTGGTGGTGGACGGCCGGCAGCAGGTGAGCGTCGGAATGTCGTTTAACGAGTTGCAGCGTCTGGCTGATCGGCTGGAGCTCACCGATGCGCTCAACCTCGACGGTGGCGGGTCCAGCACCATGGTTGTGCGCGGCAAGGTCGTCAATCGGCCGTCAGACGCCGCGGGCCCACGCGCCGTCAGCGACGCCATTGGTGTCTCGGTGAGATGAGTATTATGGCCGCACGCGCAGGATTGAGATGCGCGGGCCCAGCGTGTTGGCATCCGGCAGGAATGTGACTGCCGGTTCCGTTCGCGCGACCAACTCTCGATAGGCAGCGGCCTGCGCAGGGTTGGCCGCCGGTCCCGTGAAGTACGGATCGGTTTCCGCCGACGTGGTGACCAGGTACATCCCGCCCTGCTCCTTGTAGGTCTCGAACGGCCGATCGACGAGCCGGTGTACAAAGTACGCCTTGATCGCAGGCGGAAGGGCCACGGCCGCCGCCTCAACAAACACCAACTGCCCGGCGGCCACCTCGCGAACAATCCACGCTGAGGCCAGTTCCTCGGTCCGAGGCCGCGCATGGTCGCGCACCCAGCCGACGGCCGACCCTGCCGGAAGCGCCAGCAGCGCAATCACCGCCACGCGCAGGCTCCACACACCAGCCCCGCCGAACCGTGTCGCACCATTCCAGATGGCGGCCAGCGCCGCTCCAAGAAACAGGCAGAACATCGGCGCCATCGGAAGCAGGTAACGTCCGTACTGGAGTCCGCCCTGCTCGGCCAGGATGGCGAACCAGAGGCACGGGAACACCACCAGGATGGCTGCACCCGCTCGTGTCAGGGACATACCGCGGCGCATGACCACAAGCACGATGCCGACCACGCCGAGCAGAACGGCGAGATAGCCGACGTTGGTGGGCGCGACGGCGGCCCAGGAGAACCAGTTCCGCATGTATTTCAGATAGATCGCGGCTGCGTCCAGGGGATCTCGCCCCTGGACGTAAAACTGTGAGAGCTTGCCGAATCCGTTGAGGAACGCCGGCAGGTCCAGCACCGTGTAGGGAGACGTGAGGAGAAATGCCCCGCCCGCGCCCAGCACCGAAAGTCCCAGACCGCGCAGGCGTGAGCCCCGAGGCAACACCAGCGCCGCAGTCAACGGCATGACCAGGGCCACCGCGCCGTTGTATTTCACCGACGCCGCCAGGCCCGCCATGCAGGCCGCCGCCACGACGCCCGAGACGTGAGCGCGTTCCACCGCGCGCAGGGACATCAAGAGGGTGGCCGCAATCAGCAACGTCAGCGGTGTGTCGGTGAGCGCGAAGTGCGACTCGCGAACGTGCTGCGGAAGCACCGCCATGGCAAGGCCGGCCATCAGGGCCGCGCGCGGGCCGAGCCGCAATCCAATCCGGTAGACCAGGAAGACCGTGAGGGCACCCATCGCGGCTGTCACCAGACGCGCGCCTGGCAGCAGATCCCCGATCCACACCGCGTCGACCCTGGCCCATTGTCCGGCTACGGCGCCCAACAGGAAGGTGACGACGCCGACAACCGTGTGGAGGTAGATCGACAAGCCGCCATAGTCGAAGAAGTGCGGATTGAAGTCACCAGACTTCATGACTTGGAGGGCCATGCCGACGACAAAGGGCTCGTCGTTGGCCACGCGATACGGCGCACCCGCCCCGATCGCGCCAAAGCGCAGGGCAGCGCCGATGGCAATCACGACCCAGGCAACCAACCTGTGTCGTCGGTCCAACGAGGGGAGTGGAGAATCCGGCACGGTTTGGCGGATTATATGTGGAAGGAGCCGAAATGCGCGTGAAGATAGCAGCGGTCGTCGCGATGTGTGTGGGGTTGGTCCTGGGCGTTCAGCCCTTGGTGTCGCAGGAGCCGACGCTCGGGTCTCGACTCGAGACCCTGCGCACCCAGGCCACCTTGCCTGCCGTGGCCGGCGCCACGTTTACCTCCGCCGAGGTGTCAGTCGTCAATGCCACCGGCGTGCGCCGACTGGGTGACGACACGCCAGTCACACCAGGCGACCTCTGGCACATTGGCTCGATCACCAAGTCCTTCACGTCCCTGCTCGTCGCGAAATATGTCGAGCGGGGCGAGATGTCATGGACGTCCACGCTGGGCGACCTGCTGGGGCCCAGGGCGGGCAAGTTCGCGCCCGTCACGCTCTCGCAGTTGCTGAGTCATCGCGCCGGCCTTCCAGCCAACGCGCTCCCCGCCATGATGGCGACGGTCGCACAAGGCTCGCCCACCGTGGACGTGCAGCGGCAACGCGTGATAGACGCCGTACTTGCTACTGACCCGACCGCCGCGCCAGGCGCTGCGTTCCTCTACTCGAATCTGGGCTACATCGTCGCGGGCGCGATGCTTGAAGCGAAGACGAAGAAGCCCTGGGAGGACCTCGTACGGGACGAGGTCCTGTTGCCTCTGGGGCTCGCCAGTGCGGGTCAGGGCCCACCTGGCGCGCGCGACCTCCTCACACAACCCTGGGGCCATCGTCGTGCCTCGAGCGGAACGCTGACGCCGGTCGAGCCCGGCGTCGGTGCTGACAATCCGCCGTATCTCGGCCCTGCGGGCAGGTTGCATATGACGGTGGGTGATCTTGCGCGATGGGGACAGGCGCATCTGCGTGGCGAGCGAGGGCAGGACGGCATCGTCAAGGCCGACACATTCAGGCGGCTGCATCAACCGGAGAGCGGCGCCTATGCGATGGGCTGGGTTTCGCAAACGACGCCCGACCGGCGCGTCATCTGGCACAACGGTTCCAACACCTTGTGGTACGCCATCGTTGCCTTCGACGCCGCGGCGGATCGGGGTGTGGTGATTGTCACCAACGGCAGCATCGGCGCCGCGCAGGCCGTTGACGCCGTTGCGATGGCCGCGATAAGAGTGAAGTAATAGTGGCGGGCCGCTACTCTGCGCGCCGCGTAATGCACGGATCGACGCGCGCCGCCTGACGGGCCGGCCACCAGGTCGCGAGCGCGGCCGTTGCGATGACAAGCGCGGCCACGCCGGCATACGTCAACGGATCGGTCGGCGTGACGCCGCAGAATCTGAAAAACCTGGGGTGGCAAGCCTGTATTTCGTAGCGCGCGCTGGGTCTCAAGCGCGCGGTCGCGGCCTTGAGACCCAGGCCGCGCTACGAGTTCCAGAGTCTCGCTGTGCGTTCCAAACTTTCGTTTGCATTCAATCGTCAAATGCACAGAAGATAAGTAGATTGAATATCTACTGAGTAAATAACAAACTGGTACACATGTCCGTAGACAACAAGAACCCCCTTTCTTTCCTGCCACTTACACCGTTCGCCTTCCAGGTGTTGCTCGCTTTGGCAGACGGTGCCAGGCACGGATACGCCATTATTAAAGAGGTCGAAGAGCGATCTGGTGGATCTGTGCGTTTACGAACAGGGACCCTGTACACACTTCTGCAACGGCTGATGGAGCAGGAACTCCTCGCCCCAGGACCCCGGGACTCCAGAACCCCAGGACCCCAGGACCCCGGCCCAGCCGCCCGCGCCGACTCCCGGCGCCGCTACTACGAACTGACCGTCCTTGGCGATGCCGTCCTTCGGGCAGAGGCCCAACGTCTGGAAGGGCTGATCGGTGATGCCCGACGCAAACACGTCCTGAGCGACGCGGGCGGAGTGTAGCGATGGTTGAGCGGGCCCTCGTCCCCCGCGCCGTGGCGGGCGCCGCGTTCAGTCGGCCATCGCCGCCTTCACACTGGCCCTTTTTCGCGCCAATGCCATGGCTCAAATCGGGATGGCCATCGGCCTCGTCGCGTCGCATTTTCTTGTGCGGGTGATGCGGACGATTCTCTATGAAGTGGAGCTGTCCGATCCGGTGGCCGTGGCCGGTGTGTCCGCGTTGCTGCTGGTGGCCGCGCTCCTGGCCTGCTGGCGTCCGGCGCGTCGGGCGATGACCGTCGATCCCGTTACCCTGCTGCGCGAACAATAACGCGGCTGATGTTGGCCATCAGCGTCGCGCTGACGGCACGGTCCGGAATCCCACGCGTGAGAATCACCAACACGTACGGTCGCGCGGCATAAACGATGCCCGCGTCGTGGTGGATGCGCGTGATCCATCCGGTCTTGTGCGCCACAGGCATCCCCGCCGGCACACCCGCTGGAATGCCGTCGTTGAATTTCTGGCGCTTCAGGATCTCGATCATGGCAGCGCTGGCTCCTGGGCTGACCGCCTGGCCGTGGCCGATTGCCTCAAAGAGCACCAACAGGCTTCGCGCGTCGGTCGTATTGTTCTTGCCGGCGTCAAACGCCTTCTGATCCTCGACGCCGCGAAGCACCTGCATTCCAAGCGCGCCCATCGTGTCGATGGTGGCCTGCACATTGGTGGGGCGCAGGTGCTCAATCAGAATATTCGTCGCGAGGTTGCTGCTGACGGTAATCGCGGCATCCACAAGCGCGCGATAGCTGAGCTTGCGGCCCATCGCTTTGTAGGTCTCGCCGTCGGAGTCTTCGGTGGCCGAGAGTACGTACGGGCTGCCGTCCACGATGCTCGTGAACTGGTTCGTGACCAGCACCTTGTCATCGAGCTTCCGCATGCCCCGTTCCACCTGGCGGAACAGTTCGATCATCACCGGCACCTTCATGGTGGAGGCAGCGTGAAACTTCAACTCGGGACGAATCAGGATTTCTTCACCCGGCTTCGCGTCCAGCGGGCGCCACGCCACGGCGACTTCTGCGCCGCTCGCCGTGATGACCGCGTCAACCTCGGCCCGGATCTGCGAGAGATCGATGGCGCTCGGCGTGGGTAAGACCGGTGGTCTCGGTGTGGGGGTCAGCTGGCCCGCCACCGACCACAGGACGCAGGCCGCGATCACGGCTCGGATCGTCACAAGAGGATTCTACTTGCCGCCCCGCAGCGCCGCCAGTTCCCGGTCGATTTGATCGCGAATGGACTTGATTCGGCGCTCGTCCGTGGCTTCGCTCAGCTCCTTGTAGAGCTTGCGAATCGCCCACCACCCAACGTGATTGACCAGGCCCCATTCCAGGATCTCGAGCGGTTTGATTCCGCCAGAGCCGTAGAGCTCTCTGGGTGTCACCATGCCCAGGAACTCCTGATGGGTCATCCCCGCGCCTGGCACCGGCCCGAAGCGCAGGTTGAAGTTCGCCGAGAGCTCCTTGAACGACGGGCCTCCGGGGGCGATGGTCTCGGTATAGAAGCGGACCTTCCCGTCGTCAATCTTCACGCGAATCGGTCGATCGAGTGCCGTTTTGATGCGCCAGAGATCGACGGGCAGGGCCGGAGGCGCTTCCTGAACTATTGCCGGTGGGGAGGTGGCGGGAGGGCCGGTTTGCGCCGACGCTTGTGACAGCCAACCCCCGTCTCCAACCAGGAGGAGGAGGAAGATTGGACACAAGAGGGTTCGTGCTGCCACGTCGTTATGACGCACACTGCCCTCCCGCAGCCTGAATCAAGCAAGTCAAGTGCCACGAAGAAGTGGCCAAAACACTAGCCTGCGGGGTCGATCAGGCCAACAAGGTTGGCCCATGTGTCCCCATCGAGCAACACCAATGTGTGCAAATACAACCGCACCGCGTCGGCTGGGAATGCCCCTTTGAGCGTGCGCACGCCTTCGGCCAGCTTCGCTGTGTCAGGCGGGGCCAGGTCTTCGGCTGTGATCAAACCGTTGTCGTGAGTGATGCCCAGGGCATCGAGGAAGGCGCCCATCATCGGACGTTCGGCCTCCAGGTGATAGGCAATCAGCGCCCGCGACGCCACGGCGTCCGACACGTCGTCCATCCCCGCCAGAAGCCGGGCACGGCGTTCAATTGGCAGCGAGGGGACACTCTTCGGCCTGAAATTGAGCTTACGGGCGATGGTGACAATGACCTCCACCTGCTGCTCCACTCCGTGTTCATCGTTCCAGAAGGCGGTGGCGGCGATCAGCCGCTTCTCCGCCGACAACTCTTTCCAAAGGGCACTCGGGCGCATGGGGAGATTCTAGTGGAATTGATGATTGAGGATTGAGGAATTGAGCGTCCATCGCACCATCAGACTCCGGGGGGGACTGTCAGGGGGCTCACCCCATCCGCCACCAATCGCCCAATCCAGCAATCGGCCAATCCCCCAATCCCACCAGCCCACAATTGCCATCGACCATCCGCAATCCACCATCCGTCCCATCCCGATCCTCAATCTCTCTATACTGATCCCCTCGTGTCCGACCGCCTGTTCACCCCAAGATTCTTCGTGATGTGCGCGTACACCTTCACGGTGTTCCTGTCGCTGTTTCAGATGTTGCCTGCGGCGCCGTACCATGTGCTGGCGCTCGGGGGCACCACGTTTGCGGCCGGGCTCTTTCTGGGTTTCCTCACGTACGCGTCCGCGCTGTCGGCGCCAATTACCGGACAGATCGCCGACCGCCTGGGGCATCGCCGCGTACTGATCGTCGTCAGCCTCGTGCTCGCCGTGTTCTCGGTGAGCTACGCATTCATCACGAACTACCGCGTGTTGCTCGCCTTTGTGTTCGTGCACGGCTTGTTCTGGTCGGGCCTGCTCGCGGCGTCCGGCGCATACATGACCGCCACGTTGCCCGAAACCAGGCGCGCGGAGGGACTCGGCTATTGGGGACTGTCGTCGGTCTCCGCACTGGCCATCGCACCGCCCTTCGGGTTCTGGATGTTCAGCTTCGGCTGGGCCACGATGTGTCTTGAGATCGCGCTGCTGAACCTCGTGATGGCCATCATCGCCTGGCGCCTCCCTGACGACCGCGACGAAGCTGCGGCGTTGCCGCCCAGGCCTCGCACACTCCAGGACCTGGTGGAGTGGCGCGTGCTGGCGTTGTCCGTCTCAATGGCGTTGATCGCCTTCGGGTACGGAAGTCTGACAAGCTTTTCGGCCATGTTCGCAGACGAGCTGGGTGTCTCGCCCCGCAGCCTCTTTCTCACCGTGATGGCCGTGACCATTCTGGTCGGCCGCATGTCGGTGGGACGTTTTCTCGACACGGTCGGACACCGGCGCGCCTTGTTGCCATGCCTGGCCGCGACGGCACTGGGTATGACGATGCTGGCCGTGGCGAATGGCAGGGTGATGTTCCTGCTGGCCGCCCTGGTGTTCGGCGCCGGCTTCGGGTTGGTGTATCCGGCGTACACCGCGTACATCATGAAGCGCATTCCCCAGTGGCGGCGCGGGGCGGCGTTTGGCGCCATGCTCGCCGCCTTCGACACGGGCGTGGGCAGCGGCTCCACTGCCATGGGTGGACTGATTCACCAGCTCGGGTTCCGTCCCGCGTTCGGCATCGCCGCCGCGCTCGCCGTCCTGTCGCTGCCGTACTTCCTCTTCGCAGAGAAGCGATTCGGATTCAAGTAATGCAGGTCACGTGATGCAACTCAACGACGCCCACTGCCACTTCTTTTCCTCCAACCTGTTCCGGACGCTTGGCGGCGCCCTCAGCAATGTCACCGGCGATCCGGCCGTCGATCTGCCGGCGCGTCTCGGCTGGGAGGCGCCTGGCGACGATGGGGCGTTGGCTGACCGGTGGGTGGCCGAGTGGGATCGCCACCGTGTCGGTCGCGGCGTGCTGATTGCCAGTGTGCCTGGCGACGAAGGGTCGGTGGCGGCCGCGGTCGCCAGGCATCCGACTCGTGTAGTGGGCGCCTTCATGGTGAACCCCGCGGCACAGGATTTGGAGCGCCGCCTCGACACCGCATTTGGCGCGATGGGATTGCGCATGGTGTGCCTGTTTCCGGCGATGCATGGGGTGTCGCTTGACGATCCCCGTGCCGAGGCGGTGTTTGCCGCGGCCGAAACCCATCAGCGCGCCGTGTTTGTCCACTGCGGCCTGCTCTCGCTCGGTATTCGAAAGAAACTCGGCCTGCCGAACCGTTTCGACCTTCGGTTGGGCCACCCTCTGGCCGTGGCCGCGATGGCCGCGCGCCACCCGACCGTGCCCGTCGTGATTCCGCACTTCGGGGCAGGCCTGCTGCGCGAGGCGTTGATGGCCGCCGCGTCCACGTCCAACATTTATCTCGATACGTCCAGTTCCAACAGCTGGGTGCAGTTCCATCCCGGCTTGACGCTCAGGGCCGTGTTTGCCGCGGCTCTTGATTCCATCGGACCGTCGCGTATCCTGTTCGGGTCTGATTCGTCGTTTTTTCCGCGCGGCTGGCACGCCGCCATCTACGAGTCGCAGCTCGCGCTGCTTGAAGACCTCGGAGTGGATTCAGAAAACCGGCAGCGCGTCTTCGGCGGCAACTTTACACAGGTGTTCATGCCATGAATGTGAAACTACGCTTCCTCGCACCCACCCTCGCGATTCTGTTGGTGAGCACGTCGTCTGCGCAACAGCAAGTGGCACCCGCCACCCTCGTCCTCAACAACGGGCGCGTTGTCACCGCCGATGACGCACGGCCAGTGGCGGAAGCCATTGCCGTGAACGGCGACACGATTGTGGCGCTGGGCACGAACGCGGAGATAGGCCGATACATCGGTCCATCCACGCAGGTGATCAATCTGGGTGGACAAACGGCGCTCCCCGGTTTCATCGAGGGACACGGTCACTTCACCGGCATTGGCCGGGCGAAGCTGGGCCTGGAGTTGATGAACACGAAGAGTTGGGACGAGATCGTCAAGATGGTGGGCGACGCCGCGGCGAAGGCCCGGCCGGGCCAGTGGATCATCGGCCGCGGGTGGCATCAGGAGAAGTGGACGTCGGTGCCGCAGCCCGGCGTGGAAGGATTTCCGCTGCATGCGTCACTCGACGCGGTCTCGCCGAACAACCCTGTGATCCTCACCCATGCGAGCGGTCACGCATCGTTCGCGAACGCGAAAGCGATGGAGTTGTCGAATCTCACGGCGAAGACCCCGAATCCGGCCGGCGGCGAGATCCTGAAGGACAAGGCCGGCAACCCGACCGGGCTGCTGCGCGAAACGGCATCAGGCCTGATTCGTCCTGGCACAGGCCAGCCCGTGCCTACGGCCGAAGAGCGCGACGCCGAGGGCGACCGCGTCGTCGAACTCGCCAACCGGGAGATCCTGTCGAAGGGTGTGACCAGTTTTCAGGATGCCGGCTCCAGCTTCGGCGATGTCGAGCGTTTCAAACGCATGGTAGACGACGGGCGGTTGCAGGCGCGGTTGTGGGTGATGATTCGCGGCGGCGGCAGCCCCGAGCAGTTGTCGCGCGGACGACTCATCGACTACGGCAACAAACACCTGACGGTGCGCGCGATCAAGATTTCTGTGGACGGCGCGCTTGGGTCGCGCGGTGCGTGGCTGCTGGCGCCGTACTCGGATTCCGTCACGAGTTCCGGGCTGGGCCGGGATCTGGAGAACGTCCGCACCACCGCGCAACTGGCCATCGATCACGGCTATCAGTTGTGTCTGCATGCCATCGGCGACCGCGCCAATCGCGAAGTGCTGAATATCTATGAGGAGGCGTTCCGCAAGAACAACCGGAACGGCAAAGACCTGCGGTGGCGGGTGGAGCACGCGCAGCACATCCATCGCAACGACATTCCCCGGTTCGGACAACTCGGTGTGATTGCCGCGATGCAGGGCATTCACGCCACGTCCGATGCGCCGTATGTGACGGCGCGCCTCGGCGCCGAGCGCGCCGAAGAGGGCGCGTACGTCTGGCAGAAGCTGATGAAGTCGGGCGGCATGGTGATCAACGGCACTGATGCGCCGGTGGAAGATGTGGATCCGATCGCGAGTTACTACGCCACGGTGACCCGTAAAGTGGCGGATGGTTCGGTGTTCTATCCGGATCAGCGAATGTCGCGTATCGAGGGGCTGAAGTCCTACACGCTGTGGGCGGCGTACGGCGCGTTTGAGGAGCAGACCAAGGGGTCGCTCACTCCCGGCAAGCTCGCCGACATCGTGGTGCTCTCAAAAGACATCACCACCGTACCGGACGAAGAAATTCGCCAAGCGAAGGTGGTGTACACGATTGTTGGAGGCAGGGTCGTGTTTCGATAGTCGAGAGTTTCCGCACGTCGCGCCGGCCTGGGTTTCAAGGCCGCGTCGTCGGGCGCGCTTGAGACCCAGCGCGCCCGACGTTTAGGAAGCGAAGCGTTCGCTACGCTCCGACAGGTTGCTGATCGTTACGGCGAGCGCTAGGACCCCGGGATCCCGGGACTCCAGGACCCCTGGACCCCGACGACCCTCGCGGTCCGCCACTGGGACGGCCTCCGGGGCGGCCTCCTCCGAAACCGCCGCCGGGGCCACCCACAGGCGCGCTGACGTGCAGCTTCACCTGTTCCATGACGCGCTTGCAGGCCGCCTTGAACCTGGCCTCGAGCGCGTGTGTGTCTTCGCTTGGCACCGGCGCAATCCGCTGCCAGGCGTCCTGAGCTTCTTCAACCGTTTCGCCTGCGGCGCGCCACTTCGAATCGTCGGCGCGGCCACCCATCGCGTTGCTGGCCAGCGCTGAACGCAGCCGCTCGGCGAGCAACTCGGTGGCCGACCTGTTTGAGGCTGCGGCGGGCTTTTCTTCCTTGATCAAGGTCTCAACCTTGGCGATCAGTTTCTCCATGCGTTCATGGATGGCCGCCGGGTCAAGATCGGTGCCCGCGAATGCGCCAGGCCATTTCGCCACGAGCGTGGCGAGCGCGGCCTTCCAGCGCTCGTGCAGTTCCTTCATCTCAGGGCTGACCACGGCCGGCGCCTTCGAAATGGTGGTGCGCAACGTCTGCACCTGGGCCGCAAGGTCCTCTGGCGCTTCTTCGAGAGCCGCAAGGGTCTCGAGAGACACCACAAGCGCCACGTGTTCGGCGATCTTCTCCGCGGCGGCGATCTGGTGCCGGTTGTGGTACCGCTCGAAGAACTTGTCGGCCGCTGACCGGAATCGGTTCCAGACCACTTCGCTCTTGTTGTGGCGCACGGGCCCGATCGTTTTCCAGTCGGCCTGCAGCTTCTTCATCTCGGAAGACGCGGCGTCCCACTGTGTGGACTCGGCCAACTCCTCTGCGCGCACGCACAGCGCCTCTTTGCGCGTGAGATTCTCGGACCACTCCTTCTTCTTCGACATCAGGTCATCGCGCCGCTGCGTGAAGAAGGTGTTGCACGCCGTGCGAAATCGCTGCGCCAGGTCGCGGGAGGCATCACGCGGTACAGGTCCCGTCTCCTGCCACGCCTTCTGCAGTTCCTGGAACTTCGCCGCGGTCTTGGCCCAGTCAGTGGATGTGGCCAGCGCCTCAGCCTGCTCCACCAGCGCGGCTTTGGCCGCCATGTTGGTGCCGCGTTCTTCGCGCAACTTGGCGAAATAGATTTCGCACCGGCTGCGAATAAAGTCCGTGGCCGTCTTGAAGCGATCCCACAACCGCTGCGCGGAGTGCCGCGGCGCATCGGCCACTTCCTGCCATCGCAGATGGAACTCACGGAGCGCCTTCGCGGTGGCGGCCAGTTCCGCGGTCTTGCCCGCCTCTTCCTCGGCCTTGAGCGACGCCACAATGGCCTCAGCCATCGCGATGAGCTGTTCCTGCTGCTGGGCGTTGGCGAACCGGCGCCAGTCGTCCATGTCGCGCAGTTCCTTCACACGCGGGGCGACCGTTTCCTGCTGTTTGCGCAACACGCCAATCGCTTCGGTCACTTCCTTCGTCTGTTCACCCGAACCCGCATCGTCGAGTGCCGTCATCACGTCGCGCAGCACGCGTTCCCCTTCACGAAGGGTGATGGTTTCAGACTCGGCCGTGCGCTTGGCGCGGTCCGCCAGCCGCGTGAGTTTCACGGCCAAATCAAGCGTTGCCTTGTCTGCCGCTTCGCGTGCCGCCGCCTCACGCGCGTCAAAGGCGCGTGAGACGACGGCCAGGCGATCCGCCAGGTCAGTGGCAGGGCGCGACGCGTCGGCAAGTGTGGCCACCATCGCGCGAGTGTCGCGCGACAGGGCCTGCCAACGGCCGGCAGCTGCCGCATCTCCCTGAGCGGGCAGGGCTTCAGCCTCGACCACGAGCGTTTCGAGCGAGGCACGGGTTTCTTGCAGGGCAGCGCCCAGGGCGTGCCGCTTGCGGCAGGCGCCAACGGCCTGCGCAAATCGTGAGGCGAGCTGATCCGCCTCGGGGCCGTTGCCCACAAGCGGCGTGAGCTGCGCCCACTCTTCTTCAATGGGGACGAGCTGTTCGATGATGTCGTCGCCTTCGATGGTTTCCACCCGCTGGCAGAGCGCCTCGCGGCTGGCCAGGGCTTCACCACGCCGGCGCGCCTTCTCCACCGCGGCTTCAATGTCGGTGCGCCGCTGCGTGATCCGCGTGCGGGCGGCTTCTTCACCGGTCGCAAATCGGCGCGCGGCGGCGGCATCCGCTCCCGACAGGGCCTGCCACGCGGCGCTGATGCGCGCCAGGTCGGCCTCGGTGCGGTCGGGGTCTGACATGTCGGTGAGATTCTCGACGGTGTCGCAAAGCAACGCTTCCTGGCGCCGCAGCTCTTCTTCGGCCGCGCGACGAGCAGCCTCGGCGTCTTCGATCGCCTGCAGCATCGTCTTTGCCCGGCGGGCCACGGCTTTCTGCTGCGACCGTGACTCAATGGTCTTGAGCAACGCCGCGTCTTCGGCCAATGGCGTGGAGGCGGTGGCGGCCAGTCGATCAAACGCTGCCAGCGCCACGTCCTTGTGGGCGCTGTTGAGCGTGGTGTCGAGCAACTCGTCAGCAGAGGTCAGTCGCGCGCAGGCCGCCAGCGCGGTGCTTTCCACTTTGGCCTGGCGGGCCACGCCACCAAGCGAGCGTTCATCGGCCAACCGGCCGAGGGCCATTTCGCGCACGGCGTCGGCCGCCGCGCTCTTGGCCACCGACGACAGGCGCCGGTTGTCGGTCAGAAAGCCGGCGGCAACCACGGCGATGCTCGCATCGGCTGGGTCTGTGGCAAGGGCGAACAGGCGATCGGCCGCGGCATCTTTGATCGCAGGATCCGCTCCTGTTGTGGTCACACGCCCAAGAACTGACGGGTCGGTTACCATTTCGATCGCCGCCCGGCGGACCTTGGCGTCTGGGTCGCTCTGTGCCATGGCCGCCAACTCGTCGGGGTCGCTGAGTTCTTTCAGCGCCTCGAGTCGGATGGCGGGGTCAGCGTGCTTCCAGCGGGGTTGCGGCTTGAGTTTGTCCAGGATGCCCACGCCTTTCCTGTAAGGAAAGGCCGTGCCGTACCCGCAGACCGAAGTGCCTCGATCTCGTACAGGCGCTCTGTTCGTTTCGATTCAACCAGTTACGGCCGTACTCGGGGGGGCATCCAGAAATTGCGCCCATCCGGGAATCCGGGTGCCTGAATCAGGCGATCCAAGCGAGTGGAACGGCCCCGATCAGAGTCGCTCGAGCTGGGTCACTAATTTGTCGAGTTGCTCCACCACGGCCGCCACGGTGTCAGGCTGTGAAAGGTCGATGCCGGCCTTGGCGAGCTGTTTCATGGGATGGTCGTTGCCGCCCGAGGAGAGCAGCTCGATGTAACGCGCGCGAGCGGCCTCCCTGGCCCCCGGGTCGTTTGCCATCAGGGTCGTGGACAGTTTCGCCGCTGAAGCGAAACACGTCGCGTATTGATAGACGTAGAACGGCGAATTGAAAAAGTGCGGAATCCGAGCCCAGGTAATCGGGGTCAGCTCCTCAAGGCTCACGGCGTCCCCGTAATAGTCCTCACACAGTCTCTTGTACAGGCCGTTCAGCAGGTCGGCGGTGACTGGCTCGTCGCGCTCCACCCGCCGATGGACCTGCAGTTCGAAGTCCGCAAACATCACCTGCGTGTAGAAAGTGCTGGTGATGTTGTCGATGGCGTGCTGAAGCAACACCGACTGCTCGGCGCCGCTGCCGGCCCGTGCCAGCAGGTGATCGAGGAGCAGCGCCTCGTTCAGCGTGGACGCCACCTCGGCCACAAAGATGGTGTAGTCGGAATACACAAACGGTTGGGTTTCGTGCGACAGCATGGTGTGCATCGAGTGGCCCATTTCGTGCGCCATCGTGAACACGTCGTCCAGTGTTTCATTCCAGTTCATCAGCATGTACGGGTGCTTCCCGTAGACGCTGGCCGAGTAGGCGCCGCTGCGTTTGCCGTCGTTCTCGAACACGTCGATCCATCGTTCGGAAAACCCGCGGCGCATGCGCGCCTGGTAGTCGGCGCCAAGCGGGGCTACCGCCTCCACGATGGGCGCGGCCACGGTCGAGTAGTCGTAGCGCTGATCCCACTCGACCACCGGGATCGAGAAGTCATACGGGAAGTACTGATCGAGCTTCAGGCGTTCGCGCCGCAGGCGGTGATAGCGGCGCATCGGCTCCACGCCGGCGCGTGCGGCGGCGATCAGATTCTCGACCACGGCTGCGGGAATCGCATTGCCGTGCAGCGCCGCGTCCAGGCTACTGGCATAGCCCCGGGCGCGCGCCTGGAACCAGTTGCGCTGGCACACGCTGTGATAGAGCGACGCGTAGGTGTTGATGTTGGCCGCGTAGGTGCCGTAGTGCGCGAGAAACGCCGCGCGCCGATCGGCCTGATTACGGTTGCCCGCGAGCACCGCCCGGTACTGCCCGTACGACATCTTGACCGTCTCACCAGTACTGAGCGTCACATCGGGAAACTTCGCGTCTGATGTGGACAGCGCCCCGTAGGCTTCATTGGGCGCGGCGGTCACCCGCGTCGCCAGCGACAGCAACCGCTCGCCGGCCTCGTCGAGCACGTGCTCCTGCTGCCGGTACACCTCTTCTATGGCAAACCGGTACACGGCCAGCTCCGGATTCGCGTCCAACCAGCCGCGAACGGTGGCAAGCGGAATGGTCAGCAGTTCGGGGCTGAACCACGACGTGACCTGCTGCCACCGGGCAAACAGCGCCTCGATGGTCTGACGCCTCGCGTTGATATCGTTATTGCGCTGATCCTCGTCGTACTTGAGCGAGGGAAAGTAATAGACCGTGTGTGCCAGCTTCCCCAGGGCGTCGCTGAGCCTGAACGCCGTCAATAGCTGCCCCGGACTCTGGCCCAGGGTGCCCTTGAGCGCGGCATATTCATCAATTCTGGCCTCGAGGTGGGCGCGATCGGCCTCCCACGCGTCCCAATCGGGGTAAATGTCGGCCAGGTTCCAGGTGTATTCCTCAGGGATATCGGCCCGGTTACGGCTCTTCACGGCGGCGGTGGTCATGGTCCCCCGATCATACCCGCCGGGCTATAATCCTGACTCTTTCGTGCTCCTGGCTCTGGAGGTTGAATGTTGAGGCATCTTCGTTTCGTTGGGTTGTCCGCACTGGTTCTTGGTGTGGCGTTTTCCGGTTCCATCCGTGGCCAGCTGACGGCCCAGTCCGCTGCGGCTGACCCGCTCGACAGCCTGCACTTCAGATCCATCGGGCCGGCCACCATGTCGGGCCGTGTCTCGGATCTGGCGGTGTACGAAAAGAACCCGGCGATCTATTACGTCGCCACCGCCCATGGCGGCGTGTGGAAAACCACGAGCAACGGCGCCACCTACGAGGCCCAGTTCCAGGATCAGGGCCTGATGTCCATTGGTGACGTCACGGTGTCGCAAAACAACCCCGACCTGGTATGGATGGGCACCGGCGAGTCCAACAACCGCCAGAGCACGTCCTGGGGCAACGGCGTCTACAAGTCCACCGACGGCGGTCAGACCTGGAAGCACATGGGCCTGCCCACCTCGTACCACATTAACCGCATCGTGATGCACCCGACCAACGACAACGTCGTCTTTGTCGCGGCCACCGGCTCGCTCTGGGGGCCCGGCGGAGACCGCGGCGTCTACAAGACCACCGATGGCGGCGCCACGTGGAAACTGGTGCTCAAGGGCGATGCCGACACCGGCGCCAATGACCTGGTGATCGCCGACGCCAACCCGAACATCATGTTCGCCACCATGTATCAGCGGCGCCGATCGCAGTGCTGCATGAACGGCGGCGGTCCCGGCAGCGGCGTGTTCAAGTCCACCGATGCCGGCGAGACCTGGGCCCGCGTTGAGGGCGGTCTTCCCACTGGCCCGATGGGCCGCATCGCCGTGGACGCGTACCGCGCATCCGCCAACATCGTCTACGCGCTTGTTGAGGGCGAGGGTCCGGCCGGGGCGGCCGACGGCGGTCGCGGCCTCGGTCGTGGCGCGGGCGCTGGCGCTGCGGGCGGCGCTGCGCCTCCCGCAGCGGCTGCGAGCTCCAACCCCACCGGACTCTACCGGTCCGACGATGGCGGCACGTCGTGGAAGCAGGTGAGCAACGTCAATCCGCGTCCGATGTACTTCAGCCAGGTCCGCATCGATCCCAGCAATCCCGACCGCGTCTACATGGGTGGCGTGGGCATGCAGATGAGCATCGACGGCGGTCGCACATTCCAGACCGATGCCGCGCAGGCCATTCACGACGACATCCACGCCATGTGGATCAACCCCGCGAACGCCAATCACATCCTGATTGGCGGCGACGGCGGCGTCGCGATCTCGTACGACATGAGCAAGACCTGGTTCCAGCACAACAACCTGCCGCTGGCGCTCTACTACCACGTGAGCGTGGACATGGCCACGCCCTACAACGTGTGCGGCGGCCTGCAGGACAACTACAACTGGTGCGGCCCGAGCGCGACGCGGTTCACGCGCGGCATTCTGAACAGCGACTTCTATCAGGTGCAGGGCGGCGACGGCTTTGTCGTGCTCGTCGACCCCAACAATCCGAACATCGTCTACAGCGAATCGCAGGACGGCAACATTCAGCGCAAGAACGCCGAGACCGGCGAATCCCGCAACATCCGTCCGACGTTCGCAAATACCGATCCGCCTGCGGCCGATGGCGCGCTGCCGTTCCGCTTCAACTGGGATACGGCCCTGGTGTTTTCGCCCAACGAGAGCGGCACCTTGCTCGCGGCGGCCAACAAAGTGTTCCGCTCGAATGACCGCGGCGACTCATGGGCCGTGATCAGTCCCGACCTCACGATGAACGCCGACCGGAATGAAATTGCCACCATGGGCCTGCGCGGCAACGAAATTCGTATCGCACGCAATGACGGCATCTCGAACTGGGGAACGATCGTCTCGCTCGCCGAGTCGCCGAAACAGGCCGGCGTCTATTACACCGGCACAGACGATGGCGTCGTGAGTGTGTCGAGGGATGCCGGCAAGACCTGGAACCGCATCACCGCCAATATCCCCGGGTTCCCGGCTGGCGCGTGGGTGTCGGAAGTGGTGCCGTCGCGGTTTGATGCGGGCACGGTGTACGTCACCGTGGACGGCCATCGGCTGAACGACTTCAAGACCTACATGTGGGTGAGCAACGACTTTGGTGCCACGTTCCGGTCCATCAATGCAAACCTGAGCACCGAAGTGGTGAAGACGCTGACCGAGGACACCAAAAACGCCGACGTGCTCTACATCGGCACCGAGACGGGCCTGTTCGCCTCGCTCGATCGCGGCAAGAGCTGGCGCCGGATCAAGGGCAACCTGCCAACCGTGCGCGTGGACGAGATTGCCATTCACCCACGTGACAACGCGATGATTGTGGGCACACACGGTCGTTCGATCTGGATCCTCGATCACCTCGAACCCATCCAGGAATACGCGGCGACGCAGGCCTCGGCGTCTGATGCCACGTTGTTCTCCATCGGCCCGGCGCTGCAGTGGCGCTCGAAGGACCATCAGAACGACGAGTTCTGGGGCCATCACTTCTTCGCCGGCGAGAATCCGCCGACCGACGCCGTGATTCAGTTCCATCTCAAGAAGCCCGTGGGTGCGCTGTCACTGAAGATCACCGACGCGCTTGGCAAAGACATCAGGACGATCGCGATTCCCGCGTCACGTAACGTCGCCGGCATTCAGACCGTGTGCTGGGATATGCGCGTGGATTCGGCACCGACAGTGGTGACGGCTCCGGGCGGCGGAGTGCCCGCCGGCGGTCGCCAGGGCGGTGGCCCCGGTGGACGCGCGGGTGGCGGCGGCGCGGTGCCGGGAGTGCCTGCGCCCCAGCCGGCGTCAGGTGTTGATCCGACAAACCCCTGCGGTGGCGGTGGTGGCGGGTTTGGTGGCGGTGCGGCCAACCAGGGACCATGGGTGCTGCCAGGCACGTTCAACGTTGCGCTTCTGGTCGACGGCAAGTCCGTGGGCACCAAGCCCATGCGAGTGGTGCTTGACCCGGCGAATCAGCTGAGCGACGCCCAGCGCAAGCGCTACTACGACATCGTGATGGACTTGCATCAACTGCAGACGCGCGGCGTTGAGGCGGCGCGGGCCGTCATGCCGCTGCACACGCAGATGACCGACCTGGCGGGCAAGATTTCTGGCATGGCCAATGTACCTGACGCGCTCAAGACGCAGTTCGCTGCGGTGCAGAAGGAGTGGGACACCGTGCGCGCCAAGTTCGGGGTGCCGCCGGCGGTGGGCGGTGGCGGTGGCCGCGGCGGTGGCGGTGCACCCGCCAACCCGGCCGACATTGTCGGCAAGACGAGCAACGTGAAGGGTCAGATCATGGCGTTTTACGACATGCCCAGCACGTCGTTGATGAACCAGTACGCCGACGTCCGCCTGAGCTTGCCGAAGGCGATCGTTGAACTCAATGCGTTCCTGGCGAAGGCCACGGCGCTGAGCCAAGCGCTTGCCAGGAGCGGTGTGACACTGACGGTACCCCCGGCCGTGAAGTGATCACCGCACTCGTTCCCGCCACAGTCCACGGCCGCATCCTCATCGATACCGATGAGGACGCGGCCGTTTCTTCACGGGTACTCATCGGATTCCACGGCTACGGTCAATCGGCAGACGACATGCTCGAAGAACTGCGCCGCATTCCAGGCGCAGACCAGTGGACGCGGGTCTCGATTCAGGCGCTCAATCGGTTCTACACACGCGGCGATGCGAAGGTGGTGGCGAACTGGATGACGCGCGAAAACCGCGAGCAGGCGATCGCCGACAACATCGCGTATGTAGACGCGGCGATTCGTACGGAGGTCACGGGCTTCAGCCCTGGACGAATCGTTTTCGTTGGCTTTTCACAGGGCGTCGCCATGGCCTATCGCGCCGCGCTTCTGGGCGCGAGGTCCGTCGCAGGCGTGATCGCGCTTGCCGGCGACATCCCCCCGGAACTGAAGACCGAGGCTGCCCATCGTCATCCCTGGCCGAAGGTGCTGATTGGTGTCGGACATCTGGAGCAGTGGTACTCGAGCGACAAAGTCGATCAGGACGACGCGTTTCTTGCTGCACGCGGTGTTGAGCATTCGGTGGTGCGGTTCAAGGGCGGACACGAGTGGACGGATGAGTTTCGGAACGCGGCTGGGGAGTTCCTTGCCGCGCGGTCACTTGGGACCTTAGGAAGTTAGGACCTTAGGAAGTGGGGACCTGACTCACGCACACTCGGTCGCTCCGATATGGCGCGGTCGCCGATCGGGTTCGGCGCGTGGGCGATCGGCTGCGCTGTCCGCAGAGACGATGGCCGCCGCCCGAGCGGTATACGATGAGCACACCCGGCCCCCTCTTTGGAGATCAAGATGACCCGTTTTACCAGTGACCAGATCGCGTTTGCCCTTGCGCAGCCTGGCCCGCTCGACCGCGCGCGCGCGCTTGAGTTCCTGAAGGTCCTTGATATTCGCCACAGCGTCGGCCACTGGTCGGCGGGCGACTTCTTCGATCGGTTTGCGCCCCTCGGCTACCACTCGGACAACGCCGAGTTTGGCAACACCTTCGAGGGCCAGTGCCGCCGCACCAAGGCCGCAGGCATCGATGCCATCGAGATTCACCAGAGCGTCTTCGAAAAGACCCTCAACGGTGACCTGGACTGGGAGGCCGTTGAACGCGCCCGGAACGGATTCCTGGCAGAACTTGGCATGACGATCCCCGCGTGCAACATCAACACGTGGACGAATCCCATGTTCCGGCTTGGCGGGCCGTGCAATCCGGATCCCACGCTGCGGCGCGCGGCGCTCGACGAAATCCTCAAGGCCGTTGAACTCGCCAAGGCCCTCAAGATTCCGGTCGTGAGCGTGTGGCCCGGCTCGGACGGCGCCGATTATCACTTCCAGGTGGACTACCTGCAGTCACTGGAGTGGTTTACTGACGCCCTCGTCACGGTCAATCGCGCCTGCCTCGACGCGGGCATCAAACTGGCCATCGAGCCCAAGCCGTACGAACCGCGCGAGCTGTTCATGATTGTGCCAACGGCGGCTTCCGCGATCCTCGTCGCCAAGCGCGTCAACGACACGTGCGGCGGAAACAACTGCGGCCTGACCGTGGACTACGGCCACCAGAAGATGGAAGGCACCACCGCGTCCACTGCCTGCGATCTGGCGGCGTACTCGGGGGTCGAGATTCACAAGTTCGACATCAACGACGCGCGTCAGGGACGCAACGACCAGGATCTGATCTTCGGCACCATCTCCATTCCTGAATCGGTGGACTACCTGTTCACCACGTTCGTGCGCGGCTATCGCGGCTACTACAGTCAGGATCAGTTCACCTATCGCGACGACCCCACGCGCGCCATGGAGCGCAGCATGATCAACTTCGCGAATCTGGCGCTGAAGGCGGTCCGCATCTACACCCGCAAGGACGAGCTCGACCTCGCCCGCGCGGCCGGCACCGGTCCCGACATCCTCGACATCGTCAGCCCCATCCTCGTCGGCTGATTCGGTCATGGCGGCGCGGTCTTTCACACTCGGTCTCGACTTCGGCACGGGATCCGTCCGCGCGGTCGTGGTCGATTGCGCGAACGGCCGCATGCTCGGCACGAGCGTGTTCGACTTCCCGACCGGCGTCGGCGGCGTCATCGTGGACGCGCACGACCCGCACCTGGCGCGGCAGAACCCGGCCGACTACCTGGCCGGCCTGAAGGCTGCGGTGCCGACGGCCCTGGCCGCCGCAGCTGCGACCGACGCGGCGTTTTCGCCAGACCGCGTGATCGGGATCGGTACGGACACGACGGGCTCAACGCCGATTCCGGTTGATGCCCGGATGCAGGCGCTTGCGCTCGACCCGAAGTGGACGCAGAATCCAGCTGCGCATGCCTGGCTCTGGAAGGACCACACCGGCGCGGACGAAGCGGCCGCGATTACCGCGATGGCGGGTGAGTTCGCGCCCGAGTACCTGGCCGTCATCGGCGGCACCTATTCGTCCGAGTGGTTCTGGTCGAAAATCTGGCGCTGCCTGAAGGTGGCGCCTGATGTGTTTGCTGCCGCCGAGAGCTGGGTGGAGCTGGCCGACTACATTCCCGCCGTGCTCGCCGGTGTGCGTACGCCTGGCGAGATCAGGCGAGGCGTCTGCGCCGCCGGGCACAAGGCGATGTACTCGCCCGATTGGGGAGGGCTGCCGTCCGAGAGCTTCCTGACACGCCTCGATCCGAGACTGGCCGCGTTACGCAGTCGGCTCTTCGACCGGGCCTGGTCGTCGGACCGGCCTGCCGGCACGTTGAGCCCCGAATGGGCCGGCGCGTTTGGCTTGCCCGAAGGTCTTCCCCTCGCGATGGGCGCGTTCGATGCGCATTACGGCGCCGTCGGCGCGGGCATCACTCCGGGCACGCTGGTCAAAATCATCGGCACCTCCACGTGCGATATCGCGATCGCTCCGGCGACCGCCGGCGCGCCGGTCGTCCCCGGTATCTGCGGCACCGTGAACGGATCGGTCATGCCCGGCTACTACGGCGTCGAGGCCGGGCAGTCAGCAGTCGGCGACCTGCTGCGCTGGTGGGTGGAAGTGGTGTGCGGCGGCGACGAAGCGATGCATGCGGCGCTGTCGACTGAAGCCGCGCGTCTGGCGCCAGGACAATCGGGCCTGGTCGCGCTCGACTGGAACAACGGCAACCGCACCATCCTGGTGGACCCGCGCCTGACCGGTCTGATCATCGGCCAGACACTTCACACGACACGCTCGGAAATCTATCGCGCGCTCATCGAAGCCACTGCCTTTGGCGCTCGCGCGATCATCGAGCGGCTCAACGCCAACGGCGTCCCGGTTGAACGCGTGGTGTCCTGCGGCGGCATCGCGGAGAAGAATCCCCTCTTCATGCAAATCTACGCCGACGTGCTCGGCTATCCCATGCTGCTGGCCGGATCGCCGCAGACGCCGGCGCTTGGCGCGTCGATTGCCGCGGCCGTCGCAGCCGGCTCTAACGCCGGCGGTTATGACGACTTCGAATCAGCCCAGCAGCAGATGACGACGCTGGCTGATACCCGCTACCTGCCCAACGCCAACGCGCGCCTCGTGTACGACGACCTGTACGGCCTGTATCGCGAACTCCACGACACGTTTGGCGGCGTGGCAAGCGCCAGGGCCGATCTTTCGACATTGATGAAGCGGCTCCTCGCCATTCGCGAGCGTGCGACTGGTCGCGAGCGCGCCACTGGAGATCACACGTCATGAGCCTGATGGCTGAAGCACTGCGAGAACAGGTCTGTCGCGCCAATCTTGACCTGGTCGCGCGGGGCCTCGTCATGGGGACGTTCGGCAACGTCTCGGGTGTGGACCGCGCTGCCGGGCTGTTTGTCATCAAGGCGAGCGGCGTGCCCTATGACCAGCTCACCGCCGAGCACATGGTCCCGATCTCACTCGAGACCGGCCAGCCGCTCGACACCCGCTTCCGGCCCTCGTCGGACACGCCGACTCATCACGAGATCTATCTGGCCTTTGCATGCGGCGGCATTGCGCACACGCATTCCGAATTCGCAACGGCGTTCGCGCAGGCCGGTACGCCGGTGAAGTGCATGGGCACGACGCACGCGGACTACTTCCTCGGCGATATTCCTGTCACGCGCCCGATGACGCGCGAAGAAGTGGAGACCGACTACGAACGCCACACCGGTCTGGTCATCGTTGAGACCTTCGACACACTGGGCATGTCAGACGAGGAGGTGCCGGCCGTGCTCGTGGCCAACCACGGCCCGTTCACCTGGGGCCCCGACGCCTGTGCAGCGGTTGACCGCGCACATGTGCTGGAATATCTCGCGCGCATGGAATGCCACCGACGGAGCATCGCGCCTGACGCGCCAGAGCCCGCAGACTACCTCGTCCAGAAACACTTCAGTCGCAAACACGGCCGTGGCGCCTACTACGGCCAGAAATGACTGAACCTCGCGCGGCGCTCTGGGACCTGGATGGGACCCTTGCTGATTCCCGGGAGTTTCACTGGCGGTCCTGGCGCGACACCATGGCCGCCGCCGGCTTCGTCGTCACCGACGCGCAGTTTGCCCTGAGCTTCGGTCAACGCAACGACGCGATCATCCCCGCCTGGATTGGTGACCGCGCCACACCCGACCTTGTGCGCGAGCTTGGTGATGCCAAAGAAGCCCTGTACCGAACGCTCATCACCGCCGAAGGCATCGCGCCGCTGCCCGGCGCCGCCGAATGGGTGGGGCGCCTGCACGCTGATGGCTGGCGACAGGCGATCGCGTCGTCGGCCCCGAGGCTGAATGTGGAGCTGATGGCTCGCGTGCTGGGGCTGGCCGACGGCATGGACGCCCTTGTTGGCGCCGAAGATGTGCGCGTGGGCAAGCCCGACCCGGAAGTGTTCCTGAGGGCGGCCGCCGCTCTGGGTGTGCCGCCGGAGCGCTGCATCGTGGTCGAGGACGCGGCTGCGGGAATCGAAGGCGCCTGCCGCGCCGGTATGCGCAGCATCGGCGTCGGCGGAATCGCCACTGCGGAGGCCACGGTGAACGCGGAGTCGCTCGACCGGCTGCCGCCAGACGCGTTTGATCTGCTGATCCCGCAGCAGAGGTTCCGAACATAGCGCGCTTGAAGCCCAGCGCGCGCTACGAGAGCCGCGTACGCTGCTCAAACACGGCGACCGACCTGCAGGTCAGCAGATAGGGCGTGCCGGTTGCCCATACGCGGCCGTGGCGAGCGTGGTCGGCCGTGTCGAGCACGCAGGTCCAAGCGATAGCCGGGGTACTGGGGTCCCGGAGTCCGGGGATCGCGGAGGGCAGTGTGAACGCCACATCCTCTGAGCCGGCGTTCATCAAATAGACCAGGGACGCGTCGCCGCCAAAACACGCGCCCACGCACTTCACATCAGGGTCGGACCATTCCGCTGTGGTCATCTCGTGGGCACTCGGTGCGAGCCAGGCAATGTCTTTCTCGTCGGTACCCGGAATGCGAGCGCCTTGAAGGAATGACAGTCGGCGCAGCACGGGGTGTTCCCTGCGGATGCGGCTGGCGAGGCACACAAACTCGAAGAGCCCGCGCTCTTCGTCGTCCAGCTCCCAGCGATGCCAGCTCAGTTCGTTGTCCTGGCAATACGCATTGTTGTTGCCGAGCTGCGTGCGGCCGATTTCATCGCCGCCGCTCAGCATCGGGACGCCCTGAGAAAGAAACAGCGTGGCGATGAAGTTGCGCTTCTGCTGCGCGCGCCGCGCATGGATGGCCGGATCAGTGGTCTGTCCCTCCACGCCGCAGTTCCAGCTGTTGTTGTGATTTTCGCCGTCAAGGTTGTGCTCGCCGTTGGCCTCGTTGTGTTTTTCGTTGTACGAGACCAGGTCTGTGAGCGTGAAGCCGTCGTGTGCGGTACAAAAATTGATGCTCGCCTGCGGCTGACGCCCGTGGTGCGCGAAGAGGTCCGCGCTGCCGGCCAGTCGCGTGGCCATTTCGGAAACAGTGCCGTCATCGCCACGCCAGAACCGTCGCACGCTGTCGCGGTAGCGTCCGTTCCATTCGCTCCACGGTGGAGGAAACTCGCCCACTTGATAACCGCCCGGCCCGAGATCCCAGGGCTCGGCGATGAGTTTCACCGCCGACACCACGGGGTCCTGGTGGATGGCGTCGAAAAACGCGGCCGACCGTGTGAAGTCAATCGGCTCACGGGCCAACGTGGTCGCCAGGTCGAACCGGAACCCATCCACGTGCATCTCGAGCACCCAGTACCGCAAGCTCTCCAGAATCAGCTGCAACACACGCCGGTGCGGCGCATTGACCGTGTTGCCGCAGCCCGTAAAGTCCACATATCGGCTCGGGTCGCTGCTCGCCAGTCGGTAGTAGACCTGATTGTCGATGCCCCGCAGTGACAGCGTCGGTCCCTCGTGGTCTCCCTCGGCGGTATGGTTGTAGACCACATCGAGGATGACCTCAATGCCGGCCGCGTGGAGCGCGCGCACCATCATCTTGAACTCGCGGACCACGACGCCCGGGGCTTGTGATGAGGCGTATCGGATGTCGGGCGCGAAGAACCCGAGTGTGCTGTAGCCCCAGTAGTTGGGCTGGCCGCGCGCGATCAGGTGCGGCTCTGGCCAGTGCTGATGAATGGGCATCAGCTCCACGGCGGTGACGCCAAGTTGCCGGAAATGGTTGATGACCGGCGCCGCCGCCACAGCGCCAAACGTTCCCCGAAGATGTGGCGAAACCTCCGGGTGCCGCGCGGTCAGTCCCTTGACGTGCGCCTCGTAGATGACCGTCTCGTGCCACGGCGTGCGAGGCGGCCGATCGTCGCCCCACTCGAACGACGGGTCGATCACCACCCCATGCGGTGCGTCTTCGACGTTGTTGGCATGGGCCATGGCCCTTGCGTACGGGTCCACCACCATCCTGTCCGAATCAAAGCGATGCCCCTCTTCCGGTTCGTTCGGCCCCTCAACGCGATAGCCGTAGAGCTGTCCCGGCCTCGCCCCTGGCACGTAGACGTGCCACACGGAATCCTCGGCTCTCGTCAGTCGCACCCGTCCGCACCCACCAGCCTCGCCAATTGAAGCCGCTGCCGCAAACAGACACAGCTCGACGCCGGTGGCATGTTCCGAGAACAGTGCGAAGTGCACCCCGAGGCCGTCCCACGTGGCCCCAAGCGGCACCGGATCGCCTACTCCCACCGAAACACCCGCGACGACAACGCCGTGCAGACAGTGAAGACGACCATGAGACCGGCCACGTCCCATCCGTGCGCCAGCCATCCCTCGCCCAGCCAGATGCCGCGCAGCAGCGACACGGCATACGTCAGCGGCAGTACGTGCGCCACCGCCTGCATCGCCGGCGGCATGGAGTCGATCGCCACGAACAAACCCGACATGCCCAGCATGGGATACAGGACGAGCGTGCCGACCGGTTGGGCAAACCGCGCCGTGGGTACCAGGCTGGCCACGAGAAACCCCAGGGACATGATGCTGACGCTGCTGACGATAAGCGCCGCCGCGAAGCTGAACCACGACACGTCGAGGGCGACGGGATAGAACCGGCGGCCTGCTGCGGCCAGCAGTGCCAGTGTGATGGACGTGAAGATGAGCTTCACCAACACGTGCGCCGTCAGGATCGTGTGCGGCCGAAGGGGCGTGGCACGCAGGCGCTTGAGGATGCCGCTCTCACGGTAGATCGCGATGATTGTGACCAGCGACAACACCGCGTTCAGCGCAATGAGCATGACGGCAAACACGGGCAGGTCAGCGCTGACGAACGCCTGCAGCCGTTCGCTGGGGTCGGCGCGTCCACCAAGCGCCCGACCCATCACCACGAACATGATCACGGGAATGACAATGGTCCCGATGAATCCGAGTGGCTCGCGCGCGAAGATCTTGATCTCCAGCCAGGTCAGATTCCATAGTCCGTGCATGGCTGTCTCCTACGACCGAATGGTGTGGCCCGTGAGCTTCAGGAACACGTCCTCAAGCGTCGGCACCACCGTCTGGAAATCCGTGACCCTGATGCGATGGTCGGCCAGACACTGAATGACGCCGGTCATGAGATCCGCAGCGTCCCCTCGTACGATGACAGACCCCGTGTCGTCTCGCGAGACCCTGGCGCCGGCGAGCGCCCCGAGTGTGGCCTCGGCCGTGGCATCGTCTGTCGTCAGAATCACCGTGCGCTCGGGACAATGCCGCCGAATCAGGCCGGACGGCGAATTGATGTCCACGATGCGCCCGTGGTCGATGATCGCCACGCGGTCGCACAGCCGTTCGGCTTCTTCCATCAGGTGCGTGGTCAGGAAGATCGTCTTGCCGCGCGCGCGAATGCCTCTGATCAGATCCCAGATGGCGTGACGCGCCTGAGGATCGAGCCCGGTAGTCAGTTCGTCGAGGAACACCAGCTCCGGGTCATTGATGAGCGCCAGCGCAATGAACAGACGCTGTTTCTGGCCGCCAGACAACGTCATGAACCACGCGTGGCGTTTGTCCTGCAGGCCGAGTTGGCCCAGCAGCTTTTCGTGATCGACCTTGGTCCGATAGAGCGACGCCCACAACTCCACCGCTTCGCGCACTTTGATGCGCTTTTGCAGGTGCGCCTCCTGCAACTGCACTCCCACGCGCTGCTGCAGCGCATAGACGTCCTTGATCGGATCCAGTCCCAGCACCGAGATCCTGCCGCTGTCCGACTTGCGCACACCCTCCACGCACTCCATCGTCGTCGTCTTGCCCGCGCCGTTCGGTCCGATGAGGCCAAAGATCTCCCCGTCGTACACCTCGAACGAGACGTCGTCAACCGCCACGGTGGAGCCGTAGCGTTTCCGGAGACCGGCGACCTGAATGACGGGCTGGGCTGGCATGGGACGACGCGTTCAGCGCCGCGTCTGGAGGCTGGGCGCAAAGGATGGCGCAGCGGCGGTCGGCGTGTTGTCGAGCTGCGCACGGACGGCCGCAAAGAACGTGTCGCCGATGAGCCGCAGGCCTTCACTCGTGGGATGCAGGTCGTCGCCCACGTAGTAACGCGCGATGTCGGCATTGAGCGCGGCGTAGACATCAACCACAGGGACGCCCTTTCGCCCGGCCAGCCCGCGGATGTTGGCGTTGAAAATGGGCACCAGCGGAACCGAGTCGTTGTTCGGTCCGCCCGGCGCAATGGGCGCGATGGTCGCAATGAAGACCGTGATGCCGCGCGCTCTGGCGATGTCGATCATGTCCTCCAGAGACTCAAGTGCTTCAGCCTGATCCGGAGGCACGGCGGTCAGGTCATTGGTGCCCTCCATCAGGAGCAGCACTTCAGGGTTGTAGGTATTGAGTTCCTGGACCAGGCGATCTTCGCCTGCGGGCGCCTTCTCACCTGAAATGCCCCGGTTTGTCACGACGAACGTCTGATTCGTATACCGTCCGCGAAGGAGTTCGTCGAAACGTAGCGTCCACGGTGGGCAGGTGTTCGGCCTCGGCCCGCAGCGGCCCTCCGTGATGCTGTCGCCCAACGCCAGGAACTTCGTCTTCGAAATCCGCGGCGTGGCAGTCACCGTCACCGCAAAATTGCACGACGCCTGGCGCGCCAACGCGTCCACGGCAGTGCAGGTGACGATGGTGGAGCCGAGAGGGAAGGTGGACCCGGGCTGCTTTGAGCAGGTGACCGGCACCGGGAGTTGGCCGCCAACGGCGGCCGGCACAGTGAACGTCAAGGGCACGGCAGCGCCATCCTGGGACACGAGGGACGCGGACGCCGGACAGGAAAGTATCGGCGCATCGGGAGGAGGCGGTGGTGTGATCGGGTTCTCGCCGCAGGCGGCCGCGCTCAGCAGAGCACCCAAGGCAACGGCGCGGAGGAGATTGCGCAAGGCCAACCGGGGAAATGCTACTTCATCCAACGGCGGACCTGGTCCAGCAGCTCGACCGAGATGGGCTTGCCGCGGCCAGCCACGAGTGAGTGGTCGCCGCCCTCGACAAATGTGAGAGAAGACGTGGGCAGCTCGTCGATCAGCTCACGCATTTCCTCGCGTGAGCCAAACGGATCCTTGGTGCCGTGCAGAAACAACATCGGGATGGTGATGTCGGGCAGGTGCCGGTCGCGCCGCATTTCCGGTTTGCCCGGCGGGTGCAGGGGATAGCCGAAAAAGACCAGCCCGGCCGGCACAGGCGAGAAGCCGCCCTTGGCCGCCACCTGAGAAGCGATGCGGCCGCCCATCGATTTGCCGCCAGCGTAGATGGGCCCGGTGGTCGTGGCCGCGACCCTGGCCCACTGTTCG
Organism: uncultured Solibacteraceae bacterium; assembly: GCA_964489685.1. Lineage (GTDB taxonomy): Bacteria > Acidobacteriota > Vicinamibacteria > Vicinamibacterales > SCN-69-37 > SYFT01. Next base: position 9,024 of record CAZAZR010000020.1, on the reverse strand, counting down.
GCAAACGCCGCTTCGAGCACCTGGCCCTTGTCCGGAATCTTGCGGCCTTCGGCCATGTACGGAAAATCAAACGTGACCACGCGCACGCCGTGAGCCTCAAGCTCCGACGCCACATGGCGCATCCACGGGTGAGAAGAGCCAGCGCCCGCTCCGTGGGCCAGAACGAGCACCGGCGACTGATCAGACACGCGCTACGACCTCGGTTTGGCGAAGAACTCCCGCTGCAACTTCAGCAACAACGGAATGGACATCAGCACGGCGAACAGGTTGGGAATGGCCATCAGGCCGTTGAGCGTGTCGGCCACGTCCCACACAAGGTGCAGCGAACCGACGGCACCAAGGTAGATGAACACCAACCAGAGGATGCGATACGGCATGGCCGCTTTCGCGCCAAACAGGTAGACCGCACCCGTCTCGCCGTAGTAGCTCCAGCCCACAAGCGTGGAGAACGAAAACAGCATCACGCCGGCCGTGACAATGAGCGAACCCCAGGTGCCGGGCAAGCCCGTCTCGAAGGCTTTGGCCGAAAGAGCCGCGCCGCTCAGGCCCTGGTCCCAGGTGCCAGTCAGCAGGATGACCAGGCCCGTGGTCGTGCAGATCAGGATGGTGTCGACGAACACCTCGAAGATGCCGTACAGCGCCTGGCGGATCGGATGGTCCGTGACGGCTGCCGCGTGCACCATCGGTGCGCTGCCGAGGCCGGCCTCGTTTGAGAACAGGCCGCGCGCGATGCCGTAACGCATCGCCATCATGATCGTGCTGCCGGCGAATCCGCCCGTGGCTGCCGTCCCCGAGAACGCCCCGTCGAACACCTGCCCGAAGATGCGGGGAATGTCACCCGCGTGCATGGCCACGATGGTCAGGCCGCCGGCCAGGTACAGGATGGCCATGAAGGGCACCAGGTACTCGGTGAACTGCCCGATGCGTTTGATGCCGCCAAGAATGACAGCCGCGGTGATGACCACCATGAAGATGCCCGTGTAACTGGGCGCGATGCCGAACGACGCGTCGAGCGCGCCGGCCACCGAGTTGGCCTGCACCATGTTGCCGATGCCGAACGCGGCCACCGCCGTGAGCAGCGCGAACACCGTGCCCAGCCACGGCATGCCGAGGCCGTTTTTCAGGATATACATCGCGCCGCCGCGCATGATGCCCGTCGAGTCTTTCTCGCGGTAGTGCATGGCGATGGCGATTTCGGCGTATTTGGTGCACATACCGAGCACGCCCGAGACCCAGAGCCAGAAGAGCGCCCCTGGGCCGCCGATGCCGATGGCCGTGGCCACGCCGGCAATATTGCCCACGCCGACCGTGGAAGCCAGGGCCGTGGAGACGGCCTGGAAGGGGCTGACGCTGCCGTCCCCCTTGCTCTTTTGTGTGATCTTGCCGAGCACCTCTGAAAGCGCCCGTCCGAGGTAGCGGACCTGCGCCACTCCCGTCAGCAGGGTCAGCAGGACGCCCGTGCCAATCAGGAGGATGATCATCGGCCATCCCCACACGTACCCGTTCAGCCAGCCGTTCCAGTCTGCAATCTGTTGCATGGTGTCTCCGGCCGGGGATTGTACCGGGGCCGGGTTGCTTTCTCTACATCTGTTTATGTAGATTAGTAGATATGAAAACGGCTTCCGCCCTGATGCGGCTGCTCGGCGACGAGGCCCGGCTGCGCCTGCTCCGGCTGTTGGCGCGCGAGGCGCTTAACGTGACCGAGCTCACCGCCGTCATGGGGCTGGCCCAGTCCGGGGTGTCCCGGCACCTCGGGCTGCTCAAAGACGCCAAACTCGTCACCGAGGAGCGCACCGGCAACTTCACTTGGTACCGGCTGAATGCCGACGTGGCCGCTGGTGCTGGTCCCTACGCCACCATCTGGCCCTGGCTCAGCGAGACCTTCGAGGCCGCAAACGTGGCCACCCGGGCCGATGATGCCCGGCTGGAGGAAGTGCGGCGCGTACGGCGCGAGAACTTCGACCAGCATGGTGGGGGCGAGGAAAAGACCCAGCTGGTGCCAGGCCGGAGCTGGGCGGCCTGGTCGCGTGCGCTTGGGCTGTTGCTGCCTTCAGTGGACGTGGCCGACCTGGGGTGTGGCGAGGGCTACCTGACCATCGAAGCCGCCCACTGGGCGAAGCGGGTGTACGCCATCGACCGATCAGCCGAGGTGCTGGACCGGGCCAAGCAGATGGCGTTGCGCCGCCGCGTGAAGAACATCACGTGGAAGCGCGGCGAGCTGGAAAGAGTCCCGCTGGCCGACGCGTCGGTGGATATCGCCGTCGCCTCGCAGGCCCTGCATCACGCGACAGACCCGGCAAAGGCGCTCGCTGAGGCGTACCGCATCCTTCGCCCCGGCGGACGGGTGCTGGTGCTCGATCTTCGCCAGCATGACGAAGCGTGGGTGCAGGACACGCTGGGCGACCAGTGGCTGGGTTTCAGCGTTGCCCAGTTGGAGGCGCTGATTGCCGGCGCCGGATTTGACCGCGTCACCGTGCGCACGGGTGCGCGCAAAAGCGGCGATCCCTTTGCGGTGCTCATCGCCACAGGAACCCGAACGAAATGACGACGAAATTGGACACGCTTCTGCGGGAACGCATCCTCGTGCTCGATGGCGCGATGGGGACGATGATTCAGCGCCACAAGCTGACGGAAGCTGACTTCCGCGGCGAGCGCTGGGCGGCGCATACTCGCGACCTAAGGGGCAATAACGACATTCTGACCCTCACCCGTCCCGACGTGATTGGCCAGATCCATCGGCAGTACCTGGAAGCCGGCGCGGACATCATCGAGACGAATACGTTCAGTTCCAACGTGGTCTCGCAGCGGGACTACGGTCTGGAGTCGGCCGTGTACGACCTCAACCTGGCCGGCGCACGCGTGGCGCGCGAGGCCGCAGACGAATACACCGCGAAGAATCCAGACAAACCGCGGTTTGTGGCCGGGTCCATCGGACCTACCACCTGCACGCTGTCGATCTCTCCCGATGTGAACAACCCGTCGTTCCGGACGCTGACGTTTGATCAGCTCAAGGACGCCTATCTCGACCAGATCCGCGGCCTGATTGACGGCGGCGTGGACATGCTCCTGGCCGAGACCATCATTGACACCCTCTCAGTCAAAGCCTGCATCGTCGCCATCGAAGAAGTGCAGGCGGAGAAGGGCGTGCGGCTGCCGCTGATGATTTCGGTGACCGTGACCGACCGGAGCGGCCGGACGCTGTCGGGGCAGACCATTGACGCGTTCTATGTGTCGGTTGAGCATGCGCGGCCGTGGTGTATCGGTATCAACTGCGCGCTCGGCGCCGCCGACATGCGGCCGTATCTCGAGGAACTCTCGCGCCAGGCCGAGTGCTGGGTGCATGCGTATCCCAACGCCGGCCTGCCGAACGCTTTCGGCGAGTACGACGAGCAGCCCGAAGAGACCGGGCGGCTGCTCAAAGACTTCGCCGCGTCGGGCTTCGCGAACATCCTGGGAGGATGTTGCGGGACAACCCCCGAGCACATTGGCGCGATAGCCCGGGCAGTAGCCGGGTTGCCCCCGCGGAAGGTCGCGGCGGGGGCGCGTGGTCCGGAGGGGACGGGTGTCGATCTGTTGGAAACGCCAGGCGATCAAGCGAAAGCGCAACCTCCGGCGTTTTCAACAGATCGACACCCGTCCCCCTATGTGGATCCCCCCCAACCTGCCGCTCCGCACCTCACAAGACTCGCCGGCCTGGAGCCCTTGACCATCAGGCCGGACTCAAACTTCCAGATGATCGGCGAGCGGACCAACGTGACCGGCTCGAAGAAGTTCATGCGGCTGGTGAAGGACGACAACTGGACGGAAGCCGCAGCCGTGGCGATGGAGCAGGTGCGCGGTGGCGCGAACATCGTTGACGTGAACATGGACGAGGGCATGCTGGACTCGGAAAGCGCCATGACCACGTTCCTCAACTACATCGCCACCGAGCCCGAGATCGCCCGCGTGCCGATCATGGTGGACAGCTCGAAGTGGTCTGTCATCGAGGCTGGTCTCAAGTGTGTGCAGGGCAAGTCGGTGGTCAATTCCATTTCGCTGAAGGAAGGCGAAGCAGACTTTCTCCACAAGGCGATGCTCGTGCGGCGCTACGGCGCGGCGTGTGTCGTGATGGCGTTCGACGAAACCGGTCAGGCCGACACGGTGGAGCGCAAGGTGTCGATCTGTCAGCGCGCGTACACAATGCTCACCGAGAGGGCCGGCTTCGATCCGTCGGACATCATCTTCGACCCCAACATCCTGGCCATCGCCACTGGCCTCGAGGAACATAACCGGTACGCCATCAACTTCATCGAGGCCACGCGCATCATCAAGGCTTCGTGTCCTGGCGTGAAGATCAGCGGCGGCATCAGCAATCTGTCGTTCTCCTTCCGCGGCAACGACGTGGTTCGCGAGGCCATTCACTCGGCCTTCCTCTACCACGCCATCAAGGCCGGTCTCGACATGGGCATTGTGAATGCCGGCCAATTGGTGGTGTATGAGGACATTCCGGCCGACCTGCTCGAGCACGTGGAAGACATCCTGTTCGACCGGCGGCCCGACGCCACCGAGCGGATGGTGACGTTTGCGGACAAGGTGAAGGGCTCGGGCAAGAAGCGCGAGTTGGACCTCACGTGGCGCGAGAAGCCGGTGGAGGCGCGCCTGGCGTTCGCGCTGGTGCACGGCGTGGTGGATTTCATCGAGGTGGATACCGAGGAAGCTCGGCTGAAGTTCGCCCGGCCGCTGGAAGTCATCGAGGGGCCGTTGATGGACGGCATGAAGACCGTCGGCGACCTCTTCGGTGCGGGCAAGATGTTCCTGCCGCAGGTGGTGAAGAGCGCGCGCGCGATGAAACGCGCGGTGGCCTACCTCGAGCCGTTCATGGAGGCCGAGAAGGCCGCGCAAATTGCCGCCGGCATCGACCAGAAGCCGCAGGGCAAGGTGCTCATGGCCACCGTCAAAGGCGACGTGCACGACATCGGCAAGAACATCGTAGGCGTCGTGCTCGGATGCAACAACTACGAGGTGGTGGACCTGGGCGTGATGGTGTCGCTCGACAAGATTCTCACGACTGCCGTCGAGCAGAAGGTGGACATCGTTGGGCTGAGCGGCCTCATTACGCCGTCGCTGGATGAGATGGTGTTTGTGGCGAAGGAGATGGAGCACCGAGGCATGACGTTGCCACTGCTCATTGGCGGCGCCACCACCAGCAAGCAGCACACGGCCGTGAAGATTGCGCCGATGTATTCGGGCCCGACGGCGCATGTGTTGGATGCGTCGAGGGCTGTGGACGTGGTGTCGAGCCTCCTCAGCGATGAGAAGCGCGATGCCTACGTTGCGAGGACGCGCGTGGATCAAGCGGAGTTGCGTGAGAAGTACGCGTCACGATCCCAGCGCGCGCTGCTGACGTACGAGGCCGCGAAGGCCAATCACCTCGTGACGGATTGGGACACGCAGGAGATTGCGGTCCCCTGGTTCGTCGGCAAGCGGATTCTGGAAGACGAACCGCTCGAGAAGATCGTGCCGCTCATCGACTGGACGTTTTTCTTCTCCGCGTGGGAACTCAAGGGTCGGTTCCCGGCTATCTTCGACCACCCCGAGTACGGCCATGCCGCGCGTGAGCTATACGACCACGCCCAGACGCTGTTGAAGCGCATCGTTAAGGAGAAGCGCTTCAAGGCGCGTGGCGTCTACGGCTTCTGGCCGGCGAATTCGGTGGGCGACGACATCGTGGTGTACAAGGACGATGCGAGGAATGTGGAGTTGGCGCGGTTCCATATGTTGCGGCAGCAGGAGCCCATTGCTGATAAGCGGCCCAACCGATCGCTCGCGGATTTCGTCGCGCCCAAAGAGAGCATGGCGCCCGATTACATCGGCGCGTTTGCAGTCACCGCGGGAATCGGCGTGGACGAACTTGTGAAGGAGTTCGAGGCCCAGCACGACGATTACAACGCGATCATCGCAAAAGCTCTTGCCGACCGTTTGGCCGAGGCGTTCGCGGAGTATCTGCACGCGCAGGCGCGGCACGACTGGGGTTATGGCAAGAGCGAGCACTTCACGTCCGAGGATCTGGCGGCGGAGCGGTATCGCGGCATCCGTCCGGCGTTCGGCTACCCCGCGTGTCCCGACCACACGGAGAAGGCCACGCTGTTCGAGCTCCTCGACGCGCCGGCCGTCGGCATCACGCTGACTGAGAACTTCGCCATGTGGCCCGCTGCGTCAGTGAGCGGCCTCTACTTCAGCCACCCGCAGGCGAAGTACTTCATCGTCGGCCGCATCGGCAGAGACCAGCTCGAGGACTACGCGAAGCGTAAAGACATGCCGCTCGCCGACGCCGAGCGCTGGCTCGGGCCGAACCTCTGACGTCGGGCGTCGCCGTCTGCCGATCCACGTGTAGGTTGAAGACTCTCCTCGCTGGGCGGTGAGATCACTGCCAGTGAGCGGCGGGAGCAGGTATTGTCAGAGGCGTGGGCCAGGGAGACGTCCCTTGCAGTCGGGGTCCTGGAAACCCGGCGGATCGCAGATGTAATCTGGCTGCGCGTGGCCATTGGGGTGGGCGAAGCCTGTGAGTTCCTGACTGGTCCTCCGATCGCGGTGGGCTGGGTCAAGGCACACAACAAGGACGGCCAATCGATCGTCTGGTTCGACACATTCTACGACTAGTGCATCTTGTCGGAGGCCTGGGGTGCCGACCCGGCGACAAGTACGTAGGGCGGCCTGGGTTTCAAGGCCGCCGTGTCTCGCGGGCTTGAGACCCAGCCCGCGCTACGTGGTTCACGCGAAAAAGACACCCAACCAGGCCACTGCTCACTCGTGCCTCAATGCCGTCGTGACCGGCACGCGTGTCGCTCGACGAGCCGGCACGTAGCACGACCACAACGCCAGCGCGGCCAGGCCGCCCGCGACGGCCGCGAACGCGCCCCAGTCCGCACCGTTGACGAGCGGGATGTTGCTTGCCAGCGTGCGACTGATCGCGATCGCAATGCCGAGCCCGAGCACGATCCCGGCACCCACCAGTTGGAGGCCCTGACCCAGGATGAGCCGCAATACGTCGCGCGGCACTAAATGACACCACGCCGTAGACACCGATGAGCGCCAGCACCAGACCGAGAATGCCCATCCCGCCCGCCTGAATCGATCCGATGCGGAAGATCAGGAATCCAAACAACCCCGCCAGCGACTGCTGCATCGTCTGCAACTCCGCAATGGGAAGGTCGGGCGCGAGATCCTTGATCTCCTTCTCGATGAGCGGAGCGAGCGCGGCGGGGTTGCCGTACGCGCGGACGTGGAGCAACGCAGCGAGATGGGGCGATCGATCGGCAGGTAGAAATACGGCCGCGGCTGCTCGAAGATGAGCACGTACTTGGAGTCGCGCGCGACACCCACCACCTCCAGGAACGGCGCCTCGGGATCGAAGATGCGAACGCGCGTCCCAATGGGATCCTCGCCCGGCCAGTACTTCGCCGCCATCAACTCGTTGACGATGGCCACCCGGCGCGTGAGGGGCGTGTATGCCATTCCAGAACACCCGCGATCTATTGCACCAGGCGCGGCAGGGCGAGACGATGTCACCGGCCTACAGGTCCACGACTTTCCCCGGGTTCATGCGGTTGTCTGGGTCGAGGGCGCGTTTGATGGCGCGCATGACGTCCACGCCATGGCCGTGCTCCTTTTCGAGCGAGGCCTTCTTGCCGTAGCCGATGCCGTGTTCGCCGGTGCAGGTGCCGTCCATGGCAAGCGCGCGTTCCACCAGGCGGTCGTTGAGGCGCCTGGCAGCCTCGAGCTCAGACGCGCTGTTGGGGTCGAGCACATACAGAAGATGAAAATTCCCGTCGCCGGCGTGGCCGACGAGGCACACGGGGAACGGTGCGTCCTTGTTGTCCTCATTGCTGGCGATGATGCACTCAGCGAGCCGCGAGATCGGAACACACACATCCGTAGTCCACGCGCGTGACCCTGGTCGAAGCGCGAGCGAGGCGTACAGCGCATTGTGACGGGCCTGCCACAGCCGATCGCGATCCTCCAACTTTGTGGCCCACGCGAATCCATGGCCGCCATGTTCGGTGGCCAGCCCCTGCACGGTTTCCGCCTGCTCGGCCACGTGCCGCTCGTGGTCGCCGTGAAACTCGAAAAACAACGTCGGCGCCAGCGGGTAGTGTGTCTTCGAATACTTGTTGATCGCGTCCAGTTGCTGCGCGTCGAGCAGCTCGATGCGGGCCACCCGCAGACCAAGTTGAATGACGGCGATGACCGTGTCCACCGCGCCCTGAAGCGAATCGAACGCGCACACGGCGGCCGACACCGCCTCGGGCACCGGATGCAGGCGCAGGGTCACCTCGGTGATGACGCCCAGTGTGCCCTCTGACCCCACGAACAGCCGCGTCAGGTCGTAGCCTGCCGACGACTTTCTCGCGCGCGTGCCGGTGGAGGTGACCGTGCCGTCAGGCAGCACTACGCGCAGGGCCAGCACGTTCTCGCGCATCGTGCCGTACCGCACCGCGGTGGTGCCCGACGCGCGCGTAGCCGCCATGCCGCCAATAGTGGCGTCGGCGCCCGGGTCTACCGGGAACATCAGACCGGTACTGCGCAGCGCTTTGCCGAGTTGCAGGCGGGTCACGCCGGCCTCAACGGTCACGTCCATGTCTTCCTGGCTCACCCGGATGATGCGATTCATCTGCGTGAGATCAATCGAGAGTCCCCCTCGCAGCGCGTGTACGTGTCCCTCAAGCGACGACCCCGCCCCGAACGGCACCACCGGCACGCCGAAGGCCTTGCTCGCCTTCATGATCTCCACCACGTCCTCGGTGGTGCGGGGGAAACAGACGGCATCAGGCGCGGCGGGGGCGTGATACGACTCGCCGTGACTGTGATTCTCGCGAACGGTGACGTTCTCGGTGATCGCCGGCCCGAGCAAGGCCTTGAGATGCGCGATAGCGCCGGCGATGTCGCCGGTGGACACAGAATCCGCTGACACGCCGCACAGTATATCGGCACGGGCTCAAGCAGTTTTCACAAGTCTGCGGTACCTGCCGCCGGGCTGCCGACGGG
>CAZAZR010000019.1:0-39629 GCA_964489685.1 uncultured Solibacteraceae bacterium | reverse complement strand
GTAGCGCGGCCTGGGTCTCAAGGTGATAGTACGTAGCGCGGCCTGGGTCTCAAGGTGATAGTACGTAGCGCGGCCTGGGTCTCAAGGCCGCGATCAAGAGGTAGTCATGGCGACTGAAGTAGTAATGCCCCAGATGGGCGAATCGATTGCGGAAGGCACCATCGTCCGCTGGATCAAGAAAGTGGGCGACGCGATTGACCGCGATGAGCCCCTGTTTGAGATCTCCACCGACAAAGTGGATGCCGAGATTCCGTCGCCCGGAGCCGGAGTGCTGCTCGAGATCATGGTCAAAGAGGGCGAGACCGTGCCGGTGAACAGCGTGGTTGCGCGGATTGGCGCGGCGGGCGAGAAGGCCGCAAGTGCCCCTGAGCCGGCCGCTTCCCGCGCGGTTGAATCCGCAGGCGATACAGGTCCGGTGGTGGCCGCAACACCGACGGCAGCGGCGCCGGTTGCGGATGCGCCCGTCGAGTACGCCAATGAGCTTGAGGCTCGCCTTCGGACGAGGTCGTCTCCCGTTGTCCGGAACATCGCGAAGAAGCACGGCATCGACATTCGGCAGCTCAATGGGTCCGGCATTTCGGGTCGTGTGACGAAGAAGGACATTCTTGACTTCGTCGAGAGCGGCGCGAACACCAAAACTGCGCCGGCGGTTGCGGACGTGGCGCCGGTGACCGCAAAGCCGGCGGCAAAGGCACCCTTCGCCCCCGGTGAAAACGTGCGCATCGAGCCCATGGGCATCATGCGAAAGAAGATCGGCGAGCACATGGTGTCGAGCATTCGGACCTCGCCACACGTGTACTCGGCGTACGAGGTGGACTTCGGCCGGATCGATGAGATTCGCCAGAAAAAGAAGGCCGAGTACGAAGCGGCGGGCGCGAAGCTGACCTACACGGCGTTCATCGCCAAAGCCACGGTGGACACCATTCGGCAGTTTCCGTTCTCGAATGCGTCGATTGACGGCGACAACATCGTCTACAAGCGCGACATCAACCTTGGCATTGCCGTGGCGTTGGACCAGGGGCTGATCGTGCCCGTTATCAAAAACGCCGACGAACGGAACATGCTTGGCATCTGCCGGGCGATTCAGGACCTGTCAGGCCGCGCCCGGAGCAAACAACTCAAGGCGGACGAAGTGCAGGGCGGCACGTTTACGATCACCAATCCCGGGATCTTCGGCGCGGTGTTTGGCCTGCCGATCATCAGCCAGCCACAGGTGGCCATTCTCGGTGTGGGCAGCGTAGACAAGCGTGTGGTCGTGATCGACGACATGATTGCCATTCGCCCGATGTGTTATCTGACGCTGGGCTACGACCACCGGCTGATTGATGGTGCGGACGCCGGCCGGTTCCTGCAGGCGCTCAAAGAGCGGCTTCAGGACTTCGACGAAGGCTGGGTGTAGAACTGTTTCGGGGTCCAGGAGTCCCGGGGTCCAGGAGTCCCGGGGTCCGTGGGTCCGCGGGTCGTCTCAATGTCCGGTGTAGAACGTAGCTCGGCCTGGGTCTCAAGGCCGAGGACTGACGTCACTAACTGATGACTGAACTTGCCGTCCGTCGCCTGGGCCGCGTGGACTACCAGGCGGGCCTGGACATGCAGGCTGTGCTGGTTGAAGACCGGCGCGCCGGGCGCATCGGCGACACGTTGCTCCTGCTCGAACACCCACCCGTCATCACCCTTGGCGCGAAGACGCGTTTTGGCCCCAGACACATCATCGCGTCAGACGACGAACTCGTGCGGCAACGTGTGACCGTCCACGAGACTGGGCGCGGCGGTGATGTCACCTACCACGGCCCTGGGCAACTCGTCGGCTATCCCATCTTCGACTTGAAACCCGCTCGATGCGACGTTCACAAGTACGTGCGGGATCTGGAAGAGGTGCTGATCCTCGCGCTGCGCGAGTTCGGCATTGAAGGTGCGCGCGTGAGGGGCCTCTCTGGCGTCTGGGCGGGCCCCGAGGGCAACGAGCGAAAAATAGCCGCGATCGGTGTTCGCATCAGCCGGTGGATTACCAGTCATGGTTTCGCGCTCAACGTGGCCACAGACCTGCGTCACTTTGAGCTGATCGTTCCGTGCGGCATCAGTGACCGCAGCGTGACATCGATGGAGACGGAACTGGGACGGCTTGTTCCGATGGCCGAAATTCAGGCCGCGGTCGTGCGAGGATTCCAAGCGGTATTTTAGCCCGTGCCAATCCCTACGTCTTGGTCAGCGCGTTCACGAAATCCACGCGCTCCTGCGGGCTGAACGAGGGGCTGTGACGGGCAAGGACGCGACCGTTGCCCAGAGACACCGGGAGCATCGCCGCGCCGCTGCGGACGCCAAACTCCTGGTCAACAATTGTCACGGCTGGAATCTGCGCGCGGGTCCCAAACAGCAGGCCTTCTGCAACGAGTGCGGTAGCCGCAGCGATGGCGTAGGGCTGAGTCGGCCACAGGCTCTTGATTTGCTGTGAGATTGCGACCAGGCGATGAGCCGGCACTCGCTCTGTGATGAGCGCGCCACCGACAGTCGCGCTGGACCACGCGATGACAAACGCTGGCGGACGACCGGCCACCACGAGAGACACGTCCGCGCCGGAGCCGTTTACTTCAAGTGCCACCAGACCGCGCGCGGCCCCGGCAAGTGCGGCGGCGGCCGTGCCCAGGATGCGGTCGGCCGGCACACCAAGCTCCCGCGCGGTGGCTTCCATCAGCCATGTTTGTTTCGGCCCGGCAAACACGAATGCGCCAGTGGCGCCGGCAGTCACAAGTCGGCGCACCAGCGTCAGTCCGCGGTCGCCTTCCCATTCCCCAGACTCGTGACTGTCGGCGAAGACGATGACGGATGCGCCAGCGGCGGCCAGCAGATCGCCCTCACCTGACACCCGAGTGTCGTGGCCTTCAACTGGGCCAGACTGCCTGATATCGAGCGCCTTCCCGGCTGCCACACTCGCCGCGTCGTCAATCAGGCTGATGTCACGCACGCGGGCGCGCCGCGCCAGGGTGTGCGCGACGCTGGCGCCGATCGGCCCGGCTCCGAGGATGGCAACGGTCGGCATGGCGCCCCTATTCTAGCCGTTCGCCCTGGTGGAGCAGCAGCAGGCACTAGAATATCGGCGTGAGGGAACTGATCACATATCGCGTTGGCAACGACATTCCGCTCGACGCCGTGCGGGCGCTGTATGAAGCGTCTACGCTTGGTGAACGACGCCCCATCAACGATCCAGGCACGCTCGCGGCGATGATGCAGAATGCCAATCTCGTGGTGACCGCGTGGGACGGAGCGGAACTTGTTGGCATTTCCCGCACGTTGACCGACTTTGTTTACGTCGGTTATCTCTCGGACCTGGCCGTCCACGCGCGCTGCCAGCGGCAAGGTATCGGCATCGGGCTGATTGAACAGACTCGTGCTGCCATGGGACCGAAGTCGAAGTTGATTCTGCTCGCGGCGCCAGCAGCCGTGGACTACTACCCACGCATCGGCTTCACGCATCACCCTCAGGCGTGGATGCTCTCGGCGACCGACCCTTTCCCTCCCGGAGCATCTTCATGACCTGTGCAAGCACTGACGTTCCTGAACCCCGGACCCTTGAGACGCTGTCGGCGAGCCTGCCGCACATCCAGCAGTCGCCACAGTCGGAAGGCGCGCTCGCGTTGATCGTCCGCCGTCCCATGGTGGATGCGCGCGAGGTCCTTGCAGAGGGGGAGTTGACGCTGCTCGACGGGCTGGCCGGTGACACCTGGAACCAACGCGGAAGCTCTCGAACGCCGGACGGATCTCCGCATCCCGACATGCAGCTCAACCTGATGAACGTACGCGTGATTGAGGCGATTGCCGGAAGTATGAAACGGTGGCCGCTTGCCGGCGATCAGTTGTTCGTCGACCTTGACTTGAGCCAGGCGAACGTCCCGACGGGTACTCGTCTGGCAATCGGGGACGCCGTGATCGAGATCACGCCCCAGCCGCACACCGGCTGCGGCAAGTTCTCGGCGCGGTTCGGTGTTGATGCGCTCACGTTCGTCAACTCGCCCGATGGCCGAAGGCTCGGCCTGCGCGGCGTTAACGCGAAGGTGATTCAGCCTGGCCGCGTTCGATCAGGGGACAGGATCTTCAAGCACCTATAGCGTCGCGCCAACCGTCGGCCCTTCACAAACGCAGGCGCACCTGACATCGTAGGGTCATGCACACAGCCATCGTGACCGGCGGAACCACAGGCATTGGATACGGCATCGCGGAAGCGCTGCTTGAGGCAGGCGGCCGGGTGATGATCACCGGGCGCGATGCCGAAGGTGTAGCGGCCGCCGTCGCGCGGCTCGAAGCGCAGGCGGGTGATCCGACGCGGGTGTCAGGACGGGCCGTGGACGTGCGTGACGGCGCGGCGGTCACCGCGCTGGTGGCCGACACGGTCAGGCAATTCGGCTCGTTCAACACGCTCATCAACAACGCAGGCGTCGGTCTTTTCACTGAGGTGGAGAAGACCACCGACGAAGGCTGGGCGCGCGTCATCGAAACGAACCTGACGGGTGTGTTCTATTGCTCGCGTGCGGCGATTCCCGTGCTGAGGGGCGCCGGCGGCGGCTGGATCGTCAACATCGCGAGTCTGGCCGGCCGGAACTACTTCGCGAACGGCGCGGCGTATTGCGCGTCAAAGGCGGGCCTCGTCGCCTTCAGCGAGTCGCTGATGCTTGAAGTGCGCAACGACAACATTCGCGTGAGCGTGGTGATGCCTGGATCAGTGGCCACAGAGTTCATGGGGCCGTCGGGGCACCAGTCAGACGAGTCGTGGAAGCTCACGCCAGCTGATGTGGCGGAGGTTGTGGTGGACCTGCTGCGTCACCCCTCGCGCAGCCTGCCGAGCAAGGTCGAAATCCGTCCGGCCCGGACGAAGTAGGGGCTCCCTACCGTTCAAACCCAGCTATTTCTTCCCCGCGACGATTTTATCGACGCCGATCTCCTTGGGGTTGTAGGCGTCGTACTCCGGCCCATCCCATTTCACGATCACCGGCCGGGCGGCAGTGCCGCCGGCGACTTGGATGAGGTCCTCAGCCGACAGCTCGTCCTGCGGCGCGTCGAGCGGATCTTTCGGGATCGTCGTGTCGTCCATAACGCCCTCCTTCGTGGGAAGGTGCGATCATAGCACGGTCGCCGACCGGCGACCATCGGCGGGTCGCCCCTACAGATCCACTTTCATGGATTGGCGCGGCTGCGTCTCGATGTTGCAAAAACTGAACACCGGACGAATCGGCCTCCGGTTTCCAGGCGGGCCATTCAGGCACTGATCTTGCTGAGGACACAAGGCAGACGACGATGGTATCGTCGTTTGCGCGATGGGAGCGAACCGATGTCGGACGAGCGACTTGATAGATTCGAGCACAGGCTGGATAAGTTGGGCGTGGACGTGGGGGTCCTTCAGACCGACGTCGCGATGTTGAAGACCGACGTCGCGATGTTGAAGACCGACGTCGCGGTGTTGAAGACCGATGTCGGGGGACTGAAGACCGACGTGTCAGACCTGCGACGGTACATGGGTGTGCTGCACGAGGAAGTGCTCGATCGGATTCGTGGAATTGGTGAAGACGATCGATTGCGCCGGGAGATGCAGGCCGGCTTCGCGCAGATGCGGGAGATGTTCCAGAACCACGCGGTTCCCGGCGAGGCGGTGGACCGGGCCCACTCGGCAACACTTGCTGATCACGAAGTTCGCATCAGCGCGATTGAGCGCACGTAAGTCGGCGGCCCGGCCCGCCCCTACAGATCCACTATGGCGCGGAAGCCGCCCATCAGCATGCGCTTGACGTCGAAGGGCATGTTCTTCATGTCGAGGCTCGCGATGCGCGGGTCTTTCATCACCTTCTTGTTGACCGCGTTCCGGTATGTCTTTGACTTGTAGGAAATCCACGAGAACACCACCGTTTCGCTGCGCTTCACCTTCAACATCTTCTGAAACGACGCGACAACCCTTGATGTTCAGTTCATCGCCTACACACTCCACGTACTGCAGCGCGCCAAGTTCCATCCAGACCTTCCCGGCTTTGGCCGACATCTTCCGATATGCGGCGAGCTTTGCTTTGGGGACCGGGACCACGAAACCGTCGACATATTTAGCCATGCGAGCATTCTAAACATGAACCGCTCCGAGCGAACAGTTCCCAATCATTCACTCTGCTCGTAGGGTTCCCGCCGGTCCGCCTTGCCGGCTCGCCTGGCGGGGATGTAACACGCGGCCATCACGACGGCGGCTATGAATCCCAGGACCGCACCGACCGTGAGCGGGTCGATGATCGGTGCCAAACTAGCCCATCGCGTGGCCGCACGCAGGCACAGGAGGCCGATGACGCTTCCCGGTACGGCCGCGATCACGGCGATGCGGGCACCGCGGCCCAGCACCAGTTGCACGATGTCCCGGCGGCTCGCACCCAGCGTCGCGCGGATGCCGAACTCCCGTGTCTGCTGTGCGACCGATTGAGCCACGACCCCGTAAAGACCGAGCGCGGCAAGAATAATTCCCGCCAGTCCGGCGACACCCAATAACCAAGCGGCGGCTCGGAAGGGATACATCTCGCGCGCGATCGTCTCCTCCATCGCCTACATCGCGAGGACGTGACCGAGGGGGTCGGCTTCGACCGCCGTTCGGATCGCGTCCGTCACGGCAGCCGAGGCGCCTGATGCGATGACAAAGATCGCCAAATCGGCAAACAGATCATCCGTTTGCCACAGCGCTGTGTAGAACGCCGGCCGAGTGAGACCAGTTTGGAGAGGCGACCTTGTATCGGCCACAACGCCTATAACCTGCCTGGCCTGGGCGTAGCCTCCTCCGCCGCGTGTGCCGTCCTGATTCAGCCGGACAAACGACCGCCCGATTGGATCGGTGCCAGGCCACAACTCCTGTGCGAGCGACTCGCTGATGACCGCGACGGCCGGTGCACCGATCACGTCGCGGCTGTCGAAATCACGGCCGCGCAGCAGGGGAATGCCAAGCGTAGCGAAGTCCCCGGTCGACACATGATTGCCTTCGGCTCCGCGGCCCGGCACGTTGGCGTCCGCGTCAGTGGCTATCCATCGCGTGAAGACGGTTCCCGTGTGGTCCGATGGAAGACGGCTGGACAATGCCGCACCGATGACTCCGGGCGACTGCCTCAATCTGTTGAGCAATCCCGAATCGAATATGCGTCGTTTGGCGGAATAGTCGGCGGAACTATGTCGCCCTGGCGGTGGGACATCGGAGTACGTGTACGACGCCGTAGTCACGTCATCCACGTTGTAGCCGGGTTTCGGGTACTCCATCTGCACCAAAGTCGTGCCGTATGCGGCGCCGACCATCAGCAAGACGACCGACAGCAGAATCTGCGGAACGAGCACACCGTACTGAAGCCGCCGGCGGGCGCGCCTTGGAAGCCCGGCTCCGATGCCACCGCCGAGTGATGTCAGGAGCTCTGGCCTGCGGGCGCCAAGTGCTGGTGCCAGGCCGATGAGCAGTCCTGTGCAGACCCACACGACGCAGGTATACGCCAGCACCTGGGCGTCCAGTGGGGCGCCGAAGACCAGTTCCGCCGGCGAATACGCCCGATAAAGGCGGATACATACCCAGGCCACTCCGGTGCCCGCAACGCCTCCACCGGCGGCCAGGAGGAGGCGTTCAAGGAGACGCTGTTGAATGATTCGCCAGCCTCCGGCCCCCAAGGCCTGGCGTACCGCGAACTCCCGCTGGCGCGAGACGGCTCGCGCCGAGATGATGCCGGCAATGTTCGTGCCTGCAATGAGCAGCACCATCAGCCCCACGGCCATCACTGTTGATGCGATCACCAGGATAGTGGTACTGCCGCCATCGTCCGCATACGCGATCGGGGCATCCGTTGATGACAGGATGCGAACCGGAGCCATTGCCGAGGCGACGGCCGCCGCTTGTCGCACGGAGATGCCTGGTTGCAGGCGTGCGACGAGACGACGACTGGATCCAGTCACAAGCCTGATGATCGCCGGGTCTTTCGTCGGAATGGCCTGAACCGACGTGATCCAGAAGTCAGTTGTTTGCCATGGCGCGGAGAGCCCTCTGAAGTTCGGAGGCATCACGCCAATCACTGCGAACGATTGCGCCCCAATGCGCGCGGACCTGCCGATCACCGCTGTGTCCGAGTCGAAAACTTCGGTCCAGAGGTGGTGGCTGATGACCACGGCTCGCGCCGGGGTGGCGGGGTCGTCTTCGGCGGGGCTGAACCCGCGTCCCATCCAGGGCCGCAGACCGATGACATCGAAATAGCTGGCGGAAACGTGTTCCCCGTGCCGACGTGCCGCTTGAGTGCCTGCGACCACCAGCTGCGCGGTCGGCCGATCGTGTTTCGCGAAGTCCCTCAACGTTGTCTTCGTGGCCGCTCGGAAGTCACGAAGTGTGAGCGGCGTGTCGGAACTGATGTACACAAGCGTGGAAGGTGAGGGGACTTGTGACGTCGGAAAGAACACGGCTTTCACCACGCTGAAGATGGCGGTGTTGAGTCCGATACCCAATGCGAGGACGCACAGGGCGACCGTCGAACATGCCGGGCTGCGCCTGAGTGAGCGCAAGCCATCCAGCAGATCCGCGCGCAACTGATCAACCGCTCTCCCGACCACGCCAAGTCGCGCTCGGCGCGACTCTTCGCGCATGTACGTCACGTTGCCGAGAGCGCGCCAACTGCGAGGCCGTGCCTGGTCTGGTGTGAGTCCTTTTGCTTCCAGTTCATCCTGTTTCATCGCCCGATGTGTTTCGATTTCGCGCGCGAGGTCGCGCTCGAAGTGTCGGTACTTCAGGCGGGCACGGAGGCGGCGAAACAGTCTGAACATGGCGTGGCTCCGTTCAGCGATCAGTCGCAGCGCAAGGTAATGGCGGGATCAACACGGGCCGCCCGCCGGGCAGGAATCCAGAGCGCCAGCAGCGTGGTCGCGCCCAGAATCGCCGAGACCTGGACGTAGGTCACTGGGTCAAACGGCTGTAGCCCGTACAGCCGGTGTTGCATCAGGGATGCGGCGATCACGCATAACGCGAAGCCAATCACGATGCCGAGTGCGGCGGCCCGCTGGCCCGAGCGCAGCACGTGCATCCCGACATGCAGCGCCCGCCCCCCCAGCGCGATGCAAATACCGATCTCACGCCGGCGTTCCTCGACGCCATACGAAAAGACACCGAAGATACCCAGTGTCGAGATGCACAGCGCTGCCGCACCAACCAGCCATCCAACGCGACTGGCGTTCTCGGCTTCTCTGAAACTCTCACGCACGACATGCCGAAGAGGCGTCGCCTGCTTCATCGCGCGATGGACATCGATTTCCTGCGCGAGGTCGCGCTCGAAATACCGGGACTTCAGGCGGGCACGGAGGCGGCGGAGCAGCGTGAACATGGTGCTGCTCCTACGCCGTTTCAAGCACCAGACGAATGGCCGCGACAAGGCCCTCGAACTCGGCCTTTTCGGCGGCCAGATGCTTGCGGCCAGCCTTGGTCAGCGTGTAGTACCGGGCCTTGCGGTTGTTCTCTGAAGGACCCCACTCGGCATCGACATGACCGTTGAGCAACAGGCGCTGCAGTGCCGGGTAGAGCGAGCTTTCGCCTACCTGCAAGACCTCTTTCGATAGAACCTTCAGGCGCTGTGCCAGGCCGTACCCATGCATGGACTCGGACGAAAGAATCCGGAGGACCAGCAGGTCCAGGGTGCCGGGTAACAGGTCTGGTGGAACGGTCCGGGCCATAGTGTCTCCTATCGTCTAGCGATGGGAGAGTGTCGCGCCCGCATGGGGCGCTTGTCAAGCCCCACCGTTTAACGATGGGAAGGTCTGGGTGCGAAGGCCCACACGGCCGCCGGCACCCACAGGCCCAGGCCAACGATCACGGCCAGCAGGCGCGGGTCGACATGCCACAGGTCGAGTGCCACTGCCGTTGAATAGGCGACGGCCGACTGCACCAGCGCCATCACGATGAGTTCGGCCGAAAACACGCGGCCGCGGAACTCGTCGGGCACGCGCATCTGCAGGAGGACATTGCTGGCCACCCACAACATCGACCCGAACACATGCGCGGCGATCACGACCGCGGCGGCAAACCAGATCGTCGGCACAATTGCCAACGCCGCGTAACAGGCGCCCGCCACGAAATACGCCGGGGCAATCAGTCGAATGAGGTTGCCCTGCCTTGCCGCAATCAGGCTGATGATGAGCGACCCGGCAAAGGCGCCAATGCCGCGCGCAGCGAACAGGATGCCGATGCCCGCATCGCTCGAGTCGCCAACGCGGAAGATCCGGTCGCCAAAGACCGTGAGCAGCAGCAGCGCGCCGCCGACAATGGCCCACCCGCCTTTGATGAGCGCGATGCGTGCGACAGCCCCGTGCCCTCGCATGTAGGAGAGGCCATCACGCACTCCTTGAAGGCCCAACGCCGCGCGCTCTGTGGCCTCCCTGGCGGGCACCCGCATCCGCCAGAGGAACACGACCGACGTGAAGAATGACAGGGCGTTGATCACAAACGCCGCGTCGCGCCCCAGCAGCACAGTGACGCCGCCGCCAAGCGACGCGCCGATCGCCAGCATCGCCGACCATGTGCCGGTAGAAATGGCGTTGGCAGCCACCAGTTGGTGGCGGGGCACGATTGACGGCACGGCGGCCGAACGGGCGGGTTCAAAGAAACCCGAACACGCCACCATCACGCCGGTCACCGCATACGCGAGCCACACGGTGTCGGAAGACCGGACCAGCAGGAGGCCGAGCACCGCCGCGCCCCTGATCAGGTCGGCCCCGATCATGATGCGGCGCCGGTCGAAGCGGTCCACGATCACTCCGGATACGGGGCCAACCACGGCGACCGGCAACAACTGCATCACCATCATGCCGGCCACGGCGGTGGCCGATCCCGTCAGTTCGAAGAGCAGTGCGTAGAGTGCGACGACATTGAACCAGTCTCCGAGCTGGCTGACGATTTGGCCAAACCACAGCAGGCGGAAGTTTCGGTTCTCTCGAATGAGAGCGAGAAGCGCGCGCATGGTGGTGGCCGCAGTGCGCTACAGAATCCGTCTCAACACGGCTTCGTCCACATTCCGGCCCGTGAGCATGACGCCCACGGAGCCGCCGCCCAAGTCCAGGCCGCCTTGCAGCAGGGCCGCAACTGCCGTCGCTCCCGCGCCTTCAGACACCAGTCGCTCGCGGTAGACCAGGCTTCGCATCGCCGTTTCGATCGACGACTCGGCGACGAGCGTTACGGCATCCACCAGATCGCGAACGAGGTCAAACGTCCGGCTGGCCGGCTCAAGATTGCCCGCCAGTCCATCTGCCAGAGTGGTTTCGACCTTGACTGTCGTGATCTCGCCAGCCGCAAGCGCGGTTGTGAACACTGGCGAGCTTTCGGCTTCGGCGCCGATCACGCGCACGTCCCCCGCGTGGCCTCGTGCCACGAGCGCCGCACCGGCCAGGAGTCCTCCACCGCCCAGCGGCACCACGATGGCCGTGAGCGCGGGCTCGTCTTCCAGCATCTCAAGGGCGACGGTGCCCGCACCCGCGATCACATCCGGGTGGTTATACGGCGAAATGTAGGGTGCACCGCTCGATTCGGCGTCGGCCCGCGCGCCAGACTCCGCTGCGTCATAGTCGGCAGCCTCGACCAACTCTGCACCATAGGCCAGCAGTGCATTGCGCTTGGCGTCGGGTGCGCTCACGGACAGGTGCACGCGCAGGCGCAAGCCGAAGTGCCGCGCGGCGATGGCCATGGCTGTTCCATGATTGCCGGCAGAGGCCGTCACAACCGTGGTGACGTCCGCTTGCTCGGTGTGAAGCAGTTGGAGCGCGTTGAGCGCGCCACGGATCTTGAATGATGCGCCCGGCTGAACGGATTCAATCTTGAGCCAGACGTCCGTCTTCGCGCGTTCCGACAGCCAGGCCGACCTGAGCATTGGTGTTCGGCACACTCGGCCCGCCCCGCTCATGCGGATGCCGGCCAATCGCCGCGCCGCCGCTTCAACGTCAGCTCGTGTGGGAAGGCGGACTCCGCGATAATGGGTCATCGGTCATCGATTATGCATGTGTGGACAACCTCGGCGCCCCCCTTCTACAAGAACGGCTACGTTGTGGCCTGCGAACGCACCCGCCACGCCATCGTCATCGACCCCGGCGATGATGTGTCGGAACAACTGGAGGTGGTGAAGAGGGAAGCCGTGTCGGTCACGATGATCCTGCTGACCCATGCGCATCTTGACCACGTCACCGGTGTCGGCGCCGCGAAGGCCGCGCTCGGCGTGCCGGTGTGGCTGCACAGCGACGACTTGTTTCTGTATGAGCGAGCGGCCGAGCAGGGACGAATGTTCGGATTGCAGGTAAATCCCCAGCCGAAGCCGGACCGGTTCTACGTGGAAGGTGAATCCCTCGCCTTCGGCGACTATGTCGTGGACATCAGGCACACGCCGGGGCATTGCCCGGGCGGCGTGTGCCTTGCGATTGGACGTGCCGGCCAG
This sequence comes from uncultured Solibacteraceae bacterium, assembly GCA_964489685.1. GTDB lineage: Bacteria > Acidobacteriota > Vicinamibacteria > Vicinamibacterales > SCN-69-37 > SYFT01. The sequence goes on along the minus strand of CAZAZR010000019.1, from coordinate 27,192 downwards.
AACAGCCGGGAGCTGTTTGTGGGAGACACCCTGTTTGCCGGGTCGATCGGCCGGACGGATTTGCCTGGCGGCGACCTGGACACGTTGCTGGCGTCGATCCGCAACGAGCTGCTCGTCTATCCCGACGCGACAATGGTGCACTCAGGACACGGCCCCGACACCACCATCGGCGAGGAGAGACGGAGAAACCCATTCCTGCATTCGGGACGATAGGGGGACGGGTCGGTTCTGGAAAACGACCTCAGAGGTCGTTTTCCTTTCAGCCCTCGGTCACTGTGAAAGAGACGCGGCCGACGCCTAGGATGTCGTCGGGGCGGAGGATGGCGCGGGCCGTCGGGGTGCCGTTGACGGACGTGCCGTTGGTGCTGCCGAGGTCTTCCATCACCAGTTGCCCGGACGCGTCGGCGGTCAGCCGGCAGTGCACGCGGGAAACGAGCGGCGCCTCGAACACAAAGTCTGCGTGTGCACCGCGGCCGATTGTGCGCGCCGTGCCGGGGGTGACCCGCAGCAGTCGTGGCGTTTCGTCGTTACTTTGGAGAATCCAGCCTGCCATGGCGCAGTAGTGTAGACGAAAACTACCGCTTCGCCGGCAGGACCTCTTTCAGCCACGAAATAAGGGCGTCGGTGATTTCCGGCGACACCGTCTTGACCGGTAACGACGCATATTCCTCCACTTCGCCCGTCCGCGCGGGCACCAGGAGGTGATTCACGCCCGGCACCACGACCTTGCGCGTGACGGCAGACGCGCCGCCTCGACGGGCGTTTGCCAACACTTCGAGCCTGTCTGCCTGGTCGGGCGGCACCTGGGTGTCGAGCGAGCCCTGCAACAGGAGAATCGGCTGGTTGGTCCGGCCTACGACCTGGGCGGGATCAAACAACAGCCAACTGCGGAACCACGTGCTGTCCGCCTGGCGCCGCAGTTCCGGCGGCACAGACTCCCAACCGGTGCCGGACACGACGGCGTCCATGATTCTGGTTTGCAGCGCAATCTTCTCCTGCTTCGACGCTTCGGGTTCATTCAACTTGTCCAGCGCCCGGCGCTGTTGCATGAGCGTGATCTCGCGGCCGGTTTGCCCTGGTGCCGCAAGCAGACCCAGGGCGCGCACCTGTCCGCGCATCTGGCCGCCCACCAGCAGCGCGACGCTGCCGCCTTCCGAATGCCCGACTACCGCAACACGGTCGGTGTCCACATCCTTGCGCCGCCGCACCCAGTTGACAACGCCGCGCAGGTCCTCTGCATACGCTTCGATCGACGTGCTCTCGATTCGCCCGCCGCTCTGGCCCACGCCGCGTTTGTCGTAGCGCACCACGAAGAACCCGGCATCCGACAGCCGGCCGGCCACCTGGCCGAGGATGGGAATGCCGAACACCGTTTCGTCGCGATCCTGCGGGCCTGAACCCGACACGAGAATGACCACGGGCGGTTTGGCGATGCCTTCTGGCCTTGTGAAGGTGCTCGCCAGGCTGAACCCGTTTGCCGGAATGAATGCCGTTTCGTCGCGCGGATGACTGAACGAATCGAGTCGCGACATGACGCCCGACAGGTCGTCGCGCACCACGGTGAGCGACGCGACAGGAATGGCCACTCTCGCAAGCCGTCCGCGTGCGTCCACCCAGATCTCCACCTGCAGGGGACCGCTCGGATTTGCGAACGTGACATCAAACTGCCGCAGTTCGTATTTCGCCGTGGACGTCTCCATGCGCCGCGGCGTGATTCTGGTGACCGTGGCCCTCACCTCAGCCTGAGGCGCGACGTAGATCGGAAGGCTCGAGCCAGCTTGCGCCGTGTGCAGCCGCAGGGCCAGCACTTCGTAGGCCGCATAAAAATTGTTCGGCAGTGCGACCGTGTCTGCCGACACCGTGTGTGTCAGGCGCGCCTGTTTGCCCGCCTGCACCACATCGGATGTGGCCGTGCCGTCGCGGAAGTCTGTATTGAGCAACAGGCCCTGACCACGCATCTGACCCGAGACTTCAAGTGACCGTATCTGCCAGTCGGTGCCGTAGCGCGCAATGAATTTGTCAAAGCTGAAATCAAGCGGCGGTCCGGTGCGGCCGGTCGCTGAAACGACCCAGCCGCCCGAAGGTTGTGTGACCGTCACTGTCTCAGAGCCAATGCGCTGACCGCGCAAAAACACGGTGAAAACAGCCCCGCCCGTCTGATCCACCTGCCCGGCCTGCACGGCGCTCCACATTGTGAAGGCCACAAGCGCAACGCTAAGATGTCTGAACGCCTGCTTCATGACTCCCCAGTATCGCACCATCGCGACAGGCGCAGGCTGGCTCGACACCAGCGCGCGCGGCCGCCTGCGATTCGACGGTCCGGACGCGGCCTCGTTTCTACACGCCCTTGTCACTAATGACGTCGAGAGCCTCCCGGTTGGCCGGGGTGCTTATGCCGCCTGGCTCACGCCGCAGGGTCGAATGATCACCGATCTTCGGCTGCTGCGGACCGCCGAGGGCGTCCTGGCCGAGGTTCCCGGAGACCTGGCCTCAAACCTCGTCATTCGATTTGACCACCTGATTTTCGCCGAGAAGGTCGCCGTGATTGACGAGAGCCCGGACACGCGAGCGCTGACTGTGTTCGGCGGCCGCGCGGCCCAGGTGGTGGCAGACGCCACGGGCATTCCCGAGGCGCGAATCGCCGAACTCTCGGTGCTTGACCACGTCACGCCTGCGGGGCTGCGCGTCGTGCGCACCGACGAGGTAGCTTTTCCGAATTTTGAAATCTGGATGCCGGCCGATCGCTGGGATTCGGTTGTGGCCGCCGTGACGGCCGCGGGTGCAGTGCAGGTGTTGCCGGCCACGGCAGGCGCGCCGGCCACAATCTTCGACGCTCTCCGCATCGAAGCCGGGCAGCCGGTGTTCGGCGTCGACATGACAGCCGACACCATTCCGCTTGAGGCGGGCCTGCTCGACCGCGCGATCAGCACCACCAAAGGATGCTACGTGGGACAGGAGGTCATCATCCGCATCCTGCACCGCGGCGGTGGACGCGTGGCGAAACATCTCGTGCAACTTCTGGCCGAACCGGATGTGACCGAGGTTCCAGACGCCGGCACACCAGTGTTCGACCAGGGCCGCGAAGTTGGAGCCGTCACCAGTGCGGCGGTGGCGCCTTCCACTGGCCGGGTGATCGCGCTCGGGTATGTGCATCGCGACAGCGCTGAGGGCGGTCGTCACGTGACCGTAGGCGCGGCAATCAGCCGCTGGACGGTTCAACGTGCACCAGCACATCCGCTACCCACGGCAAATCCCGTTTGAGCGTCGCGCGCACGTGCCCGCCAACGGCATGTGACGCGGCCACCGTCATCAGCGGGTCCACTTCGATATGCAGGTCGATGTGGTATTGCAGCCCGGTCTTTCGCGCGAAGACCTTGTCGATGCCCTGAACTCCGGGAACTGATTTCGCCACGGCGAGGACCTCGGCCGTCAGCTCCGACGCCGGCATGGTGTCCACCAGCTCAGTCGACGCGCCCCGCACCACCCGCAATCCGGTGATGACCACCACGATGCCGACTACGAAGCCGCCATAGTGATCAGCGGCAAGGAAGCGGCCGGGGTCGTACATCGCGAGACTCACAGCCGTGAGCGCCGCCACGGCCGACAGGATGTCGACCCCATCATTCCAGGCATCGGCCACCAGTGCAGAGCTTCGCAGTCGACGTCCCACCCGGAACTTCCACGACGACATAATTGCGCGCAGGACGATGGCGACAATCAGTGACGCGACGGCGCCGATGCCGGGCGCCCCGTGGCTGGCGCCGATCGCCCGCAACGACTGGTAACTGATCATCACGCCGCCGGCGGCGAGGATCACGCCAACCATGAAAGCCGACAGGGTCTCAAACCGCCCGTGCCCGTACGGATGGTCATCATCGGCCGGCCGCGCCGCCACGCCCATGCCGATAACGACAATGCTTGACGCCAGTACGTCCCCGGCAAACTCGACTCCCATCGCCAGCACCGACGTGGAATTCGCCCAGATGCCGACGATGATGTTGCTGACCGCAAGGAAGACGCTGACAAAAATGCCGGCTCGCGCGACGCGGCGGGCTGTCCGGTACGACTCCTCAATCGCGGTCATCGTCGTATTGTGCCCCGGATTACAACAGCCCTTCTTCTTCGTGCTACCCTCGGGTGTTTTATGTCGACGCCCATCCTCGAGTTCGTGCTCAAGAACTACAAAAACTTCAATTCGCGCGCCACGCGCGACGCGTTGATCGCGTACTGGACCCACATCGATGGCGGCGGCCGGATGTTCTGGGCCATGGCCGGCGCGATGTCGTCGGCCCAGCTCGGCATCACACTCGCACCCGCCATCCGCGCGGGGTTGGTTCATGGCCTCTCAGTGACTGGGGCGAACCTTGAAGAGTCGTTATTCCGCCTGGTGGCGCACGACAGCTACAAGGATTTCCCCGAGTACCGGTATTTCACGAAGCAGGACGACACCAGGATCCTCAACGAGCGGATGCGTCGGGTGACTGACACCAGTATTCCGGAGGATGAGGCATTCCGCGCCGTCGAGAAATACGTGGTACCGATGTGGAAGCGGGCCAGCGAGAAGGGCGACCGCCGCTTCTGGCACGAGTACTTCTACGAGCTGGTGCTGACGATCGGGGAAGACCTGTACGAAGGCAATCCCGAGGAGTCATGGCTCCTCGCCGCAGCCAAAGCCAACCTCCCCATCGTCGTGCCAGGGTACGAAGACTCGACATTTGGAAACATTTTCGCGGCGCACGTGAAGGCGGGCGATTGCAGCGCGAGCATCGCGAAGTCGGGCATCGAATACATGGGTACGTTCTACGATCAATACGGCGTGTTGTCTGAGGGTGCCGGCGTCGGGTTCTTCCAGATTGGCGGCGGCATCGCCGGCGATTTCCCGATCTGCGTGGTGCCGTCGCTCAAATACGACATGGAAGTTGCGGCGAAGCCCTGGGCGTACTTCTGCCAGATCTCGGATTCGACAACGTCGTATGGGTCGTATTCGGGTGCCACGCCGAACGAGAAGATCACGTGGGACAAGTTGACCGAGGACACGCCGATGTTTGTCATCGAGTCCGACGCCACGATTGTGGTGCCCCTGATGTTGAGCGCGCTGCTGGAGTGCAAGCGGCACCCGGCCGAGGCCCGGGCGCTGATGGAGTCCGCCGCGCGATAGTGATGGACACTCTCACCGGCTGGGGCCGGTTGCCTGAGCCCGGGCGCGAGGTGCTCGATGAAGACTTCGAGACGCTGACCCGCGGCGCGGTATTGTCGCGTGGCCTGGGCCGGTCGTACGGCGACTCGTCGTTGCCCGCGCACGCGTCCGACCGAATCGCCAACTCCCGTTTTGCGAACCGCATCCTCGCGTTTGATCCCGCCACCGGCATTCTTCGCGCGGAGGCGGGCCTCACGCTGGTCGATCTCGTGCGCCTGATGTTGCCGCGAGGCTGGTTTCCACCGGTGGTGCCCGGCACCAAGTTCGTGACGCTCGGTGGGATGGTGGCCAGCGACGTACACGGCAAGAATCACCATCGCGAGGGATGTTTTGGCGCGCATGTCCGTGCACTCCGCGTGCGGCTGGCCGACGATCGGATTGTGGAGTGCTCGCGGGAGTCAGATGCGGACCTGTTCGACGGCGTCATCGGCGGAATGGGGTTGCTCGGCCACATCCTCGAGGTCGAGTTCACGATGCACCGCGTACCATCGCCGTGGATCTGGATGGAGCGCGAGCGAGTGCCGGACATTCAGACGTTTCTTGGAAAGATTGCGACTGCTGCTCCCCAGTGGCCGATGACGATGGGGTGGATTGACTGCGTGAAGCGTGGCAGAGGCATGGGCCGCGGGTTGCTGATGGCCGGCCGATGGGCGACTGTTGAAGAAGCTCCCGCACGGTACCCGGGTTCGCCGCGCGAGATGACGATGCCTGTGCCACTTCCCAACTGGGCGCTCAACCGCACCACGACGGGCCTGTTTAATGCCGGCATCTATTGGGGCCACGTGCGCAATCGCGCGTCGGGAACGATGGCGCCCGATCGGTTCTTCTTTCCGCTTGATGCCATCCTCGAATGGAACCGGGCGTACGGACCTCGTGGATTTACGCAGTATCAGTGCGTGGTACCGCGCGCCGCGGGGCCCGTCGCCGTGCGGGAATTCATGGAACGGCTGACCGCGCTTGGTGCGGCGTCTCCGCTGTGCGTCATCAAGGACTGTGGCCCCGAAGGGCGTGGCGTTCTGTCGTTCCCGATGGAAGGCACATCGATCGCGGTGGACATGCCGGTGTCGGCCGACATTCAGCGTGTCGTAGACGGCCTGAACGAGTTCATCATTTCAGTGGGTGGTCGTGTGTATCTGACGAAAGACCGTTTCACGCGGGCCGAACACTTTCGTGCGATGGAACCGCGCCTGCCGATGTTCCAGGCGCTCAGAGCCAAGTGGGATCCCGCCGGGCGGTTGCGGAGCGCGCAGTCGCGCAGGCTGTTTGGAGACAAGGCATGAAGGCAGTGGTGTTTGGCGGCACGGCGGGCATCGGCCGTGCGGTGGCCCAGAAGCTTGCCGCGCGTGGTGACGCGGTGTTCCTGCTGGGCCGTGACGAGGCGAGCCTGACGCGCAGCGCGGCTGACCTGACGGCGCGACATCCTCAACAGGCGAGAGTCGAGTGGGCGCTCTGCGACATGGAGTCGCCGGCCGGGTTTGCGGCCGCGCTTGATGCCGCCGACGCGGCGCTTGCAGGCGTCGATGCCGTCATCGTGACGGCTGCGATGTTCGCGACACAGGCCGAGCTGGAAGCGGACGTGGAACTCACACGGCGCCTGACGACCGCGAATTTTGCCAACACCGTGACGTTCTGCGAACACGTGCGCAAACGGCTGCTGGCACGTGGCGGAGGATGGCTGACGGTGGTCTCGTCGGTGGCCGGTGACCGCGGACGCAAGCCGGTGGCGATATACGGCGCGAGCAAGGCTGGCCTGTCCACCTACCTCGAGGCTCTGGACCACAAGTTCCGCGAGGCCGGGCTTTGGGTGTTGTGTGTGAAGCCCGGTTTCGTGAAGACCGCCATGACCGCCAATCTCAAGGCGCCGCCGTTTGCCGGAGAGCCCGACGCCGTGGCCCGCGACATCGTCTCGGCCATGGACGCCAAGCGGCCCCTCATCTACACGCCCGGCATCTGGCGGCTGGTCATGCTCGTGATCAAGCACCTGCCGCGGTTCGTGATGCGGAAGATTGGGTTCTGACGTCTACCACTGGCTTGCGTCGTCACGGACGAATTGGGAGGGATCCCCCTACAGCAGATCCACCAGGCCTTTGTCGGCCTCCGGTAGTTCAAGCGACCGCAGATCCGCGCGAGGCACCCATCGCATTTCCTGTCTCAGTTGGGGCGACGGCTCGTTGAGCAGACTCGCGCGCCTGAAGTGCAGACGAACGGTGCGCTCTGAATAGGCGTGTTCCACTGTGAAGATCTCCTCACCGATCTCGCAGCGCGCTGCCAGCTCCTCATCGAGTTCACGGGCGAGGCACGCCTCATGGCTTTCGCCCTCCTCGCACTTGCCGCCGGGAAACTCCCACGTGCCAGCCAAATGCGTGCCCTTCAGCCTTCGGGTCATCAGGAAAGATCCGTCGCGTTCAATGACAGCCGCGATGACGACGATGACAGGCGCGGTCATCGCGATCCAGGGAACGGGAACGACTTGCAGCCGCGCTTCATCACGCAGGCGAGGCACAACGGCGCACGGGCGGTGCAGACGGTGGCCCCGAAGTCCATCAGCGCCTGATTGAAGTCGAACACGTGTTTGTGAGGCAGCATCGTGCGCGACAATTCCCAGAGTCGCTTCACCATCGCGTGGCTCTTTGGCTCACCCTTCCCGACAAAAATCCGAAAGAGCACGCGTGCCACGTTGGTGTCGAGAATCGCCGCCCGCTTGCCGAACGCAAAACTCATTACTGCACCTGCGGTGTAAGCGCCGATGCCCTTGAATGAAAGCAGCGTCTCTTCGTCGTCAGGGAGCGCTCCGCCGTGACGCTCCATGGACTCGCGCGCGATGGCCTGAAGGCGACGAGGACGGATGTTGTAGCCGAGCGGATACCAGGTGGCCACCACATCCGCCTCGGGCGCCTCGGCGAGCGCTTCGAGGCTGGGATATTGACCGAGCCACTCGTGATATTTCGGCAGCACCCGATCGACCTGCGTCTGCTGCAGCATCACCTCGGACACCAGGATGTGGTACGGGTCGCGCGTGTTGCGCCACGGCAGGTCGCGTCCGTTCTTGCGGTACCAGTCCAGCAGCCGGCGTCGAAACCACTGGCGCCTCGCGGGCAGTGGCAGAGGGGGTGGCTTCTTCACAGTCGCCACTATAATCGTCTGACGCCAATGAAGATCTATACCAAGACCGGCGACAAGGGCGACACCGGCCTGTTTGACGGCACCCGGGTCAGCAAAAGCGACCCCCTCGTGGAGGCTTACGGCGAGGTGGACGAGGTCAATGCCTGGTTGGGTTACGCCAGGGCCGAAGGTGTGGATGCCGAGATTGGCGCGATGCTCGAACACCTGCAGCGCGACCTGTTTGCCATGGGTGCCATGCTGGCAGATCCCCGGCATCGCATCGCGGTCCGCGTAGAAAAGGCGCTGCTCGACGACGCCGACGTCGCGCGGCTCGAGGGCTGGATTGATACGCTCGAAACCGGCGTCGCCCCCTTGCGCCGATTCATCCTCGCTGGCGGTACTCGTGCAGGTGCGGTGCTGCACCTCGCGCGCACGGTGAGCCGACGCGCCGAACGTCGCGTGGTGTCGCTGGGTCCTGAGACCGTGGATCCTAACGTGCTGATCTTCCTGAACCGCCTGTCAGATCTGCTGTTTGTCATGGCGCGGGCGGTCAACGCGCGCGCGGGCGTCGCCGAAACCGAATGGTGAGCGCGGGAACCGTGTGCTGACGACCGACGCGTACGCGACGTGCCAGCGGTTGGCGCGCACACATTACGAAAACGTCCCGGTCGCGTCGTGGCTGATGCCGCCGCAGGCGCATCCCCACATTGCCGCCATCTATGCATTTGCGCGAATCGCCGACGATTTTGCGGACGAAGACACGCGCACGATCGGACTTGATTGGATGGTGCGCCATCACAACCGTCACTTTCAACTGGCCCGCCAGAGTGGCCATGCCCCGGCCCGCAGTACCGTCCGCGTCTGCGAATGGGCGGGTTTGGTAACTGGCGGAATCGCAGTCCTGATGGCAAACCGACTCATAGAAAGCGTGACGTACGGCATTCCTGCTCTTTCGGTCGATAGTCTCATGGCTGGTTGTGTTGCTTTCTGCGCTGTCGCGTTGTTAGGCGCCATCTTTCCAATTCTCAAGGCCTTGCGCGTCTCGCCGGCAATCCTGCTGAAGCTCTAGGTTATTGAAGGTTAGACCCACGTAATGCGGACTAATGCGGACTATCGGCGAGCTCTTCACTGGTGAGCGAGTGCACAAGTCGGATCGCCTGGGCGATCGGCAGGCGGGAGCCGCCGCGACCAGCTCGCTGACCACCTGCAGACCGGTGGGCCGGCTCGATCCTATCGCGCTGCGCGTGATTGCAGGCTGCCAGCCCACTACCGGGCGGCGTTCCGCTGGCGGCCGCGCTGGCCACTGGTGAAACGCATTCGCGGCTACACGAGGCCCTATCCGGCCCGGGCATTGGCACCGTCTGCCCGTCCCCCTTCGGGGACGGGGCCAGGTCTTCAGTCCGCCGATACGCCGCCACCCACCGCGGCCGCGTCCGATACGCGATGCGAATAACCGCCGCAAGACTCGTGGTATCCGCCTTCACCCGCGTTGTACGTCAGGACCGGCGTTCCCTATAATCGTCTGACGCCAATGACGATCCATGCCGAGTGGTGAGCCCGGGAGCCGCGTGCTGACACAAGACGCCTACGCCACCTGCCTGCAACTGGCGCGCACACACTACGAAAACTTTCCGGTCGCATCATGGCTGATGCCTCCCGAGGCGCGTCCCCACATTGCCGCCATCTATGCATTTGCGCGAATCGCCGACGATTTTGCGGACGAAGGAGCGCGGGAGGCAGGCGACCGGCTCGCGCTGCTCGCGGATTGGCAGCGGCGTCTCGATGAGGCGGCCGAGGGCCGCGTAGAACTCACCGGACACACCGAACACGACGCGGTCTTTGTGGCGCTGGCTGAAACACTTCGCACCTCTGCAGCCGACCACGGACTCCTGAGCGATCTCCTCAGCGCCTTTCGCCAGGACGTGACGACCACGAGATACGACACCTGGACGGACCTGCTCGACTACTGCCGGCGTTCGGCCAACCCTGTCGGCCGCCTCGTGCTGCTCGTCACTGGTTACCGCGACGACGCGCTCGCGCAGAAGTCCGACGCAGTCTGCACCGCGTTGCAACTCACCAATTTCTGGCAGGATCTCGCGCGCGATTGGCGAAACGGCCGGCTGTACGTCCCAATGGAGGTCGTCCGCGCTCACGATGCGCAACTGGTGGACCTGGACCACGGGAATTGGACGCCCGAGTGGCGCGCGGCACTGCACGACGTGGGTGACCGCACGCGGCAGCTGTTCTCCACCGGGCGGCCCGTGGCTGATCACGTGCGCGGCAGGCTGCGCTGGGAGCTGCGAGCGACCTGGTTGGGAGGCCGGCAAATCCTCGACCGGCTGGCCGCGGCAGATTACGATGTCTTTCACGCGCGGCCGTCGCTCGACTGGCGCGATGCAGCGCGCATCGCCAGCAAGGCAGTGACCTGGCAACGCTCGGCTTGATGTCATGACCCGAAAGACCAGCTTCTACTATTCGTTTCTGGTGCTGCCATCGGCAGAGCGCCAGGCCATCACCGCCGTGTTCGATGTGTGCCGCGCCATTGACGACGCGGTGGACCTGGAGACGGATCCGACCCGAGCGGCATCAGCCCTGAACCTCTGGCGGGACGAAGTGGGTCGCGTGTTCGCCGGCACTCAGGCGAAGACCCCGCAGGGCCAGGCGCTGCAACCGTTCGTCAAGCCATTCCACCTGCCTCGTGAGCAATTCGACGCGCTCATCGACGGCGTCGGGATGGACGCGGCGCCCATGCGCTTCCAGACGTTCGAGGACCTCGAGCCGTACTGCCATCGCGTCGCGTCCTCTGTCGGCCTGATGTGCGCTGAGATTTTCCGCTACAAAGATCCCGCGGTGCTCACCTATGCACGCGACCTGGGCGTGGCTCTGCAGCTGACGAACATTCTTCGAGACGTGGGCGTGGACTACCGACGCGGTCGCTTGTACCTGCCGCTTGCCGACCTCGCGTCGTGCGGCTGCACGGAAGAAGACATCCGTCGCGAAGTGGAGCAGCCCGGGCAGGGGGTCAGGTCGCCGCAGGTGCACGCGGCCCTGGCGCAACATGCTGGGCGGGCTCGCGAGTTCTTTGCGCGCGCCGTGGCCGTGCTGCCTCGGGAAGACGCCTCGCGATTTGTGGCCGCCGAGATCATGCACGGCATCTATTTCGAACTGCTCAAGCGGATCGAAGCCGCGGACTTCGACGTGTTCAGCCAGCTCGTGCGAGTGCCACGCCCGGCGCAGGCGCGGCTGGCCCTTCGCGTATGGTGGACGCTTCACCGTGGCCGAATCCCGCAGCACTGACAACTGCGACGTCGTGGTCGTTGGTGCCGGCTGCGCGGGTCTGAGCGCGGCCGTGCGCTTGGCGTCGCGCGGCAAGACCGTGACGGTCATCGAGGAGGCGCCACGTCTGGGCGGCCGGGCGACGGCGTTCGCGGACCGTGACTCCGGTCAACGGCTCGACAACGGACAACACGCACTCTTCGGCTGCTATCGCGAGACGTACGACTTTCTTCGCGCCATTGGCACCGCTCATCTCGCGCCACTCGATCCGACGCTTCGGCTGACGATGGCTGATGCAGAGGGACGGGTGGCCACGCTGACGTGTCCGACTTGGCCGTCCCCGTGGGACCTGGTCTGGGGACTGCTCGCCTGGAAGGCGTTGCCGTTGCGCGATCGCTTCGCTGCCACGCGGCTGCGGAGCCTGCTGTCGGCAGCCAGGCGCGAAGGCGCCGAGGGCGCGGCCGCGCGCGTCTCTCCCACCCTCACTGTCACTGACTGGCTGCGTCAACACGGCCAGCCTGAATCGCTCTGCCAGTGGTTGTGGCATCCGCTAGCGTTCGCCGCGCTGAATCAGGATCCGGGTGTGGCTGCTGCCCGGCCATTCGTGCGAGTGGTCGGTGAACTCTTCGGCCCATCCCCTGGCTCATCGTCACTCGGTGTACCCAGCGTTCCGCTTGATGAGTTGTACGCGGAGCCCGCTGCGCGTTTCATCGAAGCCCGCGGCGGGAGGGTGCTGCGGGGCACCAGTGCCCTTGTGGCTGTCGATCCGACCGGGCAGGAGCACCGTGTGTATGCAGGTGACGCCATCCTGAGACCTCAGGCGATCATCAGCGCTGTGCCGTGGCATGCATTTGGCCGATTGTGGCGCCACGAGGTACCACAGCGATTGGCCGCGATTGGCGATGCCGCCGCACTGATGCAGTCGGCCCCCATCGTCACGGTTAATCTGTGGTTCGACCGGCCAGTGATGACCGAACGCCAGATTGGGCTTGTGGGCACGCAGTTCCACTGGGTGTTCAATAAGAATAGTGACGTCGGGAGTCGTTATTCTCTCGTTGCGAGCGGCGCCGAGGGGATCCTGCGTCAGGACAACCACGAACTGGCGGCCTTGGCCGAGCGCGAATTGCGGGCCTGCGTGCCAAGGGTTGCTGCGGCAGTGTGCCTGCGTTCGCTTGTGGTGCGCGAATCTCGCGCCACGTTCTCACTCGCGCCTGGCGCCCCGATCAGGCCCGCCACGCAAACGCCGGTGCCCGGCATCTTTCTCGCGGGTGACTGGACCGACACCGGACTGCCCGCGACGATTGAAGGCGGTGTGCTGAGCGGTCATCGCGCCGCGGCCGCGGCTATGATCACCCTGTGACATCCGTCATCGTCCACTACAAGGAACTGGCGCTCAAGGGGCGGAACCGTCCGTGGTTCATCCGCGCGCTGGTGCGCACCATCAGGGCGCTGCTCTCGGATCTCGACGTCGTGCACGTGGCTCCGGTGAGTGGCCGGATCGAATTGCGATTTCAGTCGGAAGACCACTGGCCTGAAGTTCGCGCGCGGTTGGCTCGCCTGCCCGGCATCGCGAACTTCGCGCGGGCCGTACATGTGCCGGCAGATGTGGAGGTGATGGCCACGACGGTACTCGAGGGCCTGCGTGGTCTGCCGCCGCGCCGTTTCCGGATCAAAGCCCGGCGCGCCGACAAGAGATTTCCCGTGCCGTCGCCCGAGATTGAACGGCGCGTCGGCGCACGGGTCCAGACCGAGCTGGGATGGCCCGTCGATTTATCTCACCCCACGTCGGTCATCCGCATCGAAGTGTTGTCGGGGGATGCGTTCATCATCTTCGACCGTGAACCAGGCGCTGGGGGGCTGCCCATCGGGAGTGGCGGCAAGGCCGTGTGCCTGTTGTCGGGAGGCATCGACTCACCGGTCGCCGCGTGGCGAATCATGCGCCGGGGCGTCAAGGTTCAGTTGGTCCACTTTCACAGCTACCCGATTCTCAATCAGGTCTCGCAGGAGAAGGCGCGCGAACTGGCGACGATTCTGGCTCGCCATCAATTGATGTCGCGTCTGTACCTCGTCCCGTTTGGCAGCGTCCAGCAGCAGGTGATGCTCACGGTGCCGCCCGAACTGCGCGTGGTTATCTACCGTCGGCTGATGGTGCGCATCGCACAGCGCATCGCGGAGCGGGTCCACGCCGATGCGCTCGTTACCGGTGATGTGATCGGGCAGGTCGCGTCACAGACGATTGAGAACATCCGGGCGATTGATGATGCGGCCACGATGCCGATCCTGCGGCCGCTGATTGGGTGCGACAAAGAGGACATCACGCTCGAGGCCATTCGCCTCGGCACCTACGAGACATCGATCATTCCCGACCAGGACTGTTGCACCTTATTCACGCCGAGAAATCCAGCGACGCGGGCCACGCTCGACGTCGCGCGCGCGGCTGAGGCCCTTCTGGACGTGGAGGCGCTGCTCGCCCAGGCGCTTCGCGACATCGTCGTCGAAGACCGGGTGTTTCCGCCAAGGCTCGATCTTGGCGCCGTGATAGAGAATGATAAAATGCGCCGTTTGCTGGCGTAGGAGACAACGACGATGAAGATGACTCCAGGGAAGCTTGCAGGGATGAAAGCCGTGTCGGACGCGCGTGGCGTGATTGCGGCTGCGGCCATGGACCAGCGAGGGTCGCTCAAGAAGGCGTTGGCCAAGGAAAGCGGCAGGGACGTGTCCGACGCCATGATGGAGGAGTTCAAGGGCCTCGTCACCGAGGTGCTGACGCCGCATGCGAGCGCCATCCTGCTCGACCCCGAGTGGGGCATCGGGCCGTCAAAGCGTCGGTCAAAAAACGCCGGGCTGCTGCTGGCGTACGAAAAGACAGGCTACGACGCGAACACGCCTGGCCGGTTGCCTGACCTGCTCGACCATTGGTCGGTGCGACGTCTGAAGGAAGCCGGGGCCGATTGCCTGAAGATCCTGCTCTACTACACGCCCTTCGATTCCACCGCGATCAACGAGTTCAAGCATGCGTGGGTGGAGCGCATCGGTGATGAATGCCGGGCCAACGATCTGCCGTACTTCCTTGAGTTCGTGGGCTACCAGGAAGGCGCCGATGAAAAAGGGCTGGACTACGCGAAGCGCAAGCCCGAGGTCGTGGCCGGCGCCATGCGCGAGTTCACGAAGGACCGCTACGGCGTGGACGTCATGAAGGTCGAGATTCCCATCAACATGCAGTTTGTTGAAGGTGCGAAGTCCAACAGGACCGGACAGGTGGCCTACACGCGCGACGAAGCGAAGCGGCTCTTCCTCGAGGCCGCAACGGCCTCGACCAAGCCGTTCATTTATTTGTCGGCCGGGGTGAGCAACGCCGAATTCACCGAAGGACTGGAAGTGGCCGGTGAGTCGGGCGTTCGTTACTCGGGCGTGTTGTGCGGTCGCGCAACGTGGAAAGACGGGATCGTGGTGTTTGCCAAGGAAGGCCCCGCCGCGTTCCGCGCATGGCTTGAAACCAAAGGCGTAGAGAACATCAAGAATGTCAACGAGGCCGTTAAGCCGGCGAGCCCGTGGTTCTCGGTGTACGGCGCGAAGAGCGCGGACGAACTCGGCTAGCGAAGTCGCCCGACTACGGTTTCCTCAGAATCTCCGTCCCCGCGACGGGCCCGAAACACGTGGTGCCCGAGTAGGGGATTCGAATCTGACTGCCTTCGAGTGTCGCGGTGCCAGTCAGGGCCACCGGACAGCTCCCGCCGTTGGGCACCGTGCCGGTCCCCGTTGCGGTCCAGGTGAGCCGCGTGGCATCCAGCGTGCCGGACGCCGTGCCGCTGACAGCAACGGTCCCCCAGCACTTCGCACTCCAGTTGCCGGATGCGCTCGTGAGCGAGATATTGGTGACCGACCACTGAAAACTGGTGCAGGTCTCCTGGATCGTGCTGGCCGCCACCGACGCCCAGGACCCGCCAAACGCCGCCGTCCCGGCGGTGGGGTTGCTTGGGCCGGTCGGGTTTGACTTGAGGGAATCGAAGCACGACTGGCCCGACACGGCCAGAACCAGACTAAGGGCGAAGGCTGAATAGGTCACGGAAGGTATTATCGGCCGGAACCTGCCCCTTCTATAATCCCTTGATGGCAATTCTGAAGGTCTCCCGGCTCGGGCACCCGGTCCTGCGGGCCAAGGCCCACGATCTCGACCCGAAGTCGATTACCTCCGCTGGCGTGCAGCGCCTCATCGATGACATGTTCGACACCATGCGCGAGTATACCGGCGTGGGGCTGGCAGCTCCCCAGGTGCACGAGGGGGTGCGCATTTTTGTGGCGGGCCTGCATCCCGGCCCGATCGGCGCTGAAATTGGTGAAGACGATGACATGCCGATGATGGCGCTGGTCAATCCCGAGGTCACGCTCGTGGGCAAACCGACGGCGATGGGCTGGGAGGGATGCCTGAGCATCCCGGAGATACGTGGGCGCGTACCTCGCGCAACCGCCGTTCGTGTGAAGGCCTGGGACCGCACCGGCGCGCCGATCAGCTTCACGGCAAAGGGCTTTCCGGCCCGGGTCATCCAGCACGAAAACGATCACCTCGATGGGATTCTGTTTCTCGATCGGATGGAGTCCTTTGAATCGTTGAGTTACCTCGAGGAATACGACCGCTATTGGGCGCGCCACGAAGGTGATGATGAGGGTGCCGAGTGAGCAGTGAGTTCACCGATGCGGAACGCGCGGCGCTGGCGCCCTATTTCACGAACGTCGACTTGCCCGTGTTCGCGCTGATCAACCTGCCTGAGACCGTGAAGGGCGCGTTATTTGCGCGGTATTCACGATCCGCGAAGTCGTTGCGCCGCCTGTTCCTGGATGAGTTCCTGGAGCAGGTGTCAGGCGCTGGCGCCGCGGCAGCCGCCGGAGTGGGCGCCACACGTGCCGATCAGCTCTACATGCGCATCTTCAATGAGTATGGCGACGACTCTGTCGCGCAGCTCGGTGGAGTCCACCTGGCGTGTGAAGACGTATCGAACCTGCTGACCAAAGTGCTCGAACGCGGTCGCCTGATGGCGTATCTGGAGCAGTCCACGCGGTACATCCCGTACACGCAGCGCAAGGGCGATACCTGGCGCTATCTCGTGCCGGCGGAGCTCGACGGACATGCCCTGAGGGTGCGATACGTGGCCGCGCTGGATCTGGCATTCGAGACGTACGCGCGGTGGATTGAGCCCATGCGCGCGTGGTTCGAGGCGCGGTATCCCAAGGCGCCCGGAGATTCCGACGCGGTGTACAAGTCTGCGATTCGCGCCAAGGCACTCGACACACTGCGGGGTCTGCTGCCGGCAGCCACGCGGTCGAATGTCGGGATTTATGGCACAGGGCAGGCCTATGAGTCGCTGCTTCTCCGCATGCGGGCGCATCCGTTGGCCGAGATGCGCGAGTGTGCTGATGTGATGCTCACGGAGTTGCGCAAGGTGGTGCCGGCGTTTTTCACGCGCGTCGACCAGCCGGATCGGGGTGGACGCTGGAGCGCCTACTTCACGGACACGAGAGAGAGAACCGCCGACGTCGTCTCGCGCCTCACCGCCGGCGAGCCCGCCGAGGGCCGAGCCGAGGTCGTGCTCTCGGATTTCGATCCCGAAGGCGAAGTGAAAGTGATCGCCGCTGCCCTGTATGTGTCGTCATCGCTCCCTGATGATCGCCTGCTGGACGTGGCTCGACGCATGAGCGCGGAGGACCGCGCGGCTGTCCTTGCCGCTTACGTCGGCGACCGTGCCAACCGGCGGCACAAGCCGGGGCGCGCCTTTGAGCGTACGAGCTACCGATTCGACGTGTTGACCGACTACGGCGCGTTCCGCGACCTGCAGCGGCATCGGCTCTGCACGATCGACTGGCAGGCGCTTTCGATGGCGCACGGCTACACCCAGCCCGAGGCGATTGTTGATGCCGGTGGCAACGACGACTGGAAGCGGGTGATGGAGACCTGCGCGGACGTCTACGACAGACTTGTGGCCGCCGATCTTTTGCAGGTCGCCCAGTATGCGGTGCCCATGGCATACCGCGTGCGGTTCGTGATGGACATGAACGCGCGCGAGGCGATGCATGTGATTGAACTGCGGACCGCGCCTCAGGGCCATCCGGCATATCGCCGGGTGTGCCAGCAGATGCACACGCTCATCTCGGAGCGCGCCGGACACCACGCCATTGCCGCAGCGATGACGTACGCCGACCATTCGGCGGTGGAGCTCGAGCGGCTGCAGGAAGAGCGGCGGCTCGAGGCGAAGCGCAAGGCGTGACGACCCCGCCCGAGTCTTCACCGTGGCTGATCGCCATTCGTATCGAGGTGCGCTTCCGCGATTGTGACCCGCTGGGGCACGTGAACAACGCCGTGTACCTGACGTACCTCGAGAACGCGCGATTCGCCATCTGGAAGGCGCAGGGTGTGACGGGCGTTATCCTCGCGCGCGCGGAAGTGGACTTCCGCTCGCAGTCGCGTTACGGGGATGAACTCGAGGTGCGGCTCCGCCTGGAAGGCTTCGGTCGGTCGAGCTTTCGGTACGAGTACGAAATTGTGGATGTCCCATCTCAGCGCGTGGTGGTTACAGCCAGGACCGTGCAGGTGCACTTCGACTACGCGGCGCAGGTACCGGTTGCGCTATCCGACGCTCTCCGCGCCAGGCTCAGCACGCCCGTCGCGTCTTAACGCACAGGAGACTCACGATGAACTCAACTGTCCTCGTAGTGGCACTCACGCTGATGTCGTTTACTCAGGCGCCGCAGCAGGCTCCAGCACCGCAGCCCGTCCAGGCCCCGCGGCCTGTCGATGCTCCGCGCCCCATCGAGGCCGGCCAGAGTCTGTGGGCCGAAGAACTGACCTGGATGGAGATTCGGGATCTCGTCAAGACCGGCACCACAACGATCATCATCGGGACAGGCGGCGTGGAACAGAACGGGCCGTACGTGGTCGGTGGCAAGCATAATTTTGTGCTGCAGACCGTCTTGCCGGCCATCGCACGAGCCATCCCGCGATCGCTGATTGCACCGATTGTGAAGTTTGTGCCGGAAGGACGGATCGAGCCGACGCCCGGTGGCCACATGGCGTATCCGGGAACGATCAGCCTTGAGCCGGCCACGTACGAGGCGTTGCTGACGGATATCTGCCGCAGCTACAAGGCCCACGGGTTCATCGACATCGTGTTGTTGGGCGACAGCGGGGGGAACCAGACGGGCATGCGCAACGTGGCCGATGCCCTGAATGCAAAGTGGGCCGGTGAGACCGCCCGCGTTCACCATCTGCCCGAGTACTACAACGAAGATCGCTGGAGCTACGACTTCCTGAAGACGCTCGGGATCACGCAGATCGACAAGACACCTGGGCGCACGGCAGACGCTCGCGTGGACACACGCAACGGCATGCACGATGACATCTACTACGAGGCCCAGATTGCCGTGGTTGACCCGAAGCTGATTCGCGCAGAAGAGCGTCGGAAAGCGGGACTGCTCAATCTGCACGGTGTTGACCAGACCGACATGGCCAAGGTCATCGAGATTGGAAAGAAGTTGGCCGAGTATCGTGCCGGTATTACGGCGAAGGCCCTGGACGCCTCGAAACTGAAACTCCGTCCTGTCAAGTAGAGACACTGATGATCGCCGCCTCTGAAGCGCTCACCCTTCTCCGCGACGGCAACCGCCGGTTTGTTGCCGAAGTTCGCAGCGAGGACAACCCCAGCAGCCGCACCCGTCGTCTTGAACTGGCGGCCGGCCAGGAGCCGTTTGCCATCATCCTCGGCTGTTCCGATTCCCGAGTGCCGGCGGAACTGGTGTTCGATCAGGGGCTTGGTGACTTGTTCGTGATCCGTGTAGCAGGCAATATTGTGGCGCCCTCGCAGGTGGGCAGCGTGGAGTTCGCCGCCGAGCGATTCGGCACCCGCCTGGTGGTGGTCCTGGGCCACTCCAACTGCGGCGCCGTCGTCGCCACAGTTGAGGAACTGGGGCGGCCGACGCAGGATCAGTCCAAGAACCTCAGGACGATTGTCGACCGCATCAGGCCCTCCGTTGAGCCGCTCCTGGCTACCGAACTCAAACATCGGCCCGACGAGCTGGTTCATCAGGCTGTCCGTGCGAACATCCGCGCCTCTGTCAGCCATCTCAGGCATGGCTCCGAGGTGCTGGAGCAGCTGATCGCGCGCGATGGACTGGTGATTGTCGGGGCGGAATATTCGCTGGAAACAGGGGCCGTGGACTTCTTCGAGACCCAGTAGAACGCCCATTTGTTGGGGGGCTTGACTCTTTGTGAAACATTTCACATAATGTGCTCAATCGTTTCCGGCCCGACTACAGTAATTGACCCGCACGGCTTCCTTTCCCCGGAAGCTGCACGTCAACGCAAGACGAATGTCCCGCCTTTGTAATCTCTTCCTCATAGCTCTCTTCCTAAATACCTGGGCCGGGAACGAGCTATTTTCTCAGGCCGCCGGAACTCCGCAGGCGAGGGGCGAGTGGGTGGCCCGCCAGGTGCAGGACCGCGACACCGGCAAAGACAGCCGTTCCACCATGCGCATGCGGCTGTTCGACCGCCAGGGTCGCGTGCGCGAGCGTGTCCTGTCTACCCTGAGCCTCAAAGGCGGGCCCGGCCGGCCGGTTCCAGGTGACCGCTCCCTGACGCGCTTCACCTACCCGAACGACATCAACGGCACCGGCTTCCTGGTGTGGGAGAACCCGAACGGTGAGGACGAGCGGTTTCTCTACCTGCCGTCGCTTGGCCGGGTGCGCCGCATTGCCGGCAACGAAACCCAGGACAGCTTCGTGGGCAGCGACTTCACCTACGAAGACATTGGCGGCCGCGAGTTCAACGACTATTCGTACACGCTGCTTGACGAGGCGGCCACGTGGACCGCGCCCGACGGCGTCGCCCATGCCGTGTACCGTCTGGAATCACGCGCGAAGGCCGCCGCCGCCCGATTTCCCCGCGTCGTCTCGCTCGTGAGGAAGGACAATTTCGTGGTCGTCCAAGGCGAGATCCACAACAGGCGCGACGAGTTGCAGAAGACATTCTCAGTGAAGAAACTGGATCGCTCGAGCGGCATCTGGACCGTCATGGAGATGGTCATGGCCGACGCCACGGCCCGTACACGGACCGAGCTTGTGGTGGAGAAGATCGAATACAACGTCGGGCTCAAGGAGGCCGGCTTCAGCCGGCGTGAACTTGAACGGGGCGCCGGTCGTTGAGTCTTCGGGTCGCGCAGTTCATCTACCGCTGGCGGCTCTACCTCTCGGGCGTCATAGTTCTTGGTGCGCTCATCCTCGCGCCGCGGGCGCAGATTCAAGTTATCGACAACGACCTGACCGCGTGGTTCTCACCCGACGACCCCGTGTATCAGGACTACGTCCGTTTCAGGGACGAATTTGGCGGCACGCGTACCGTCATCATCGCCATCGAGGCGCCGAGCCGTCAACGCCTGTTCAGCGCGGAAGGCTTCTCGTTTCTGGACAAGGTCAGCGGTGACATCGAACGCGTGCAGGCGGTCCTGCGTGTCAGCAGCCTGGCCACAGTCACCGTCGTAGACGTCCTGCCGTCATCAGGCGTCGACGATGACGGCGGCCTGCAGGTGCGGCGGTTGATCGAGGACCTGGAAACCAGGACCCCGGACGCTGTGGGGCAGCGTGCCCTTGACGACGAGCTCTTCCGCGGCGACCTTATCTCGGAGGACGGTACCGTCACCGCGCTGATTCTCTTCTTCGACGAGGCCCGGATCGACGACGTGCGGGCCCAGGTGTTGACCGAGATTCGCCGGCTGGTGGATTCACAGCTGCCGGCCGGTTTCAAGGCCCACTACAACGGCAGCCTCGAGATCACCGAGTGGTACAACCGCGTCACACTCGCCAACCAGACGACATTCACCCCGCCGATTCTGGTGCTGACGCTTCTGGCGCTGTTTGTCATGTTCCGCTCGGTCAAGAAGACGCTGCTGACGTTTTGCGCGATTCTCGTCAGCCTGTTGTGGACGCTCGGCCTCTACGACCTCTTCGGTTTCAGCTACAACGTCCTGAGCAGCATGATCATCCCCCTGGTGGTGGTGCTCGCGGTGGCCGACGACGTGCACATCCTGCAGCACTACGGCCTGGCACGCCGCACGCAGAGCCGCGAACAGGCCTTTGTCGGCACGGTCAGGCACCTGATGGCGCCCCTGTTTGGAGCCAGCGCCACAACCGCACTGGGAATGTTGTCTCTCGCCACGAGCCAGGTGGTGGCCGTCCGGGAGTTCGGGATGGGATCGGCGATCGGCGTGATGGTGGACTTCGCCATCTCGATCGTGCTCGTACCGACGCTCCTCGGGTGGGTGAAGCAGGAGCCGGTGGCGCCGCCGCAGGAGTCGTGGTTTCTGGGACCGCTGCGCGCCGTGGCGATGTTCTCTACGCGGCACGCACGCGCGGTGATGGCCGTGGTGGTCGCGCTGGTGGTACTTGCCGGTGTTGGGATGTCGCGCCTGCGGGTGGACACCAATCACATCAACTTCTTCAGTGAACACCACGAGCTCTACACCTCGGCCCAGGTGATGGACAAGAAGCTTGCGGGCATCTACACCTTCCAGGTGTTTTTGGAAGGGGCGCCAGATTCGATGCAGCAGCCCGACATCCTCAAGCGCATGGACCATCTGAGCACAGAGCTCAAAGCGCTGCCATTCGTCAAGAAGGCCTCGTCTGTGGCCGACTACGTCAAGCGCGTGCACCGCGAGCTGAACGACGGCCGCTCCGAGGCGTTCGTGATTCCGGAAACGTCGGCGGAGGTCGCGCAGGAGTTGCTGGTCTTCGGACTCGGAGACGAGGGCCGGGCCGAACTGGAGCGCGTGGCGGCCAGCGATTTTTCGCGGGCCCAGGTGACCGTCAAGCTGGCCTCGATGAGTTCCGACCTGGTCTTCGAGCAGGTCGCCGAGGCAGACCGTCTCGCCCAGCAGATCTTCGCGGGATCTGGAGTGAAGGCCACGGTGACGGGATCGGGCCGCCTGTTCAGCATGCTGGATCACTACCTGGTGCGATCGCAGATCACGAGTTTCGCGACCGCGTTTGTGACCGTGTTTGGCGTCATCTTTCTCGTGTTCCGCTCGTGGAGATTTGGCCTCCTGTCGATCGCTCCCAATCTGGTGCCGGTGCTGGCCGTATTCGGCGTCATGGGCTGGTTGGGCATTTCGCTCAACGTGGCCACGGTCATGGTGGCCAGTGTCGCGCTCGGCGTTGTTGATGACGACACCATCCATTTCATCAGCCGCTACAGGCGGGAGACGGCCGCCGGCGCCACCACCGACGAAGCCATTGAGACGGCGACCACACAAGAGGGTCGCGCGGCACTGACGACCGCCGTCATCAATTGCTGCGCATTCGCGGTGCTGACGCTCTCGGAGTATCGGCCGAGCGCGTGGTTTGGCGGCCTGTTGGCGCTGACCATGGTGATGGCGTTCCTCTCCGAAGTGTTCATTCTTCCCGCGATGATCAAACTCTTTCCGGCCCTCTTTGGTGCCGACCGTGTGCACGCGACTGGCGCGGGACGCGCATGAACGGGTGGTGGTTGATCGCGTCGCTTGTGGCCCAGGTTCCCGCGCCACAGACGCCGGCGCAGCCGGCTGCCCGGCCGGCCACTCTGGTGATCCATGGTGAGGTGTCTGCCCTTGCGGTCGGATACCCGAAGCAGGACGACACCCGAGAATTGCGGTCACGCGCGCTGCTGGACGTCACGGCCGAGCCAGTGCCGTGGCTGCGGCTGCGCCTTGAAGGGACGGCGGAAGTTCTGTGGGCCGATCGTAGTGGCAGCGCGGATGATGCCGTTGCCTCGGTCCGTGATGCCTGGGCTGAGGTGCGGCTGAATGATGTCGAGGTCCGAGCCGGGTACGGACGCCTGGTGTGGGGCAGGCTCGATGAGGTCATGCCCTCCGATGTGATCAATCCCATCGATACGGCGACGTTTTTTCTGGAAGGCCGCGCGGCAGCCCGGCTGCCCGTCGCCTTTATCCGCAGCCGTGTGTTTCTGCCGCACGACACAACTCTCGAAACCGTCGTCGCGCTCCCGGGCCGCCGGGGCAGGTTCGATCGACTTGATGAGGGGACGTCGCCGTTTAATGTGACCAGGGATCTGGTATTGCCGGCTGGACTCCCAGCCGGCAGAGAGATTCAGCGCGAGTCGATACCTGTGGCCTTGGGCAGTCTCCAGGGAGGAGTTCGCGCGTCAACGACGGCGGGCCGGGTGGATCTGAGTGTGTCGGCGTGGCGCGGGTTCGAGGGGTTTGGCCTCCTGAGCTTCGTGCCTGGGGGCCAGTTGGTCGAACGGTACCCGCGGTTCACGATGATTGCGGCCGACGCGGAAGCCGTTCGCGGCGGATGGGCCATTCGCGGCGAAGCGGCGGCGTTCATTGACAAGACTCTGGCCGGGCCGTTGGGGCCGGCCAAAGGCAAAGCGGTTGATGCCGGTGTCGGAGTGGACCGAGCGGCGGGTGACTACCACATCTTTGGTTCGCTCGTGTGGCATCGCGAGTGGTCGTCGCTTTCTTCTTCGTACACGCGCGATCACTTGAACGTCATCGCCTCGATTGACCGGCGCTTCTCGCGCGAGCGGTATCTGGTCCGCGTGTTTGGCGTGGCGAATCCCGAAGACCGATCGGGGTTCGTCCGAGGGCTCGTGTCGTGGAGCCTGCGCGACAACCTGATGCTCGAAGGTTCGGGTGGCGTCTTCATCGGGCAAGGCACCGACACCATCGGGAGATTTACTGACCGGGACTTTGTCTCGCTGCGCGTCCGGTATCACTTTTGAGAGGGGGACGGGTGTCGATCTATGGAAAACTCCACACATGAAAACGACCTCTGAGGTAGTTTTCGCTTATGAATGGCCGAAAACTACCTCAGAGGTCGTTTTCACACCAGGAGTTTTCCACAGATCGACACCCGTCCCCCTATGTGGATCTCGCAGGTTTCACCTTGATCCCCTTCGCAGCCAATAACCCCGGCACCCTCACCGGCGCCGGGAACAACACGTATTTGTTCGATGGGGCGGAGCCGACGCTGATCGACGCGGGCGTCGGCAAACCTGAACATATTGACGCCATCGCCGCGCACCTCAACGGACGAGCGTTGGCTCGTGTGCTGGTGACACACGGGCACCCGGACCACGCGTCTGGCGTGCCCGCGCTGCGTTCACGGTGGCCGGGCCTTGAGGCCAGCAAGTGGACCGAAGGTTCAGACCCCGCGTGGCAGGCGCTGCGCGACAACGATCGGGTTCGTGTCGGCGATGCGTGGCTGACCGTGGTGCACACGCCTGGCCACGCACCCGATCACGTCTGCTTCTGGCAGCCCGACACGCGCGATCTCTTTTGTGGCGACATGATGACCGCCACCACCACCATCATGGTTCCACCTGCAGCAGGGGGTGGCAGCCTGCTAGCCTATCTCGCGTCACTCCATCGGCTCGCTGACCTGCAACCCGCTACGGCATGGCCCGGTCATGGGCCGGTAATCAGTCGGCCGGTTGAACGCCTCCACGAATATCTGGCCCATCGCGCTGAACGCGAGCGCCAGGTTGTGGCGTGTCTCGACGCCGGCCTCGCCGACATCGACGCGATCGTCGCCCGCGTCTATACTGAGACGCCTCATGCGCTGTGGCCTGCGGCTCGGCTGACGGTCGAGGCGCTGCTGGAAAAATTGCGTGAGGATGGCCGACCCACCAATGGTTGATTCATCAACGTCCACCCTGGCCACCATTCGCCGCCTGTTGCTGGCGCTGCTCGTGTTCGGCATGGCGGGGACGACCGCCGAACTCTGGTTGATGGGGCACTACGAAGACTGGAAACAGTTGATTCCGTTTGGTGTGATGGCGATTTCCACACTGTCAGGCTTCTGGTTCGGGTTCGCCAAAACCTCTTCCGCCACAAGCCTGTTTCGACTGTGTATGTTGCTGCTCATGTTGGCCGGCGCCACAGGGTCGGTGCTGCACTACCGGGCCAACATGGAGTTCCAATTAGAGATGGACCCTGCGCTCGGCGGCATGGCACTCTTGCTGAAAGTGCTTCACGCCAAGGCGCCACCAGCGCTGGCGCCTGGAAATATGGCGTTGCTGGGGTTGCTGGGTCTTGTCAGTACATTAGGAATTTCCCGCACGTTTCATAAGGAGTAGCTCATGTCCCGTTACCGTTCCCTGTTTGTCGGCGCCGTGCTTGTTGGCGCACTCACGTTTGTTGCCGGGTCCACCACACACGGTCAGGTGGGCGCAGGCCTGCTCGACGCCAACCTCGTGCCCGAGACCGAACTGGTGGCCCTGCCCGGCATGACCCCCGCCATCGCGAAGGCGCTCATCGCTGCGCGTCCCTTCCCGAGCATCGTGGACTTCAACACGTTCCTCATGGGGCAGAAGCTCACCAAGGAACAGATTGACGCGTTCTACCTGAAGGCGTTTATCCATGTGAACCTGAACACGGGCACCAAGGAAGAAATCATGCTGATTCCAGGCGCCGGCGCGCGCATGGTGCGTGAGTTTGGGGAATATCGTCCCTGGAAGACCTGGGCGCAGTTCGACAAGGAAATCAGCAAGTACGTCGGCCAGCCCGAGACCGACCGCCTGAAGAGATACGTCTTCATTCCGGTGAACCTCAACACAGGCACCAAGGCAGACATCATCAGCATCCCCGGCGCCGGCAACCGGATGGTGCGTGAGTTCAACGAGTATCGGCCCTGGAAGACCAAGGAGCAGTTCGAAAAGGAAATTGGCAAGTACGTGGATGCCAAAGAAGTAGCGCGCCTCTGGCGCTTCGTCGTGATTCAGTAACGATGCTGATCACGCCCGAGGCCCTTCATCAGGAGCTGCAGGGCGCAGAGCCGCCGCTGCTTCTCGACCTCAGACCCGCTGAAGAATTCGCCGCCGGCCATCTGGTCGGCGGCCTTCACCTGGATCTGTGGGGTCTGAGTCTCATCGACACCAGTGAAGCGCCACTGCGCGCCTTCATGTGGATGATTGGGCACCTCTTTTCGCTGCGTGGTATCACGCCGGAACGGCCGGTGGTGGTCTATGAAAGCAATTCCGGAATGCGCGCCGCTCGGGCGTTCTGGTTCCTCGAATATCTCGGTCATCCGAACGTGCGTGTCCTCGACGGCGGCGTGTCGGCGTGGACTCGTGCGAATTTGCCGCTGACCACGGCCGCTGTGGCGCCTGTGCCGAGCACCTGGCATGGCGAAGCGGACCCCAGCCGCCTGGCCACGTGGTCTGACGTCAAGGACCGACTGGGCAAGATGGAAACCGCCATCGTGGACACCCGCAGTGAAGAGGAGTACTTCGGCGAGGCCGTGCGCGCCAAACGCGGCGGCGCCGTTCCTGGTGCCGTGAATCTCGAGTGGACAAACAACCTCGCGCCCGACGGCACATACAAGTCCAGCGATGAACTGCAGGCCATGTACGCGGCGCTCGGCGTCACACCCGACCGCGAGGTGGTCACGTATTGCCAGGGCGGCTACCGCGCCGCCCACACCTATCTCGCCCTTCGCCTCGCCGGCTTCCCCCGCGTTCGCAACTACACCGGCTCGTGGAAAGAGTGGGGCGACCGGGAAGACCTGCCGATCGAAGTAGCCAAGCGGCGGCCTTGAAACCCAGGCCGCCCTACGGTCGTCCCAAGCGGCGGCCT
>CAZAZR010000018.1:0-42020 GCA_964489685.1 uncultured Solibacteraceae bacterium | reverse complement strand
CGACGGCATGCCGTCGGCGCAACGAAAGGGGTGCGTGTCGCCGTTACAGCCGGCGTTTATAGTGGCGGGATGCCGTCACTGGTGTCTCGTCGGGACTTCCTGGCGGGAAGCCTCGGTCTCGCCTCCTCCAGCCTGACCCTCCGACTACCGGTGGGTGGCCGCGCACCCGCTCCCGCGCGCCTCGCCGTGATCAGCGACCTGCACCATGGCCTCGCCCCGGATGCACTCGAGCGCTTCGATATCTTCCTGGCAGCCGTGGCGGAGCGCGACGTCGATGCCGTGTGGCAACTCGGCGACTTCTGCTACTCCGACGATGGGTCCGCCGAATGCCTGCGGCGATGGCACGCGGTGACGAAGCCACGCTACAACGTGCTGGGCAACCATGACATGGACCGTGTTGACAAGGCGGCCGCACTCACGGCGTGGAAGATGCCGGCGCGCTACTACGCCGTCGTCCTGAGCGGCTGGCGCTTCGTTGTCCTCGACCTGAACCATTTCCGCAAGGATGGGGCGCTGCACGCGTACGCCAACGGCAACTATTTCACCGACGGCGCCTCACACAACTGGGCCGATCCCGAGCAGATCCTGTGGCTCGACAAGGAACTGCGCGGATCGCGTGAGCCGGTCATTCTCGTGTCGCACCAGCCAGTGGGCCTCGGCGCGAGATCGGGACAACTGCCGGAGGAACAGCGACAGATTCTCGATCTCGTGTCCGCGGCGGGCCGCGCCAACCCGGCGGGCCGCGTGGCCTGTTGTCTCAGCGGCCACTTGCACGTCGATCGGATCGAGTGGAACGACGGCTTGCCAAGCATCTGCGTCAACTCTGCGAGCTATTTCTGGTCGGCGGGCATGCGGAAGTACACCGCGCCGCTGTTTGCGTTCCTGGAGTTCGGGTCGGACGGCACCCTCCAGATCACCGGCCGCGACGCGGCGTTCGTCGAGCGCCCTCCGCCAGACTCGGACGGCGTCCTGGGCCGCAGCGCAAGCATCGCGAGCCGACGAATCACGCTGCCGACGACGTGAGCCGGATCGGGCGCGGGCGCGCCGGGACTTGCCGTGTTTGTTACAGGTCGGTCGCGTGGCTGACATGGCTCAAGCGGATGCTCACTGGATGAGGCTCATGGGCAATCGTCACCCTCGTTCTCTGGGATTCGGGTCCAAGGCTGTTGCGGCCCTCATTCTGGTCTCGCAGGTATCAGGCACGGGACTGCAGACCCAGCGTCCTGGGCCCCAGGGTCAGGGCGTGACCCTCCTGCCCAACGGCTGGCGGATCGCTCCGACTGGCCGAAGCATCCACGTCGGCGACTTCCCGATGTCGATGATCCTGGCAGCCGACGGCCGCCATCTGATCATCAGCAACAATGGCTGGTCCAAGCCGAGCCTGACGGTGGTGGATGTCGCGCAGCAATTTGTCAAGGCTCGTGTGCCGGTTGATCATGCCTGGTTGGGCCTCGCGTGGAATCCCGACGGTCGGCGGCTCTATTCGTCCGGCGCGGCGGAGAACACGGTGAACGAATTTTCGTTCGAGAAGGGCGAACTGAAAGGCGCGGGGCACTTCGTTCTGGGCCGGCCTGCCGTGCAGTTGCCGGCCGGCACCACCGACTTCGGCGGCACGGGGTTCATCGGCGGCCTGGCGGTCGACAAGACTGGCGGGCAACTCTATGCCGTCCACACGCTGGGACGAGCCATCAGCCGCATCGATGTCCCGACCGGGCAGGTGCGCGTCACGGTGGACCTGCCCGCCGAACCGTACACGACCGTCCTTTCGCAGGACGGCTCGACGGTGTACGTCTCCCTCTGGGGCGGCGCGAAGGTGCTGGCCCTCGACCCAGTCACACTGGCCGTCCGGGCCGAGGTCGCGGTGGGCGAGCATCCCAACGCCATGGCGCTGACGCGCGACGGCAAGCGGTTGTTCGTCGCGTGCGCCAACACAAACAAGGTCTGGGCGGTTGACCTGCCCAGCCTGACGGCGCGCGAGCAGATTTCGGTGGCGCTGTTCCCCGACGCCCCGGTCGGGACCACGCCCAATGCCCTTGCTGTCTCGCCCGATGGGCAGACCCTGGCCGTGGCCAACGCTGACAACAACACCGTAGCTCTGGTGGACATCGCCAAGCCGGGTGACAGTGAGGTAGAGGGCTTCATCCCCACCGGCTGGTATCCGACCGCGGTGCTTTTCAGCCCCGATGGCCGGCAACTCTATGTCCTGAGCGGCAAGGGACTGACTGGACAAGCGAACCCGCGAGGCCCGTCTCCGGCCAGTCCGGGGTCCGACGGCCAATACGCCGGCGCGCTGATGCAGGGCGCGGTGTCGTTCATCGACATGCCCGACGCCGAGGCCTTGAAAGCGCTGACCCAGACCTCGTATCAGGTCACACCCTACAGCGATGCGACCCGTCTGCGCCCGTCGGCGCCCTCGGGCGCGTCTCCGATCCCCAAGGTGGTGGGCGAGCTGTCGCCCATCACGCACGTGTTCTATGTGATCCGAGAGAACCGGACGTACGACCAGGTATTGGGTGACCTTCCGAAGGGCAACGGCGATCCGACGCTCACGCTGTTCGGAGATGACACCACGCCGAACGCCCACGCCCTGGCGCGGGAGTTCGTGCTGTTCGACAACTTCTATGTGGACGCCGAGGTCAGCTACGACGGGCACGCGTTCTCGACCGCCGCGTACGCCACCGACGTGGTCGAGAAGCTCTGGCCGACCAACTATGGTCGCCGCGGCGCGGGGTACCTCAGCGAGGGTGGGTGGGGCGACCGGAACGCGTACGGCAATCTCTCGGCCCCGCCTGACGGCTACCTCTGGGACTTCGCGGCGCGCGCGGGCGTCAGTGTCCGCAGCTACGGCGAATTCGCCGATTGGGACAAGCGCGGCGGCACGGTGACGGCCACCGTGCCTGGACTGGTCGGCAAGGTTCATCCCGCCTACCCACCGTATGACCTCAGCATTCCCGACAACACGCGCGTGGACGTGTGGCTGGATGAATTTCGCCGCTTCGAGCGCGACGGCGGACTACCGCAGCTCAACATCATTCGTCTGGGGAACGACCACACGTCGGGTACGCGACCAGGGTCGAAGACGCCGCGCGCAATGGTGGCAGAAAACGATCTGGCTCTTGGCCGCCTCGTGGAGGCCATCTCGGACAGCCGGTTCTGGCCGCAGTCGGCCATCTTCGTCCTGGAAGACGACGCGCAGAACGGGCCGGACCACGTCGATTCGCACCGGTCCGTCGCGCTCGTCGTGAGCCCGTACACCAAGCGTGGGCACCTCGACAGCACGCTCTACACAACCTCGGGCATGCTGCGAACGATGGAATTGATCCTCGGACTTCCGCCGATGAGCCAGTACGATGCCGCAGCGACACCCATGTACGACGCATTCCAGATGGCGCCGACACTGCCACCGTACCAGCACCGGCCGGCGCGAATCAGCCTCGACGAGATCAACGGCGCGGACGCCTACGGCGCCGCCGCGTCCATGGCGATGAACTTTGACGAAGCGGACATGACGCCGGAATACGAGTTGAACGAGATCGTGTGGCGGTCAGTCCGGGGCAGGAACTCCCGGATGCCTCCGCCGGTGCGGGCCGCGTTTATCCGGATCATCGAGTTCGAGGCGGAAAAGAAGCCCAATAAGCGCTGACGACTCAGCTGTTCAACGCCTCGCGCACCGATCTCCTCACGCTGGTGTCGGTGGGCGTTCTGTTCGCCGGTGTCGCGCCAACGTGACCGCGCATCACGTGCGCGGCGTCAGGGCCCCGCGCAGTTTGTCGGCGAGCGATCCGAAGCTCTCCGTCTGCGCCACTTCGACGCGCTCGGTGTACTCGCGCATCTCGGCCGCTTCCTCCGCCGCCCCAACAGCCTTGTGGCTCACGCGAATACGCCGACCCGATGCGTCCGCCTCAAGGACGATGACCTCGACGTCGGCACCAACAGGAAGGGCCTTTTTGATGTCGGCACCCTTGTCCAGACCCGTCTCGCTGAAGGGCATGAGGCCGGTGCGGCCAGGGGCGAGGAAGACGAAGACGCCGAACGACTCATGCCGTTCCACCTTGCCGGTGAGGCGCGCACCCTGCACGATCCCCGTACGCGACGCTGCGGCCGGACCGGCGGCCCCAGCTGCAGTTGCGGCGCCAATCTTCGCCGACCCTTCCTCGACCATCGCCACGCCGATTCGCTTCTTGTCGAGGTCAATCCCCAGGATCTCAATCGCAACGGTGGCACCGGGCGTGATCGATTTGGCCCAGCCGCCCGACCCGCGCATGGGCGCAAATGTGGACAGGTGCGCCAACCCTTCCACGCCCGGCTCCAGCTCGACAAACGCGCCGAAGTCGGCCACACGCGTCACGCGGCCGGTCAGTACCTGTCCCACTTCATAACTCTCCGCCACCATCGACCACGGATCGGCGCTGAGCTGCTTCAAGCCCAGCGCAATTTGCTGTGAGGCCTCGTCAATTCGCAACACCTTGACCGTAATCTCGTCGCCGGGCGTCACGACCGACGCGGTGTCTGAGACGCGTGCCCACGCCATCTCGGACACGTGGAGCAGGCCCTGAATGCCCGCGCCCAGATCCACGAACGCGCCAAAGTCGCGCACCGACACCACGCGGCCCGTCCGGACGTCGCCGACCGCAATGGACTTCCGGAGTTCGACCGCGCGCGCGGCCTGGTCCTGTTCAAGCACGGCCCGACGCGACACGACGAATTTCTGGCCCCCGTCCCGGTACTCGATGATGCGGAAGGCATAGACGCGGCCTTCATGTACGGCTGCATCCTCGGTTCGAATGGTGTCGAGCTGCGAAATCGGGCAGAAGGCGCGCTGACGGGCGATCGTGACTTCGACGCCGCCCTTGACCGCCTGACCGACCTTGCCCTCTACGGGCAGGCCCGCCCGGAACGCGTCCTCGAGTTGGCCGGCGCTTGCGGCGCCAAGCGCCATTTTTCGTGAGAGCTTGAGTTCGCCGGCATTGGACACCACGGTGGCCTGGATGCGGTCGCCCACCGCCACCTCAATATCGCCCTCGTCGTCTTTCAGCTCGTTGAGTTCGATTGTGGCTTCGCCCTTGCCCCCGACGTTGACAAACGCGACCTCGGCGCCAATCGCAACAATAATGCCCTCAATGGTCTGGCCATTCCTGAAGCGTCTCGTCTTGGTTGACGCTTCGAATAACGCAGCAAAATCTTCCTCGGTCTCGCTCACAACACGCTCCCCTTCCAGAGAACTTCGATCTTATCAGTCACTCCGACCGCAGCGCCTCCATTACATCAACGCGCGCCGCGCGTGCCGCTGGCACGAGTGACGCCACCACAGCGGCCGCCGCCAGGACGATCGCCGCGCCGACGATCGGCAGGACGCCCGGGACCTCCACTTCCTCGACGAAGCCACCCATGATGCGGGTCAGGGCCAGGCCGGCAAGAACTCCGAGAACCAACCCGGCCATCGCAATCACGGTGCCTTGCCACACCACGTCGGCGAGCAGGTGGCGGGGCGCGGCGCCGATGGCAAGGCGCACACCGAACTCGCGGGTGCGCGCACTGACCGAGAACGCCAGGACGCCCGCTACACCGACCACCGCAATCAACAGCGCGACGCCCGCAAATCCGCCGAACATCAGCGCGTTCAACCGATCCGGCGCCAGCACCGCCGCGCGCACGTCTTCCAACGTGGCCGCGCGCTCTACAGGCTGCTCCGGCGCCAGGCCGCGGATGATGTCCGAAATGGGCTGCACGAGCGCATAGGGGTCGCCTGTCGCGTGGACAAAGAGGCGTCCGCCGCCTATCTCCTGTTCGAAGGCGGAATAGACCGTCATCGCATCACCCGGCACCACATTCTCGTCGTCCACGTCTGCGGCCACGCCGATGATGCGCCGCCCGGCGGTGGACGCGCCGATGAACTGCATCATCGGGTCGGTCCACAGAAGCTGCCGGTCCAGTACGTCTCGCGACGAGAACATCCGGCGCGCCACGCTCTCACTGATGATGACAACCGGTTCCTTGTCGCTGCGGTCGGCGTCGCTGAAGTCACGGCCAGCCACGATGGGCACACCCAGCGCGGCGAACGGGTGAGACCGTGCGGAAGCGCGCGCGCGGATCCTCTTCGCCATTGGCCTTCGTGTAGCCCCGCACGGAAAACTGGAATCCGGGACCGAACACCCCGGCATCCCGCCAGGGGACGGCCGTACCGACAGCCACGCGCTCCACGCCGGGGTACTCGCCAACACGCCGCAGCACTTCGCGGTAGAAGGCGCGTGCCTCTTCGGGCGGTCGGGTGTACGACACTGGCACATGAAGCGCCAGGACATTGCGCATGTTGAAGCCGGTGGGCGCAGACTGCAGCGCGATGAGGGTGGTGACCAGCGCCCCCGCGCCTGCAAGCAGAACAAAAGACGCGGCAATCTGTGTCACTGCAAAGAGCCGGAGCCGACGCCCACCCAGAGAAGGCTGGCCTCCACAGTCAAATCCAACGCGCGCACGGAGAATCGCGATGCGTACTCGGCCAGGAGCCCCACCATCGGCCGCGCGAGGGCGATGCCCAGGATCGCGCCTCCTCCGCACAGCAGGAGACTCTCGGCCAGAAGCGTCTTGCGGAGGGCTGCCCGGCTGGCGCCCAGCGCTGCGCGAATCGCCAATTCCCCTTCTCGACGTACTGACCGCGCCACAATCAGGTTCGCCACGTTCGAGCACGCAATGATGAACACAAGGCCCGACGCCGCCAGCAGCACCAGCAGCACGGATCGCGCAGGCGCCGTAATCTGATCGCGCAGCCGGACGCCACTGATCTCGAATCGATCGTTCGCCGGATACGCCTCCTTGTGATCCGACATCATGGCCGAGTGTGCGGTGCGCAATTCCGTCAGCGCGGCATCCAGTTCCACTCCGGGCGCCAACCGCCCGAACAGTTCCGTCATCCGATGGACCCGTCCATCCACCATCGTCGCATCCAGGTGGTGCGGGCTGGTGACAACGTTGGCCATGATCTCGGTTTCCGCCGGGTACGGCACCGACGGCTCCAGGACGCCGACAATGGTGGCGGCGCGGTCGCCGAGGCGCACGGTCTTGCCGAGCACGGCCTCGTCACTCTGCAGCGCGCTCGTCCAGAAGCGGTGTGTGAGCACCACCGCCCCGGCTGCATTCGCGCCATCGTCATTGGGACCGAGCAGGCGACCCAGGACAGGGCGCAGTCCCATCACCTCGAAGTACGACCCGCCGACCACACCCGCGCGCACGACGCGCGGTTCGCCCAGCCCAACGAGCGTGAACTCCAGCGTGGAGAAGTCCCCGAAGGCCGCCACGCTCTTTACACTGGCCTGTATGTCACGCAACTCGGGCACCGAGAAGGCCACGTTCTCTGCGTTCATGCCGGGCGCGCTCTGCCTGATGTAGATGAGCCGGTCCTCGTCCCGGTTCGCCAGTGGACGCAGCAATACCCCTTGCACGACGGTGAAAATTGCGGCGTTCGCACCGATGCCCAGCGCCAGCGTGAGCATGACGGTGATGGACAGGCCTCTGGCGCGGATCAGCGACCGCGCGGCGTGACGAAGTTCTCTGAGCATGAGAAGGCGATTCTACCGCGCGCTTTCCACCGCCCAAAGCCGGTGGCCCTTGGCCTGCTGGTGCCTGATCGGTGACCTCTACGCAGGCCCCGTCGAACCGACGATGCGCGGCAGAGCGCCGCCGATGCGACCGGGGTGAAAGAGCAAGTGTTGTGCGTCGACCGCCTCGGCCAACGCCGTCGGGGTTCCCTGAAAGAGCTCTCCCGCCAGCGTCAACACCGCCTCCCCCGCTTGGGCAGGCGGCAGTAGTGCGATCACTTCACCGGCGGTCCCCAGAGCCGTGCGCCATCGCTGGGACAACTCCGACGCAGCGGGCGGAGGACCGTCGAACGCCAGCGCCTCAATCTCGGCGGCCGAATACCGTGACGTCCGCGCCGCGTGGTCGAGCAATCCTCGAGGTGAGAACCCGGGGTCCTTCCCACAGGCCGCCCAGGCGAGGTACCCCAAGCCCTGCAGGCGGTCATCGCACTCGATGACGTCGATCCAGTCGCGAACCTCCGCCCGACCGATCAGGGCCAACACCTTGTTGGTAGCCAGATCGAACGGATGGAGCGTGAGCCCCAGCTCGTCATGCTGCACGAGTGGAAAGAACCGATACGCGCTGTCATGCACCCACTCGATGAGCAACACCTCGACCCCTTGCGACACCGTGGCCTGAACAAACCCCGGACGTTCCCGGAGCAGGGTGACGGTGTACCCTGCACCCAGCAGCACGCCCCGATCCTCGTCCCACGACGCCGCGACCGCCTCGATGGTGTCGTGAAATACGTCAAGGTCACGCGACAGGCGGTGGGTCTTCAGAGCGAGGCTGAGCGCCACGCCGCCGGCCACGTATCGATCGCCGCGCGCGACGCGGCGGTCGGCTAGACGCCGGCAGATGGTTCGTTGGAACGGGGTGAGAGCCATTGACGGAATCGGGCCGCTTCCTGAAACGCGTGCCGGTCTCCATGTTGTTCGATCAATCGAAGCACGGCAGCGCGATCGGCGGCCGTCTCGGGGTAATAGTCGGCCCGAAGAAACCACAGGCACTGGACGCGATGCCGATCCACGAACTGCCGGAACGCGTCCGGGGTCGCGGTCTTACTCATCGGGTCACTCATCAGAGGCGAGTCTAGCACCCCCCGCAGAACCGCCGATGGTTTGATCTATCCCACAGACCAACGGCGCCAGGATGGCCAGTCCTCCGTCTGGATCGGGGGTCGCCTCGGGGCCTCACCGGGAGGCGACGGTGTAGCGGATCATCACGTCCTCAACGAAGTCCGCCGTGATGCGTGAATCGCCACGAGTGAACACCAGCGTTGCGACGCGCAGCGTGCCTTCGCGCCGCTCGGACACCGACACCGGCCGACCGAACTGTCGTTCGGCCTCGACGCGCAGCATGCCCTTGCGCGGCAGGCCGTCGTCTCCGCGCGCGTCAGTTCCGCCCTGGGTCGCCGGCGCAAAGTCCACGAATTCCCCGAGCGCCGACGCGATGTCATCTGGATTCACGTTTGCAGGGACGTTGCCGGCAAACCGCACGTTGAAGCGCGATCCTCCCTGGAGGCGTCGTTCAGCAATCATCCCGCGCTTGCGTTCCTCCGCAAATGACCGGTCCACGGCGATGCGACGATTCTCGCGCTCCCGGGCATTGCGGATGTCGTCGAGCTCGCGCTGGAGTTCTCGTTTTCGTTGGGCGTCGGTCTCCCGTTTGACCGCCGCTTCCATATCCTTCTCGCGGTTGCTCTTCTGGATGTCCGGCATGTTCACGGACAGACTCGTGTCGTCGCTGAATGTACCGTATCCTCCGCCGTCCAACTGGAACTCGACCAGGTCCTTCTTGACCTTGATCATCGTGATCGTTGCCGTATCGCCGCTGCGGATAGACGCGCCGAAACGCCGTAGGCGATCGCCATGCTGCTGCGCATCGAAAGGACGGTCCACTCGGATATCCACGCCCTCGGCCGCCCCGGGCATATCGATGCGGAGTGTGACGCGCCTCCCTTCGAAGTAGCGCTTGATTTCCGCTTCGTGTGGGCCTTGCGCGGCGGCGCGCGGAGCCGCCAGGGCGATGCCCACCAGGGCAGTGACGATGACCAGCGAACCGCGTCGAAAGACGAGCCGGTCGGCGTGTGGAGGACGAAGTGTCATGGGCGCATGATAACGCGCGAAGCGCCTTCTCGTGCGCGCCCGCCATCGCGTCCTTCGCCGGAATCTGCAGCACGTCGAGCAGTCGAGGTTCAGGCGGGCCGATAGGGCAGATAGTCGGGCGTCCAGATGCCGGCGGCCACCCGGCGCTCGATGTCGGCGTCGGTCATTTCAGGAGCGGCGCCATCGTGGACCAGGGCCCGGCCGACAGCGATGGCCACCGCACGAGAGACGTCGCGCAGCTTCGACAGCGGCGGATAGATGGCCGCTCCGGCGGAGGCGGACGCGCCGGTGAACTCAACCAAGGCGTCGGCGGCAGCCGTGAACGCCACGTCGGGTAACCATCGCGCCGCCACAGCCGTGGCTCCGAGCCCGACGCCGGGGAAGATGAACACGTTGTTGCCCTGCCCGATGTGGAACGAGTGCCCGTCGTACTCGACCGGGGCAAACGGGCTGCCGGTGCCAACGACCGCCGCACCACGGGTCCAGCGGACCACTTCGGCTGGCGTCACTTCCACTTTGCTGGTGGGATTCGACAACGCCAGCACCAGGGGTCGAGGGCAGGAGTCCACCATGTCTTTGATGATCGCCTCAGTGAACGCACCGGGTTGGCCCGACACGCCGACCAGCACGTGCGGGGCGAATTCGCGCACGACGTCGGCCAGCCGGAAGGTGCCGTCAGCGCTTTTGCGCCAGGTGGCCACCAGCGCCGGGTCCGCCGCCAGATCGCGCTTGGCGCCTTCAAGGCCCGGTCGGCCCCCCACGATGAGGCCCTGCGAGTCGAGACAGAGCACGTGACGCGACAGGTCTGCGGCGGGCACGCCGGCCGCACGCATCGCGGCGCGGACGGCCAGCGCCGATCCGGCGCCCGACGCACCGGCGCCATAGAACACGACGCGGGCTTCGGTCAGCGGACGCCCCACCCGGAGGAGCCCGCTGCGAATGCCCGCCACCACGACGGCTCCGGTGCCCTGGATGTCGTCATTAAACGAGAGCAGGCGTTTTCGATACCGGTCGAGCACCAGGAACGCATTTCTGTTGGCGAAGTCCTCCCACTGGACGAGTGCGTGAGGGAACACGGTGGCGATTGCGTCCACGAGTGCATCCAGCAGCGCGAAATACGGTTCACCGCGCAGCCGTCGATGGCGCGCGCCGAGGTAGATCGGATCGTCGAGCAGGGCGGGGTTGTCGGTGCCCACATCGAGATCGAGTGGCAGACATCGCGCAGGATGCATGCCGGCTCCAGCGGTGTACAGCGCGAGCTTGCCGACGGCAATGGGCATCCCCCCGACGCCTTGATCGCCGATGCCAAGGATGGCTTCGTTGTCGGTGATCACGATCACGCCGGGGTCGTTACACACGGCGTTTCGTAACACGCCGACCAGCCGGCCGCGATCGGCGGGCGTCACGTAGACGCCGCGCGCGCGGCGGTAGATGTGGCTGTACTGCTCGCAGGCCTTGCCCACGGTTGGGGTGTAGATGATGGGCACCATTTCTTCGATGTGGTCGAGGATCAGACGTCCAAAGAGGTGCTCGTTGCGGTCCTGCAGGGCGGCCAGAAACAGGTACTTCCGAACGTCGTCGCCCGCCTTGAGGTAGTTGTCGTAGGCGCGCTTCAATTGCTCGGCCGGGGTCTGGACGGAGGCCGGGAGCAGCCCGAGGAGGCCGAGCTGCTCCCGCTCGTCGCGAGTGAAACACGTGCCTTTGTTCAGGACCGGGTCCTCCTTCACGGCCGCGCCGCGGGCGTATACCGCCAGGTAGCGCTGCTGCGTTTCGGGATCAACCCTCGGCTCGAACTGTTTCACGCTGTTTCTGTACAGCAAGGTCGATGCCGTCGCGCCCACGCCGGACAGGTCGGGGGCGCGGCGGCACCCCGCTTGCGCTGGCGGGAGGAAACGCTGGATGCTCAGCACCCATGGGGAAGGTTTCGGCAGTCCGCGCGCGGATGTCGCCGGAGACGTTACGAGACAGCGTTGCGGAGCGCGACGACCTTGTCGGTGCGTTCCCAGGTGATCGCGTTCAGGTCGTCCGTCTTGCCGAAGTGCCCGTAATTCGTGGTGAGCGAATAGATCGGTCGCAACAGCTTCAGCGTCTTGATGATGGACGCCGGCTTGAAGTCGAACACCTTGTTCACCGCGTGCAGGATGGCCGCGTCGGAGATGTTGCCGGTGCCCATCGTGTCGATGTGCACGCTGACGGGATCCGGGTAGCCGATGGCATACGCGAACTGGACCTCACATTTATTGGCGAGGCCGGCGGCGACGACGTTCTTGGCCACGTAGCGGCCCATGTAGGCGGCCGATCGGTCCACCTTGGACGGGTCCTTGCCGGAGAACGCACCACCACCGTGCCGACCCATGCCGCCATAGGTGTCCACGATGATCTTGCGGCCGGTGAGGCCGGAGTCGCCGTGCGGACCACCAACGACGAACTTGCCGGTCGGGTTGATGAGGAACTCGGTCTTCTTGTTCAGCATCCCCTTCGGCAGTACCTTGCGGATGATCTCGTTGATGCAGAACTGTTCGATCGTCTTGTGCGCGACGCCGTCGGCATGCTGGGTGGAGATGACGACGTTGGTGATCTCGGTGGGGCGGCCGTCCACATAGCGCACCGAGACCTGGCTCTTCGCGTCGGGGCGGAGCCACGCGACCTTGCCGGCCTTGCGCACTTTCGCGAGGTGGCGGCCCAGGCGGTGGGCGAACATGATCGGCGCGGGCATCAGTTCCGGCGTCTCGTCGCTCGCGTACCCGAACATCAGGCCCTGGTCACCGGCGCCCTGCTCGGCCTTCTTCTTGCCTTCGGCAGCGACGGCATCCACGCCTTGACTGATGTCGGGGCTCTGGGTCGTCAGCATGTTCGTGATGAACACCGTGTCCGCATGAAACACGTCGTCGTAGTTGACATACCCGATACCGCGAATGGCCTTGCGTACCACCTCGTTGTAGTCGAACGTCGCCTTGGTCGTGATTTCGCCGGCGATGACGACCATGTTGCTCTTGACCAGGGTTTCGCACGCCACACGGCTGCGTTTGTCCTGGGTCAGGCACGCGTCAAGGATCGCGTCGGAAATGGTGTCGGACACTTTGTCGGGGTGACCTTCGCCAACGGACTCGGACGAGAAGATGTAATCAGACATGTCGGCTAGGGAGACTAACACACCCGTCGTTGCCTGGGAATCCACGGCCTACCGAGCCGATCAATCGTGCCGACGCGCGGCTGTTGTGTGGTGATCCGGCGTTCGTGGCGCGGCTGCAGCGTGGAACCGTTGAGACGAAAGGACATCTTGCCGCACAAGCGCCGGCTGGAGGCGTTGCTGAAGGAGCTCGACGGCCAGGAAGTCGGGCAAGCCGAGGCGGGTGCCTGGGAGGAGAGCGTTTTACGTGTATAACGTGTGTTCGACGTGGCCGAATCGCACCCGCAACGCTTGAACGTCCTGGTCAGCTTCTCCCTGCTCGCGGGACTCGCGGGCCTGTGGATCTACGCCCGGGCCTTCCCACCTTGGGGCGACGAGCGGCACTTCCTCGAGACCGTCCGGCTGTTTGGGCAGGGCGTGTCGCTGGATCTGCTGCGCACCTACCCCGAGATGACCGCGCCGTTGACGTATCTGGCCTACTCCGCGTGGGGCCACGTAGCGGGCTTCTCGACTCCGGCCCTTCGTCTGCTGTCGCCAATGATTGCGTGGGGCGCGGCCACGGTGTGGTGGTTCGCCATCCGGCGCCACGTGCGGTCAGCACCGATGGCCCTTCTCGCGTTGGGGGTCATTGTCTTCAACCCGTATTTTGTCGGCCTGTCGGTGTTTGTGTTCACCGACATGTTGTCGCTGTTGGGGATGGCGCTGCTGGTCCTCGGTGTTGACTCGCGACGGCCGTGGCTCTCGGCGGTTGGATTGGTCGTGGCCACGACCGCGCGTCAGTACCTCGTCTTCCTGGTACCGGCACTGCTGGTGGCAGACTGGCTGGTGCGGCCGCGCTCGGTGCGACCCTGGCGGTTTACGATGTCGGCCCTCGTGGGGACCATTCCGCTGCTGGCGCTGATCGTCCTCTGGGATGGCCATTTCGCACCAGACAGCGCCCTTCGCGACAGGTATCTGGCCGAGGGTGTGCGCTTCGACCTGCATGCGTTCGCGCTTTATCTCGCGATGCCGGGCGCCTATCTCGTGCTCCTGGCCGTGCCGATCGCCCTTCGCCTGAACGCGCCACTCTGGGGCCTGGCGGCCCTTGCCGGCGTGTTTGTGTTCGCGTTTCCGGTGCAGGCCTCGATTGCGCAGACACGCGAGGGCGCGTTCACCGTGGGTTTCCTGCACAAGGCGGTGTCGTCGGCGCTGCCGGCCTGGGGCACCACGCTGTTCTTCGCGGTCATGGCCACGCTTGGCGTTGCGGGACTGGTCTACTGCGGTCGCCGAAGCCTGAGCGACTGGCGCACCGGCGCTCGACCGATGACCACGGTCTTTCTCTGGGCCGGGATCCTGTCGTTCCTGGTGGTGATGCCGTTCAGTTACATGCCCTGGGAGAAGTACGCGCTGCCGTTGCTCATGCTGTCTTCGCTGATTTTCGCGAGGAACGCCGGCGCGGCCGAA
This sequence comes from uncultured Solibacteraceae bacterium, assembly GCA_964489685.1. Classification (GTDB taxonomy): domain Bacteria; phylum Acidobacteriota; class Vicinamibacteria; order Vicinamibacterales; family SCN-69-37; genus SYFT01. Next base: position 27,767 of record CAZAZR010000018.1, on the reverse strand, counting down.
GACTCGACCGCCTGAGGCCGACGGGTGTTGCCGTGGTGTGGCCATTTAGGACGTTTTACCCTTTTTGGATACACTCGACACACCTGCCGACGGAGGACACCTTGACGACCAAAGTGCTGAAGACCACGGACTTTGCTGCAGACCTGACCCGGCTCCCGGCCTCGGACGTGAAAAAGCGTGGCTGGAAGGGCGTGATGCGCGCCCTGACCTCGCTCGGCTCGCTCGTCATCACCAATCACTCCGAGCCGGAAGCCGTCATCGTCACGGCTGCGGACTACGAACGGCTCCTCACGATCGCCGCGACGGCCGAAGCGAAGGGGGCCTTGGCCTTGGCAACCTTGCGGCTTCGCTTTGACGAACGACTCGGGTCGCTGCAACGGGCTGAGGCCGCAGACCAGCTGCGCGCGATTGTGAAGGCGCCAGCGAAACTTCGAGGCAAGGTCAAGGCCGGCACCGGCCACTGATGACCCGGCCGGTTCTGTTTGTGCTGGCCGGCGTCAACGGGGCGGGCAAGAGTTCGGTCGGCGGGCACCTGCTGCATCGCGCCGGCCTCACATGGTTCAATCCCGATACGTTCGCGCGTGAACTGATCGCGGCCACCGGGTGTGATCGGGACACCGCTCAAGGGCACGCGTGGGCAGAAGGCGTGCGAAGGCTGGACGATGCAGTGGCCAGAACGCGCACGTATGCGTTTGAGACGACCCTCGGCGGGAAGACCATTGCTGCAAAGATCCAGTCAGCGGCTCGCACACACGCCGTGATCCTCTGGTTCTGCGGGCTGCCCTCTCCCGAGCATCATCTGGCACGAGTCCGGCTGCGCGTGAGCCAGGGCGGCCACGACATTCCCGAAGCCAGGATTCGCGCGCGGTTCCCACGCGCCCAGCGCAATCTGATTGCGCTCATGCCCCTGCTTGCCCATCTGCAGGTTTACGACAACTCTGCGGACGCCGCAGTGGGCCGTGCCGTGCCTGACCCTGTGCTGGTGCTGCAGGTCACCCGCGGTCTCGTGACCTGGCCCACCGCGAACAATCGCCGCGCGCTTGAGCGCACGCCGCAGTGGGCCAAGGCGATAGTCGAAGCGGCGCTGTCACTGCCCCGCTAGACTCTCCGCTGCGCTTGCGTCTGTTGTCAGCTTCAGCGATACCCAATTGCCGTTGCCTGAGGCCGTTTGACACGCTCCGGACAACGGCGCACACTCGACGTGTAAGACCTTCGTTGGAGGGCCCCATGTCGAGCTTGTTTCGCAAGGTCATGGTGGCGCTCACCGGCGCACTCATCATCACGAGCGTCGCCGCGCGTCAACCATCCGCTCAAACACCCGTGCCATCGCCGTATGTCGGCGCCGACGCCTGCAAAGACTGCCACGCGGTGCAGTTCAGCTCGTGGGCCCAGACCAAACACAGCAAGGCGCTCAGCAAGCTCCAGGCTGCCAACCGTGAGGGGAATGCCTGCATCAAGTGCCACGTCACGGGGTCGCCCGGGATGATCGCGGCCGAGGGGGCCAAGCCAAGCTTCCCCAACGTGCAGTGCGAAGCCTGCCACGGCCCCGCGAGGGCGCACGTGGATGCCGCCATCACGGGAGACTCGGTCACGGCCAAGCCGGGGAAGACCACGGAAGACACGTGCCTGAGGTGCCACAACGACACCAGCCCGCACTACAAACCTTTCTACTACTCCGCCATGGTCGGCATGGTGCACAAGAAGGGCTGACGGGCCAGGGCCGATTCATCCCAGAATGCGCTTGATGAGCCGCTGCCAGTTGCCGTAGAGGAACTTCTCGATCGCGTCGTCGGGCCAGCCGCGCTCAATCAGCCGCCGTGTGACATGTCTCGCGTGCGAATGGTTGTTCAAGTCAGGCACGAAATGAATGTGGCCCAACACGGCCCGCTCAGCGGGCGCGAGCCGGTTGAAGATCCGCTCGAAGAAGTCGAACCCGATCGCCACGCTGTCCATGCCGGCCAGCGCCGCGATGTGCTCCACATGGTCCACGTACCGATCGATCGTGGCTTCCGCCTTCACCGGACTGACGAGCACCGCGTTCACGCCGATGACCCCGCCCACGGCGCCGACCGCACGAATCTGGTCGTCGCTCATGTTGCGCTCGATGTCGTAGAACATTCTCGCGTTGCTGTGGCTCACGGCCAGCGGCCGCGTCGCCATCGAGAGCATGTCATCGAACCCCGCAGGATTGATGTGCGCCAGATCGACGATGATGCCGAGCGCCTCGCACTCGCGCAGCACATCCTTGCCGAATGCCGTCAGGCCATGACGTGATGAGCCCTGCGGCGCAAACACACCGCCGTCACCGGCCATGTTGCGCCTGACGTGCGTCAGTCCAATCACACGCACGCCCAGTTGGTGGAAGATGTGCAGCAGGTTCAGGTCGGTCCCAATCGGCTCCACGCCCTCCATCGTCAACAACAGCGCGATCTGGTTCGCGTTACGCGCCGACTCGATGTCGCGCTGATTCCGGCACACCACGAAATCGCGAGCCGCGTCGGGGTCCTGTGCCTCGGCCACGATGCGGGCAATCTGGGCCAGCGCCACCTGGAGCGCCAGCTCCGGCACATAGCGATCTTCGAGGTAGATCGCCGCCGCAACCACCCCCATACCGCCCACACGCATGTCGTCGAGATAGTCGCGCACGAGCACGCCGCGTTCGTGGCGCTTCTCGTACAAATCCATGCCCAGGTCGTAGTGCAGGTCAATGAGACCTGGCGCGTGGAGTCGATCAATCCGCGATTCCAACTGTGCCAGCTCCCTTCACGTCTTCCATGCGGACGAGCAACCACAGGGCCGCGGCCACCAGGCCAAGGGCGGCCGCCGACTGGAACGCGAACGGCCAACCCCAGCGTGCAATCAGGATCGGCACCAGCGCCGTGGACACGACGCCGCCGAAATTGCCCGCCATGTTCATGATGCCGCCGACCGTGCCGGCATTGGCGCCGCCAATGTCGATCGCGGCAGACCAATACGCCACCTCGGTGCAGAGCAGAAACGCGACGGCCAGCGAGAGGCCCGCAATCGCCAGCGTCTGGTCGGCCACGTCCACACCCAGCAGCAGGAAGATCGATGAATGCACCAGTGCCGTGATGGCGACGATGCGCCGGCCCAGCGTGGCGCCGTATCTGATCGACAGGCGATCACAGATGACGCCGGCCGCCGGAGCAAAAAACATCGCCAGCACAAACGGTATGCTGGTGTAGACGCCGCTCGACATGATGCTCATCTGTCGCTGCTCCACCAGGTAGAGATACAGCCAGAAGACAAACACGAACAACACGTAGCTGTTGAAGAAGTAACTGAGCGAGAGCAGCGAGACACGCCGGTCTTTCAGAGGCGCCCACCACGCCTGCGCGGCGCCGGCCGCCGCCGCCCCGGTGTCACCGATGACGTCAAGGCGCGAGCCGGCGGATCGATACCACGCCGCCGTCAACGCCAGCGCGAGCAGTGCGCACAGATAGAACGAGACGCGCCACCCGAACGTGGCCATCGCCCACGACACCATGGGTGGCGTAAACGCCGATCCGAATGCCATCGCCACAATCAGCGCTGAAAACGACGTGGCTCGGCTTGTGGGCGGCATCCAGCTCGCAATCGCACGCGCGGCCACGGGATACGCCGCGGCCTGGCTGGCCCCAAGGGCGAATCGCAGCACGATGAGCATCAGGAGCGAAGCCGTACCCACCGGCACCAGCCACCCTGGCAGCAGTCCGGTCAGAACGGTCGCAATCGTCCAGGCGATCGCGGCCCACCCGAGAATGCGGCCGGGCCCGTGTCGGTCGCCCGACACACCCCACGGCACCTGGAATAACGCGTACCCCAGCATGAACGCGCTGAAGATACGGCCCATCTGGATCTTGTCCAGCTGAAGCTCGGTCATCATGAACGGTGACGCCACGGAGATGTTCATCCGCAGGACGTACGCCATCAGGCTGAAGGCACTGAGCAGCACCATGATGGTGCGGGGTGAAGTTGTCGGCACGCGCCGATGATGGCAGAATTCGCCGGTCAGATGGCAGCAGATTCCTTGCTCACCCACCTCCTGCGCGACGGACGCGGTCCCATCGGTGGCGGGTGTCTCTGCCTGGGTGGCGACTGTCCCCATTGCCTGGCCACCGTGGACGGCGTGGCGTACGTACGCACCTGCCAGGTCGCGTTCCACGAAGGCGCGGCCGTGATTCCTCACCCGAAAGACGGTGGGTTGCCGCCCCTCGAGAGCCCGGGCGAACGGCCGCCCGTCACGGCCCGCACCACCCACTGCGACGTCGTCGTCATCGGGCAGGGTTCTGCCGGCCGTGCGGCTGCCGCAGAAGCCCGATCCACTGGCGCCCATGTCGTCGCGCTCGACGCCGGTGAAGGCCAGGACGTCATCGGCATCTATCCGGGGCCGCTCGTGGTGGCGCGCACTGACGCCGGGATGCGGCATCTGTACCCCCGCGGCGAAATCGTGGTGGCGACAGGCGCCTCGGAGATCCAACCGGCGGTACCGGGCAATCATCTTCGCGGCCTCATAACCGCTCGCGCGGCCTCGCAGTTGGCGGCAGCCGGCGTCCCGCTCGGCCGCGTGGTGGCCGTTGGCACGCCACCCGATGGGCTTGCCTTCGAACATGCATCAGGCACACTCGTGCGCTTCGAGCCGTCGTCTGACCCTGCTCGCGTGGGTGCGGTGGTCACGCAGAGGACCGATGGCGTTGAGACACGCTGGCCGTGCGACACGGTGTCGCTCGGCCTCGGACTCACACCAAGGGACGCACTGCTGCGCATGGCCCGCGGGATGAACGTGCGCGGCGTTGGCGATGTCCTCCTGCCGGCCCATCTGCCGCCCTGCCCAACGGCGGGGATCGTCTGCCCGTGCACCGGGGTGACAGTGGCCGACCTCGCCTCTGTCCATGCGCGGGGCTTCCACGAACTCGAGTTGGTCAAACGCGCCACACTCGCGGGCACCGGCCCTTGCCAGGGCGCCGCATGTGTGCCGCACATCCGGGCGTTCCTCTCCGCTCGGGGCGCGGCCCTGCAGCCGCCATTCACGGCCCGCCCTGTCACGCGACAACTGACCATCGGCGAAGTTGCCGCCGGTGCGCATCACGCCGCAACACCCCGGACGGCCCTGCACGAAGAACACCTCGCCATGGGTGCGACGATGGAACGGCTCGGCGGCTGGTGGCGACCGTGGCACTACGGCGACGTCGAGGCCGAGTACGCGGCCGTACGCCACGGCGTGTCGCTCTGCGACGTGAGCACGCTCGGCAAGATGCAGGTGTCGGGCCCTGGGGCGCTGGCACTGCTTGAACACGTGTATCCGGTGCCCATCGCGACGCTCGCTCCTGGACGAGCGCGTTACGTGTTCATGCTCGACGAACGCGGCTACGTGATAGACGACGGAATGGTGTGCCGTGAGAGCGCCTCGCGATTCTCGCTGACGTTCACCAGTGGGGGTGCGACGTTTGCGGAAAGCTGGGTGCGAGACTGGGCCGAGTCTCTCGGCGCTGACGTGCGGCTGATGAACCAGACGTGTTCACTCGGCGCCATCAACGTCACCGGGCCACGTGCGGCTGACTTGCTCACGCGCGCCGGCGTCAGCGCGCCGCCGGCGTTCCTCCATCATGGCCAGGCCGAGGTGGCCGGTGTGCCGTGCCGCATCTACCGGCTCAGCTTCACCGGCGAAGTGTCATTCGAACTTCACCATGCGGCGGCAGACTCTGTGCGGCTCTGGCGCGCCTTGTTGACGCTCGGACAGGATCTCGGCGTTCGTCCCCACGGCCTTGACGCGCTCCTGAAGCTTCGCCTCGACAAGGGTCACCTCATCGTCGGACAAGACACCGACTTCGATTCATCGCTGCGCAGGCTGGGCTGTGAATGGGCGGTGCGGCTGGACAAACCGTCGTTTGTCGGCCGCCACGCGGTGATTCGGACCAACCGGTTGCCGCTCGATCGCCAGCTGTGCGGTCTGATGATGGACGGCGCGGCGCCGGCCGAAGGCGCAACGATCTGGAGCGGGGACGACCTTGCGGGTGTCGTCACATCCACCGCATGGTCGCCTACGCTCGGCAAGTCGATCATGCTCGGCTGGGTTCGCCTGAAGGGCGGCGTGCTGCCGACTGACGTCACCATTGACGGCCACCCCGCCAGGCGGGTGGCCACGCCGTTTTACGACCCGGAGGGCCGCCGTGCGCGCGCTTGAACGGCTCACCGCGACGCGCATCGTCGCCACGCCCGCGGCGATTGATGCGGCGACGTGGCCCAAAGGGTCGCTGGCTTTCCGTCTTGCGCCAGATGAGGTGCTTGTCACCGCCGACATACGCTCGGCCGACATCGACGATGTGCACGCGATCGTTGAGCGCGAGACCGGCTTCTCAGCGGTCTGGGTGGCTGCCGGGCAGGCGCTCGATCGTCTTGAGCAGGAATGTGACTGGGAGTTGCCCTACGAGCGGCCGGCCTTCGCGCAGGGCATGGTGGCTGGCCTTCCGGTGAAGCTGTGGTTGGAACACGACCGCGTGCTGGTCATGGTGGCGTCACCGTACGCAGCCGATCTCGCGGAGCGGCTGCGATGAACGAGTTCGTTGAGCGCGCCATCGACCTTCGCTGGCCCACGGCGGTCAAGCCCGCCTATGACGTGGTGATCATCGGCGGCGGCGGCCATGGTCTGGCCACGGCGTATTACCTGGCCACACGGCACGGCATCACAAACGTCGCGGTCCTTGAGCGCAGTTACATCGGTGGCGGCAACTCCGGCCGCAACACCACGATCATCAGGGCGAACTACGGCATCCCGGAAGCGGTGCGGTTCTATCAGCGCAGCGTGGACCTCTACGCACACCTTGAGCAGGAAACCGATCGCGCCCTGATGCACAAGACGAAGGGGCTGCTGTGGATCGCCCACAGCGAAGCGGGTATCAGGCAGGAGCGTGCACGCGCCGCAATCAATACGGCGTGCGGGGCCACGACCGAATATGTGGACCCGGCGGCCATCCGCGAGATCTGTCCGCAGATTGACCTGACCGGCAAGGGTGTGTGGCCGGTCTACGGCGCGTCGTACCACCCTGCGGGGTCCACCGCGCGGCACGACCGCGTGGTGTGGGCGTACGCGGAAGGCGCGATGCGGCTGGGGGTGGATGTCTTTCAACGCGCCAGCGTCACGGGCATCCGGATGGATCGCGGCAAGGTCACTGGCGTCGAGAGCAGCATCGGGCCCATTGCGGCAGGCGTGGTGCTCTCTGCAGTGGGCGGCCACGTCACCACCATCGCGTCCATGGTGGGGTTGCGATTGCCCATTCGGACGCATCCGCTCCAGGCGTTTGTGACGAACCGGTACGCGCAGGCTTTCCACCCCATCGTGGCATCGTCGGGCCTGGGGGGATACGCGTCCCAAACAGCGAAGGGCGAGATGCTCATTGGCGCCGAGATCGATCGCGCGCCCAGTTACGCGTACACGTCCGGCCATCCGTTCCTGCAACACTGCGCGTTTCGCATGATGACGTTGCTGCCGTTTCTGCGAGACCTGCGCGTGTTGCGCCAGTGGACCGGTGTGTGTGACATGAGCACCGACTACTCGCCCGTGATGGGCCTGACCGGCGTAGAGGGCTTCCTGATCACAACGGGATGGGGCACGTGGGGCTTCAAGGCCATTCCGGCGGGCGGTGAGCAATTGGCCGCGCTCATTGCCACGGGCCGGACGCCCGACCTGATCGCGCCGTTCTCACTCGATCGCTTCGCTCGGGATCGGACGATGGCCGATCGTGGATCTGCGGGGACGCACTGATGACCCAACATCAGCTTCGCATGCGCTGTCCGCACTGTGGTGTTCGAGCCGTGGAGGAGTTTGTCTACGGCGAGATCCCGGCCACGCCCGACGCGCTGACCGAGCCGGACGCCCGGGATGTTGACCGTGGATTCATGCACGCCAATCACGAAGGTCCGGTCACCGAGCGCTGGTTCCACTCGTTTGGCTGCCGGCGCTGGTTGACGGCAGGGCGCGATACGCGGACCAACGAGATGCTATGAGGCGTAGGGCGTGGGTTCAGCCGCGCCGGAGTCCTTCGACCTTGGTGTCGCGCTCGGTTGCGAGGCGTTCTCGCTCGCGCCTGAACCGGCGGCTCACCTCTTCGGCCTCTGCAGGATCGGCACCGGCGAGGTGCGCCATCGCGGACTGCTGCAGGATGTCCTGCTCTGCGATCTTCGCATCGTAGATGCTCCGCACTTCGGCAATAGCGGCCTTCTGCTCGTCCGACATCGGACGGGTAGTTACGCCTGCATCCGTGTCCTTCTGGCGAAGGCGTTCCATTGCCAGCTCGAACGAAGATTTCAATCCGTCTTCAGTCATACCCCAAGCTTACCCGCTGGGGTGGCATAATGTGCGGCGGAGGCTTCGACATGCGATTGCTGGTTCTTTCCCTGGCGGCGGGAGCTCTGCTTTCGCAGCTGCTGCCACGCTTTGATTCCGTGCAGCCCGACCTGTTTTCAACGCCTGGCGCGTTTGTGAACGCCTGGGCCGACTACGACAATGACGACGACCCGGATCTGTTCGTTGGGTTCAATGGCGCGCCCAATCGCCTGTATCGCAACGACAAAGGGACGTTTGTTGAACTGGGCAGGATCGCAAACGTGGCTGACGCGCGCGCGGTTCGCGCCGCGGCGTGGGGCGATGCCGATGCCGACGGCGATGCCGATCTGCTCGTCGGGTTCACACCGGGGACGGAGTCGCTCCTGCGACTGTACCGGAACGACGCAGGCCGATTCCTGGATGTGACCGACGCGGCGGGTCTGGTGGTGATGGCTGGCGCCCTGCGGCAGCCCGCGTGGATCGATTTCGACAGCGACAACGACCTGGACCTCTTCGTCGCGTTCCGCGACAAGGCCAACGCATTGTTCAGGAATGACGACGGCCGCTTTACTGATGTCGCGGCAGAGGTGGGCCTGGCTGATCCCCGCAAGAGCGTTGGGGCCGTGTGGTTTGATGCCGACGCCGACGGCGACATGGATGTTTATGTGGGCAACATGGACGGCGATGCCAACGGGTTGTTCGTGAACAACCGTGGGCGGTTTACCGACGAGGCTGACCGACGAGGCGTGGCGTGGGGCGGACGTACACCCAAAGACGCCACCAACGGCACGGTGCGCCCGTGCGCTGCCGACGTGAACAACGACGGCCGCGTCGATTTGTTCATGGCGAACTACGGCAAGAACGGACTGTTCCTCAGCAATGGCAAGGGGTTTGACGATCGATCTGCCGCGTGGGGGGTCGACATCGACGCGCGGTATGACACCTGCGCGTTTGCTGACGCTGACAACGATGGCCTGGTGGATCTGTACGTGAACGGCACGGTCACGGGCGGGGTGCAGTATCGCGACCACCTCTTCATGAATACGGGCAAGGGTTACGACGATAGGACGCCGGAGAACGTGAAGGCACTTGCTGCCGACCACGGCGCGTCGTGGGCGGACGTGGACGCGGACGGGGCCGTGGACCTGTCTCTCACGGGGTCGCAGCCCGACGGCATGCACCAGGTTCTGCGGAACATCCTGCCGTCGGCCGCGCAGCGATCCATCAGTGTCCGGGTGCTCGATGGCCGCGGTCGTGCGACGCGCGCCGGCGCGGAGGTCCGCGTGTACGCTGAAGGATCGCGCCGCCTCATCGGCTCGGGCCTGGTGGACTCGGGATCCGGTTACAACATGCAGAGCGACCTGCCCGTGCACATCGGCATCGGCACGGCGGCCCGCGTGGACGTCGAGGTCACATGGCCCGGGCTCGGCAAACGCGCGGTCACACGCGTGACCGGCGTTCAGGCCGGCGAGCGGCGCGCGATCCTGACGCGCTGACAGCGCAACACCATCGGCTATGGCCTGACGTCGAAGCCTTCCCGGTGTGCGGCATCGCGGAGCCGCGCGTCGAGACAGACGAAGACCTCGCCCTGCGGTTGTTCTTCACACCAGATCAGCGCCGAGGCCAGTTGGAGGGCGTCAGCCGCCCTCAGTGGATGGACGGAGACAAGACGCGCCGCGCGGCGGCGCACTTCGTCGGTCGGGGACACCGTATCGGCGTGTTCGACGATCGCCCGCAAGCGCTCGGTGACCGCCGTCATGATTTCGGTCGCAAGTGGATCCTCGCGATGCCGGCGGTGCACCGCGGACTGACATTCGAGCGGCGTCGCCCACCACATGGTCATTTCCCGATCCTCGCCGGCCAGCGTGGTCAGGGCCGCCGACTGGTCTTCGGAGACCAGGAGCGGCACCAACGCGGAACTGTCCCAGAACATCAGCGATCCGACGAGTGGTCACCGCGGTCGGCCAGCAACGCGTCAAGGACGCCTGTCGCGGCAGGTCCGGTGGGCGGCAACTGAAGCACAGCCGGCAACTTCCCGCGGCCAGGGCGGACGGTGCCGGTCTTCGACAAACGCAGCCGGCGCGTTGTGCGGCGTTCGGCCGCATCGAGCGGCACCAGTTTCGCGACAGGGACGCCTCGTTCGGTCACAACAAGATCGTGCCCGGCCTTGACACGGCGCAGATACTCGCTCAGCCGACTCTTGAGCTGAACGACACTTGTGGTGGTCGTCGACATATGACCAGTGTGGTCATGTCATGGCGTCCTGTCAAGCAGTCGAGGTGCCCCGGGTGACGTCGTGTGCGGCCGAGGGTCAACGCGGCAGAAGCTTCGGGCGCGAGGCGGCGTTCGCCAGGTCCCAGCTGGTCTGGTACACGAGGCGTGCGACCTTCTCCATCTTCGGATAGTTGATGCGTTCGGGCCGATCCTGCGGCGTGTGGTAGTCCAGATGCAGGCCCGTGAAGACCCATACGCCCGGTACACCATGCTGGATGAACGGCCACTGATCGCTGCGGCGCATCAACTGCGAAGCGTTGTTGTCGTACCGATAGCGAATCTCGAGTTTCTGTCCGCTGTTGGCACCGTCGATGGCCGCCCTCACGTCGGGGCTTCGCACGCCGCCGATGATGTTGAGCGCGTTGGCGTTTGACTCGGCCGTCTGCGGCTCCAGGCCGTTGAACCGGCCGCCACCACCGCCCCGGCCCTGCGGCGCGCCACCAGGCGCAACCGGGGGTGCCGGCACCGGCACTTCCTCGTTGCGCCCGATCATATCCATGTTCAGCACGGCAACGATGTTGGCCAGCGGCACAGAAGGTGTCTCTGTGTACGCCCACGCGCCAAGCAGCCCACGTTCCTCTGAGTTGAACTGCGCGAACAACACCGACCGTTTCGGCCGTTGGCCCTGCGCCGCGGCGGCCACATAGGCCTCGGCAATCTCCAGCACGGCCACCGTCCCAGAGCCGTCATCGTCTGCGCCATTCATGATCTGGGTGCCGTTGACGCCGTCGTGGTCGAAGTGGGCAGAGACGACCACCCACTCGTTCTTGAGCTGGGGATCGCTGCCTTCAATCATGGCCAGCACGTTGCGATCGGGCAGGGCCGTGCGAGTGACGCTGGTGGCGAGACGGACCTGGGCGCCGGGAAGCGCCACCGGCGTGATCGCCTTGCCGGTGTCGGCGGACCGTGACAGATCCTCAAGCGTGCGGCCCGATCCCCTGACCAACGTCGCCGCAAGTTCCGCCGAAATCTGCGCGGCGGGAATGGTGATGCTCTTCATCCACGTTTCGAGGGAGTACGTGCCCAGACGGGATGGCTGCGCGGGCCAGGCGCCCCCCGCGTTCACGTTGGCGCCACCGCCGGGATGGTTGTGCACGTCACTGACATAGAGGATGCCGATGGCGCCATGCGCTTGCGCGGCCTGGGCCTTGCGCAGTGCGCCACCGGCGTCGGACGTCACCACCCCGTCGAAACGGCTCGCCGGGTCGCGCTCGCCAGGCTCGTGATCCACGACCAATACGAAAGCGCCCTTCACGATGTCCGAGGCGTAGTCGTCGTAGCCCATGTCGCGAGCCGTGATGCCGAAGCCGGCGAACACCACCGGCCCACTGGCGTCGGCAGTCGCACTGAATCGCTGCGTGAAGTAGCCTGCACCGTGGGCCGCAGGAGTGCCGTTGATCTCGAGCGCGTTTGTGGGCCCGAGCGTCACCGTCATGAGGTTGTAGTCCTGGAAGTAGCCGGGCACGGCCGGCGCCACGCCCATTCTCTCGAAGCGCGACTTGATCCACTCGGACGCGATGCGGTTCTCGGGGGTGTTCGTCAATCGTCCCTTCATCGCATCCGATCCCAGGAAGTACAGGTCGGCTTTCAGGTCGGCCTGGCGAATGGTGTCAATCGCTGGCGCCTCACGCTGCGCGAGGACCGCGACCGACATCAGCGACATGGCAGAAAGGATGAGCGCTGTCGTTCTGATTTTCATTGTTGCCTCCCGAATACCAGCCACACGGACGCCCGGACGCCTGCGACAGTGCGCGATTGCGCCCGCTCGATGGGTACGTCGAGTTGCACCCGCAGCGCGCGTTTCTCAGAGAGTCGCCTGTCGACTCCCAAGCCTGGCAGTATGGCCCAGTCTGACTGGCGCGAACGGATCAACACGCCGGCCAATGTTTGTACGAAGAACGCGGTTCGACGGCTGGTGTCCCCCAGCCTCACACGCACGCCGGCGAGCGTGCGCCAGTCGTTGTGCCCTTCCCGACGCGTGCCACCCCCTTCAACGACACCGGCGAACCGGCCGAATCGCTGGGCCGCGGTGACACCGCCCCCGATATGCAGTGACGATGAGTTTTCGCGGCGAATCATGTGGGGTCCGAAGCCAAACTCCCAGCCGTCCTGTGCTTCGGCGTGGACGGGCAGCAGGATTCCGCCCGCAAACAGCAGCACTATGGCGATACGCATTGGCTGGAACGCTATCACGCGAGGCGTGTAAGTTTGACCTGATCGGCGGGTGCTTCACGCCCCTGTGGAGCCGGATCAGGTGTTTGTGGGCCTGATTTCACCCAAAACCAAAACGTCACGATTCTTGCAGTGTCTCAGGTCGGAGGCAATCAATGACAATTCTCAAATCTTCGGCGCTCTCGCTCAGCCTTGTCGGCGCGTATGCGCTGGGCGTGTGGACGGCGCCTCATTTCACCACCTCAGCCCAGTCGGAAACTGTAGCCCAGGTCGCTCAGGCGAATGCGTCTGAGCCCGGTGTCGCCGCACCGCTGCCGCCCAAGCGCGCGACGCGCCCGAACGCCGCCCTCGTCGTGACCCTGGCCGTCTCGGATGCGCCAGTGCTGGCACACGCCAAGTCGATCCTCAACCGTGGGACGGATGTGGGGATGGCGTCGGATGGTTTTCGGGACGCAACCGAGTTCGTGTCGGTGGCGTATGCCGCACGGAATACGGACATTCCGTTCATGCTCCTCAAGCACCGCGTGCTGACCGAGGGGCTGACGCTCTCGGAGGCCATTCGCGCGTCACGGCCTGACCTGGACGTCGTGCGAGAAATGGACCGCGCCCGCACGAAGGCGCGCGCCGACCTCTCGCGCCTGAGCACCTAGAGCCGGCGAGTTTGTACAGCGCGTTGGCGGGGTGCCGAGTACACTGAAGACGGTGTCGGCGTCCCCGCCAACGCCAGTGTCATGCGTCACCTCGAACAACATCGAACTGGCCGAATCGGATGGCTGCGCGCGGCGGTGCTGGGCGCCAACGACGGCATCGTGTCTACCGCGAGTCTGGTGGTGGGTGTCGCGGCGGCCGATGCCACGCGCGGCGATGTGCTGATTGCGGGCGTCGCTGGTCTTGTGGCCGGGGCGCTGTCAATGGCCGCCGGCGAGTACGTCTCGGTCAGTTCGCAGGCAGACACCGAGCGCGCGGACCTGGCGCGCGAACGGCGGGAGTTGGTCGAGTCGCCGGAAGCTGAATTGGACGAACTGACAGGGATCTACGTCGAGCGCGGTCTCGATCCTGAACTGGCTCGCACGGTGGCCCGGCAGTTGACGGCACGTGATGCCCTGCGGGCTCATGTACGCGACGAGCTCGGCCATTCCGAAGAGTTTTCGGCTCGGCCGCTGCAGGCGGCGCTGGCGTCGGCCGCGACGTTCGCTGTCGGCGCTGCGCTGCCCCTGGTCACGGCGACGCTTGCGACACAGTCCACGCTCTCCTGGCTGGTGGCCGGCGTGTCGCTGTTCAGCCTTGCAGGCTTGGGCGCGTTGGCCGCGCGGGCCGGCGGGGCATCGGCGGCTCCGGGCGCGTGGCGCGTGGCCTTCTGGGGTGCCCTGGCAATGGCGCTCACGGCCGGTGTCGGCGCACTGTTCGGCACAGCCGTCTAGAGCCAAGCGCTCTACGGCACCCAGATGGCGTAGAGCAGATACGTCAACACGCCGCCAGCGGCAAGTGAGAGAACACCGGCGGTGCGGTGTTTGTGCAGAAACCACAGCAGCACCAACCCGGTTAGCGAGACAAACACCAGAAGAATGGCGGAGACGTCGATCAGGACCTTCCAGAGGTCGCCGGAATCGCGGCCCTTGTGAAGGTCGTTCATGATCGCGACAAACCCCATCCGCAGTTCGATCACTTCGTAGCGGCCGGTGGCGCGATCGATAAACACATCCGCAGAATACCCAGGTGCCGTGAAGGTGAGACTGCCCTCAGCAGGATCGAGACGAAACTCGCCAAGTGCGCCCTGAATACCCTGGGCACTTCGGAGATGCTCGACAATCTCAAGCTTCTTCACGTGGTCGTCAGTCGTGTTGGTCCACGACGAGTCGAGCGCACCCTTCAGAGTGACGGTGTGACGCTGACTCGAGAACCACTGCGGGTGGTTCAGCGTCAGCCCCGTCACCGCAAAGAAAAACACCACGGCAAAGCTGCACATCGATCCATACACATGCAGCCATCGTCCGTACCTGGCGACAAGACGGCGCGTGTGCAGACCGCTACTTTGACGAGACACGATGGTAATCGAGCGACGCGGACGAGACCTCGACGTTGCTGCCGAGGTCGATCTTCTTCGGCACGCCCGTGAAGTCCATGGCCTGCCGCATGATCTGATAGGTCCCGCCCTCTCGGACGACCTCGATAAGGACGGTGTAGTTGCCGGCCTTCACCAGTTGACCTGAGTTGTTCTTGCCATCCCAGACGAGCTTGTGCACACCGGGGCCACGTGTCGCGCTCGACACCGAGGCGAGGAGTTCGGTGCCAACCACCTCCAGGCGCTGCTTGTCACCGCGCAGCCACTCCCGCATCTTGTAGTCCCACGTCGGATCCTTCAGCAGGTGCCAGACGCCAAGGGTGCGCAGAGGAAAACGGGCGCCGTTCTCAATCCACACGGCCACGTACGGGCGAAGCCCCTTGCCCTGCGGCGGCGCGAGTTGAATCGTGATGGAGAGCACGAACTCCGGGTTCCATGTCCCCTGCTCGGCTGCGCTCAGGGCCGCGACGGGCGACGGCACCGGCACAGCCGGCGGCGTCGAACTCAGCCGACGCCAGCCGTCACTTTCGATGCGGCGTCCATCCGCGAGTACGAGCATGTATTCCGCGTCGTCCACTTCGCGAGCGAGCTCTGCGATCTCGTCGGGCATCAACACGCAGAACGCCGTGGCCAGCGCTCCGGCATCCGACGGGTCCCTGGCCACAACGGTCGCGCTGAGGACATGGCCGGTCGGCTGCCCTGTGCGCGGATCGACGATGTGCGAATAGTGCGTGCCGTTGATGTCGAACCCGCGGCGATAGCCGCCGCTGGTGGCCACAGCCAGGTCGCGCACGGCCACGTGAGTCAGTGGCCGCGCATTGTCGAACGCCGATGTCGGGTCGGCGATGGCCACGCGCTCGTCCATCGATCCCCGTACGACAAGATCGCCGCCGATATTGACGATAACGCCCCGGATGCCGGGGGTGCGCAGCGCGGCGCTCGCTGCACGGTCGACGATGAAACTCTTGGTGAAGGTGTTGAGCACGAGCGGCGCGTCACTCAGTCGCGTGGCAGTTCGGCGGTCAGGGTCGAGCCGCCAGTGTGCCTGGCGCACCCGAGCGACGGCGTCCGACAGTTCTCGAACGGTCGGCACGCGCCCAGCGCCTTCAGAGTTCTTCCACACGCGCGTGACCGTCTCGGCCGCGGCGTCCAGAGCGCCATCGGTCCTGGCGCGCCACTGGTCGAAGCGCTCCAACACCTCGAACAGCTCAGGAGAGACGCCGACGGCAACGTCACGCGTCCGCATCCACCGGCTGAACTCACTTGCGGGATCGTAGCCACTGAGGATGCCGGCCTGACGGGTGATTTCAGCCAGCACCACCTCAGAGGCAGCATCTGCGGCAGGCACGGAGGACGCCAGGATTTTCAGATCCAGCGAGGTCCCGAGCACCTGGTCGTAGGACCGGACAAAGACCCGGTCTCTCGACCGCAACGCGATCACCCCAAGCGAGACGGCCGCCACGACGAAGAGCACGGCAATACGCCTCATACGGTTGTTGAGCCTCATGATAGCGGCAATGGCGCGCCAAGCAGGAGCCGGTTCTTGGGCGTGATCGCTTCGGGAATGATCTGCGTCCAGGCGCGGTAGCCCTGCCGTTCGAGTCGAAGGGCCCGCATGACGTCGATCGCAAGCGCCGGATCGAGCCAGCCGGTCAGCGGACCGGCGTCACACGTGTCTTCATCGTGGCAACACGGCAACACCGCAACACGCGCGCGCGCCGCAACCGCGCGGTTCAGCACCTGATCGGTCAGCGCGCCGCACCCATGGCTCGACACCACCACATCGTCATCAACGAGATCGATTGAGCCCATGCTGGCGTTGACGAAGGTGATGCGGCCTGCGAGACGCGGCCAGGCCTCGCACAGGGCCGCGTGCAGCAGTTGGGCCGAGGGCGGCACTGCCGTGTCAACCACCAGCGCTGATGCCGACGAGTTGTCGAGCAGCAGCATGACGTGCGCCAGCAGTCCGTGACCGCCGCCCAGATCAACGACCCGCCCGCCCCGAAAGAGGCGCCGCGTCCGTCTGGCGAGTTCCCAGGATTCGTACAGTTCCTTGCGTGGCAGGCACCCGGCACCACACACGGCACGACCGAGGCGATCGAACAGGGTCTGCCCGGCAAATCGGTCGAGGTCGTAGTCGGTCAACCGTCCGCGCGAGGAGGGTGAAAACGCCGGTGGCGCCTGGCCCACGCTCAGTGAGCCGCGGCCGCGCAATCTCGCAGGTATTTCGACGTCTTGAGCCACTGTTGATCCGGATAATACGCGAACAACAGGCCGCCGCCTTTCACCCGGTCGATCACCTCGCGCGCCGTGGCCTCGCGCATTGCGGGACACATCACCGCTGGCGGTCGTATCCGTAGACGTCAGGCTGGAAGTGGAGCCCCTTCTTCCCGTCGACCCACGCGGTGAAATAGACGATGTGCACGGGAATCGTCTCGGTGAGCCTGACGTGTTTCTCAGTACCTGAGTTCATGGCCATCAGAATCTGGGGTGCTGTCCATTCTGCGTCCGACCGCAGGACGTACTTGGCCAGTTCCTCAGGCTCTTCCACCCGGATACACCCGTGACTGAAGGCGCGTCCCGTGCGCGCGAACAGCGCATCAGCCGGTGTGTCGTGCAGATACACATTGTGCGCGTTGGGAAACAGGAACTTGACGTGCCCCAGGGCGTTGTTGCTCCCAGGCCGCTGCCTGAACGCGAGCTGCCGAAGTTCCTCCGGGTCGTCCCAATTCACGTCGGAGGGGTTGACCACTGTGGGGCCCGCTGCAGACACGCGAAGGATCTCCATGTTGTTACGCGCGAGATACTTGGGATCCTTGGCCACGGCCGGGGCCGTCTCGCCCTGGACGATGCTGTCGGGGATGTTCCAGTAGGGGCTGAAGACCACCGTCTCCATGACGCCGCTGAAGACCGGCGTCTCGTTGCCGGGCTTGCCGACGACCACGCGGATGTCTTTGATGGTCTTGCCGTTCTCGCGCGCCATCAGGTGGTAGTAAGGGATGTTGACCATCAGATGCTGGGCGCCGAGGTCATCAGGCATCCAGCGCCACCGCTCGAGATTGACCTTCACCTGATCGATGCGGCGTTCGATGGGCACCTTCATCGCCGCACGAGTGGCGGCGTCGATCACGCCTGACGCCTTGATGCCGTGGTGTTCCTGAAACACGCGCACCTCGGCGGCACCGACGGGCGCCTTGCCCCATGAGCCCTGTTCCTGCTGGCCGTACAGATTCATGAGGGCCCCGCGAAGGGCTTCGTACTCGGGATGAACCGGCTGGATCACGGCGAGCCACGCCGCCACATCACCCGCGGCGCTGTTGAGTGTGCCGACCAGGTCGGGCGCAACACGACGGGCTTTCCATCCGGCAACCGTCGGCGTCGTCCGGCCAATAGCCACATCGCGGCCAAGCGAGAGCAGCGCCGTGGTGATACGGGCCTCCAGTTCAGCCAGTAGCCCGTCGCGGCCAGGGTCGTCCTTCTTGCCGGCCAGCAGGACCTCGCGACGCTGCGCGAGGTCGTCCACCTTGTAGTCCGCCGGGTTCAGGCCGTGTTCGCGGGCCGCCTGCAGTGTGTGGAATGCGTCGGTGGCCTTCGCTGTGGGCTCGTCGGTGACCCACGCAGGTTTGCCTTCACGCAGTCGGTAGAACTCATGCACATCGTCCCAGATTTCGTCCTTGACGGACTGCGCGGGTTTCTTGTCGATGATGGCGCCGAGTGCGACCGACACGGGGTTTGGCTTGTCGGCGCGGCCGCAACCCGCGGCCAGCAGGACGGTGGTCGCAATGACGAGGGCGAAGGCGGGGACGGTTGGTACACGGGGCATCCTCTGATGATAGGGACCGGTGGGATCCCGGTGTCTGTCGAGAAACGCACATTCGTCGCGACGCCCGGGCTTGAGAACCAGCCCGAGATCATTCCGGTCGTAGCTCGGCCTGGGTTTCAAGGCCGAGGCCTAACGCAAACGAACAACGCGTCAGCCGAGGAACCACTGAACTTCAGTCGGCGGGAGAGGCTTTCACTGCGGCAACCTGGTCGCGGAACGGCATTGAGAGCCTCGGGGTCACAACGGTTCGTGCCGGGGCGTCATCGATTGAGTAGCGGAGATACTTCACCAGAAGAGGTTGCGCCCGATAGAAATACATGGCGCCCGACACCACAGTCAGCGCGCAGGCGACAAGGAGCAACTGCGGCGCGAAGGGAAGCCTGAGGACGACCGCGAGGATGGCGGCGAACGTGAAGAAACACTTCGAGCGCCCGATCCGGTCCACGGGAACAGACACGTGCTCGGCCGCGGCGTAACACCGCAGACCCATGACGAAGAACTCGCGCAGGAGAATGACCAACACGGCCCACTGAGGCACCAGTCCCTGGTAGCCCAGACAAACCAGCATCGCGGTGACGAAGACCTTGTCGGCCGTCAGGTCCAGGAACGCCCCAAAGTTCGAGATGGTCTTCTCGCGGCGGGCGACGTAGCCGTCGGCCATGTCGCTGATGCCCGCCATCAGGATGGCGATGAAGGCTTCATCCCAGCGTTCCAGCAGGACAAAGGCCGTGGCCAATGGCGTCCACAGCAGAATTCGGCTCAGACCAATGTAGTTGGCAATGGTGATGCCCGGCGGACTGATAGCCATGGTTCCCCTTCGTATGGTTCGTGAACATGCCGGCAGGAGTGGTGTTCACTGCGAGAGGAATCCTGTGGGTATTGCCCGGGCTCGGGCCAGAGCATACCGCAAGTTACGGGGTGGGGACCCGGAAAGCGTCCGCCTACTCCGATCGCATCGCCACCATCGGCTGGACCGACGCCGCGCGCCGAGCGGGCGCCAGACTCGCGGCCATCGCGATGAGCACGGCGATGGCCGATCCGACAACATACGCCAGCGGTTCGAGATGGCTCAACGAGATGCCGAAGTCCTGGCCGTTGAGTGTCACGAAAGCGACCGCGATCAGCAGTCCAACGGCCACGCCAGGCAAGACGAGTTTCAGGACATCAAACAGCACCATGCCCATCACACGTCGTCGTGACGCGCCCAGCGCCACCCGCACGGCAATCTCACGGATGCGCGTCGCTACCATCAGACCTACGACGCCGTAGATGCCAAGAGCGGCCAGCAGCAGGAGCACACCGCCGACGACGCCCGAGACCATTGACTGAGTCAGGAAGTCATTGACGCTATTCGTGCGCAGCCAGACCCCGGTGACGATGCTTGCGGTCTGGAACGTGGGATCGATTTGGCGCACGGCGTTCTCGACCGCCGTCGTCGTCTTCATGGCCGGCTCCCCAGCGCGGCTGCGCGCGATGAGCATCAGCCTGGGTCCGCCGCCCCGGTCGTCGTCGACATCAACTGAGTTCTGCTTGACGTCCGAATGCTGCGCCAGCGGCACCAGCACCTGCGCGCGATCCGTGCTCATCTGCGACGTGGGGAAATCATTGGTGACGCCCACGATGGTGAGTACTCGCTCGGTCTTCTGCCCCGAGGCGAACGCCATCTTTCTGCCCACGGCCTCGTCACCCGGGAACAGTCGAACCGCGAGCGGCTGTGAAATGATGACGACGCCCTCGGCGCCGGCGCCATCCTCAGCTCCGAAGTCGCGGCCGCGCACGAGCGTGATGCCCAATGTGCCCATGAAGCCATCGCCGACGCGCGTCACGTGCGCGGTGGCAATCTTCGGCGCGTCACTGCCCGAAGCCACGGTCGCAACTCGGGTCAAACGGTAGCGGAAATCCAACGGCGTGCCATCAGCGAGCGTCACAGAAGCGATACCGCCCGTCTGCGACAAGGCCTGGCGAGCCGCGCGAACCCGGGTCCACGCGTTCTCGTTCTCGAATGCATCGAGATTGAGCGGCGCTGCGTACAACGACTCGGAGTCAAAGCCCAGATGATCCGTGGCCGTGGCCCGAACGCGGTCCAGCGTCATGCCGCTCAGCACGAGCAGGGGGGTGGCGATGGCCACTTGCAGGGCCGTGGCCACGCGCTGGACACGTCCCACTCTCCGGCCGCCGGTACCCGCGTCGTCCTTCAACACGGTGATGATCGCGGGACGACTGAAGCGCAAGGCCGGCAGCCATCCGAACACGAGGCTGGACCCGAAGCACAGGCCGGCACAGATCGCAATTATCGAGACGTCCACCCGCAGTGCGTTTGCCAACTGCGGGGGAAGAGGCTCGCCGATCCACCACGCCGTGAGCGGTGGAATGCTGAATAACACGGCAGACGCAAGCAGCGCGCCCGCGGCCGCGAGCACGACGGATTCCGCGAGCAGCTGCTGCATCAGCCTGCCCCGACTCGCACCAATCGCCTGTCTGATGGACAGTTCGCGTTCGCGCATGGCGCTGCGTACCTGCACCATGCCGGCGATGTTCAGGCAGACCACGAGCAGCGGCAGGGTCGCGATGGTCTGCAGGATGGTTCTGATGATGGTGGTGTCTGCCCGATCAACACTGCCGATGGGGTCATAGGGCGCTACCGTGCCGGCCTTGAACTCATTGGTGGCCTGGTGCTCCTTCGCCAACTGGGCCGTGATGCCCGCCACGACGCCGCGTGCCTGCTCAATACTCACCCCGGGCGAGAGGCGGCCGTGGATGTTCACCCAGTCCGCCGTGCGATCGAACCGCACAGCGTTGTCCGCGATGATCCGCGGGTGCCCTTCGAGAGGCACGAAGAGTCCCGTGTCCATCAGACTGAGGTGCCCGCTGAATCCGGAGTGGGCGATGCCGACAACGGTGTGGGACACATTGTTGATGACCAGGGGCTTGCCGACTGCGGCTGGATCGGAACCAAGACGCCGCTGCCAGAACCCCTGGCTGATGACCACGATCGGATCGGTGGTGTCGCGCAATCCCGCGCCCTGCGCCATCGCCACCCCCAGCCCCGTGAAGTAGTTCGGCGATACGAACATCGCCTGCGCGTCGGTCGTGCCCCCCTGCGAAGGGTCGAGGGTGACCTCGACTTGCGCCGGCGCCCAGCCCATAACCGTCATGCCGATGTTTGCGTCGCGGATGGCGGCGAAATCCGGATACGACCACTGGCTCGAGGCCTGTCGCGCCCCCTGAGGCGTCGTCACCATCTCGACCAGGCCGTCCGTGTTGAGGCCGGGCGGGGCAGTGGTGAAGACCCGAGCGCCGTAAGGCACCGCAATGACCGGTGTCATCCCGATTCCCAGTGAGATGACGCAGACAAAGGTGAATGCCCGGGCCTTGGTCAGCGAGCGGCCGGCCAGTTTCAGATCACGCCAGATACTCGTGAACATTTCCATGCGTGAAGGATACGGACGGCACCGCCCCAAGTCGTCACGGAATGGTGAGCAGTGCCTGAGATCCCAGTGAACTATCGATTTATGATACTGAACTGATTGATAAACGATGCCACCCGGGCGACATTCTCCGGTTTGAGGCGGAGCCCACTCCTATCGAACGAGACTGAACGCCCCCGCAACCACGGTCAGCAGGGTGGTAATTTGCACCGCCATCAGCCAGTGGAATTTTCGATCCGTGGCGTCGAAACGCCGATCCACTGTATCGAACCTCCGGTCGCGTGCCTCCCCCGCCGCCATCCGTTCCTCAATCGTCAACAACATCGACCGCCGCAGACACTCTTGCAAGGCAGGAATCGTGCCGCGTGACAGGGCCCCGGATTTCGCCAGGGGCAGCGTGTCCCAGTCTGAGACCTTGACGTTTTTTCAATCTGTGAGCCAACTTGGTTCGCACTATCTGCGAACGCGCTTCACCGGTTACACGGATGTCGAAACCGCTCTGGGGACGACGATGCCATCGTCTGACGATGAAGTCCAGCCGGATTGCCCGCGCCGGATTACCGGCGGAAACCCAGGCTTTGATGAGGCTCTCGTTGGATCAGGGCATGACGATCGCCCTGGCAAGCGCTGTGAACTCGGCCTTGGTCACGTTGCTGCCGATGATCCGCGCGACGCCATCGCGCCGCTGCACCACAACCTGCACCTGGGGAGCGGTGGCCACGAACGCGGTGGTGACGCCAATACCGGCCAACATCTCGCGCTTGGAGGACCCCGCCTGCTCGGCTCCCGCCACGAAGCATCCATTCGCAGTCGGTCGCGCCAGACCGGGCCACCTCGCTGCCCATATCCTTGAACGTTGCCCCCACTACCTTGGCGAGTTCGTCCGGGGTAAGCAGCGACATACACGTGGGGAGCGCACCTGCGGTCTGCGCAGTGACGACGCCCGAGGACGCGGGCGACATCAGAGTCCAGAGAACCACCATCGCAAGAATCCTGCCAAGTATGCGAGTCATGCTGCCATCTTAGTCGGACGACCCGGCCTTCTTGGTCGGCTAGCCTTGTGACTCGCGGGGAATCAGCGTGCGGGACCGCAAGTGGACGCCGCGGGCGCGCGGCCACGACTGCACTTCCTGTTTCAGCGCGTCCAGCCGCTTCCAGTGTTCGGTCACGGCCTTGCGTCCCCGGTCCGTGATCCGAGCCGTCGTCTGGGGGTACTTCCGGGCAAAGGCCTTTGTGAGCGTGACGAGGCCCGCCTCCTCGAGTTTGGCCAGGTGCTGCGACAGGTTCCCTGGCTGCAGACCGGTCAGGCGCTGCAGAAAGACGAAGTCCGCCGATTCACACGCCGACAACGCCGTGAGTGCGGCAAGCCGGGCGGGTTCGTGCACAAGCTTGTCGGCGGCGATCAGCCGTTCAAATGGCGCACCCTTAGACGTGGGCATGTCGGAATCCTCGCACCAGGAAGAGATGCAGTTGAACGGCCGTGACGACGAGCGCGGCGGCCATGCCTGCGTGGCCGAGGGCACGGTACAGCTGCAGGACGGGCACCAGAAACGTGGCCAGCAACACGGCAGACGCCAGCACAGGAACGACCCAACCCAGGCGCTCGCCACGACTGGTCGCCAGAGACGTTGCGGTGGAGGCCGACAGCAGCAGCAAGGCGAGATCCATCGGCCTTACGCCGGCCTGCCGGCCGGCGACAAAGAGCGCTATCACGATCGCTATCGTGAACAGGGCGAGCGCGGTGGCTCCGACTACGCCGTATCTGAAATCTTCGAAGAGCCGCCGCGAGCGCAACGGCCGTGCCGGTTCGACCCGCCCAAATCGCCAACGGTAGAACGTCCCCAGCGCGGCGGCGGCGACGATGGCGGTCAGGGTGAGCCACATCTGCACGCGTGGGTTGAGGTAGCCGACGTGGGCCAGCGCCCCTTTGATGTTCTGCACCAGCGCGAACCAGAAGAGCAGTCCCTGGAACACACGCGCGCCGAGGTGGGCACGGGTCAGGCGTTGAATCGAGTCGGCGGTCAGGGCCACCGGAGGATTGTGAGCGTCAATCTAGTTATTGTCAATAACTAGATATTGAATGCTCAGTTCAGTTGGTCCCCCTCGCTCGCACGACTCGACGGATCGATGGTGAACAGGCCAGAGGCGCCACCTCCTCCGGCGCACCGCAGGTGCGTCGGGGCGCTTGCCGGAATCGGGCCCGAGGCCTGGGAATTCCGGCGTCCAGCCTCCTTGGCGAGCGAGCCGAAACAGAATCTGATCTCGCTCTCAATTGGAAACGCGTGCCCTTCGGAAAGATGCGTGATCGCGGGTGGATCGACCGAGTGCCGCGGAATGCCCCCGATGCCAAGAGACTCTTGGATTCATGGATGGGTCCGGTCCGAACTTTGGAATTCGGATCGCTTTATCGACGTCACGTCCGCTCGGCCAAGTCCGTGGATCAGGAAGGGCTCATTATCTGGACTCCTCAATTGGCGTTGGCAGGTGCGCGACGCGCAGGACAAGTCACTGACCACCCAGCGCCAGCACCTGCCACCCGAGGCATTTGCCCGGACGAAGAGCGTCGACTTGGCAGCCTCGACGGCCTCGCCTCTGGGCAGTACGTCCTCACGCTCGACGTGACCTACGAACGGCGCGTGACCTCCCGCCATGTGCGGTCTACCGTCACGCCGTAACCGGCATGCGCCGTGACACCGGTGGCCTGTGCGCGAACTGAGTCCATGCGCGGAAGACGTCAGGCGGTGAGCACGAGTTCATGGTCGTCGGCGGGCCACGGCGTCAAACGCGGGAATCAGATCGCTCTGTGACAACGCGTCTTCGAGCAGGGTGAGCACCTGCACGATGCGTTCGCGATCGGCGGTCGAGGCGTGCAGGGTCCAGAGGTTCCTGACATCTTCGATGTCCTTCGGCCGCCCGGCGAGAATCTTGCCGATGATGAGGTCTTCCACGTGAATGACGGGGACTCGCGTGCCGTCAAGATCGATCTCGATTGCCCGTGTCAGGAAATCGTCTTCGAGGCCGGACGCCGCGAGCACCACGTCGAGCGGCATCCCCGTCGCGGTATGGACGAACGGTAACACCCGCGTCTGAATGACAAACGCGGGGTCGCTGACCAGTGGTTCGAACCCGGCGGTCTGCATGTCTTGTACGAATCGATCGGGTGTCTCGGGTTCAAGGGCGAGTGTGATGTCCAGGTCCGCACTCAACCGCGGCACTCCGTGCACGACGACGGCTTGAGCCCCAAACAGGTACCACCGGCCCCAGCGGGACGCCACGGGCGCCAGCGCCACGAGTAATTCACGCGCGGCGGGCTGCATCGACACGGCGAAGAAGGGCCCCAAGCCTGACGTGCGAGGCCAGATCACTCGCGCGCGATTCAGCATTGGGCCACGAGGGATCCTGAAGTTGGACCTGCGTTCGAAGCTCTCCGGCGATTCGGAGACCCTCCGTCGCGCCGAGGCGCGCAATTCGGTCGGCCCAATATGTATCCTTGAGCCGACGCGAGGCGGCCCAGTCGCGAGCCATGAAGTCCCGGATCCCGCGCGTCACCATGACTTATTGTAACGCGCACGCGCAACCCCATGGCCCTGTCTCCCGGCACGACCGCGACTTGAAGCCCGCGAACATCAAGGTCCGCGCGGATGGCACCGTGAAGGTGCTCGACTTCGGCTTGGGAAAGTGGCAGCGAACCCGGCGCTGGCCTCAAGGACATGCCGACAGGCAGTACACTGACGACATGGCGGATCGACCATCCCCCTCTGCGGGCCGGCCGATGACCACGTGGCGCCGCGCGCCCCGAAGCCCACCTCAGGCTTGATCAAACAACAGCGCCTGTTTCGGCGCGCTCAGCCTCGATGAACGCCCTGATTCGCGCGGCCGCTGATCTGCAGGCGGTGTGCGTCGCGCAGCGCTGGAAGTTCTGCTTCACCAGCGGCCTTGCCGTCCAGCGGTGGGGGGAACCGCGGGAGACCGTCGACGTGGATCTGACGGTGTTGACCGGCTTCGGCGACGAAGCGGGGTTCGGGTGGACGTGGAAGGCATTCTCATCCGGCAGTCGCCAACAATGGACTGGGACTACGTGCGGATCCATCTCGCGCAACTCGCGGAGCTGAAAGAGCAGCCGGAACTCGTCGACAGGCTTGAGCAGCTTCGGGGCTGGTGCTGGACATCAGGTTACCGAGAGAAGGGTTCCCGACCTCGCGGGATCGCTTGCGACAGCAATTCGAAATTCTCACCCGCGTCCGGATGCTTCCTGGTGTGCTTTCGGCGGGAGCTTCGACGGGTGTTCCGATGGCTGGTACGCTGCCAGAGTCCACCATGAAGGAGGGCAGCTCGTTGCCGGGTGCCATTGTCTGGCGCGCAACGCCCGGTTTCATTTCTAGCCTTGGTGCAACAGTAGTTGCAGGCACGGACCTGTTGGGCTCCGATATGGCTGCCGTGCCTTCGGCGATCTTGTCTGAATCTTTTGCGAAGGCCGCGTTCCAAGGAAAAAATCCTGTCGGAAGTCTCGTAGAGTTGGGAACTGGGCGTGGTTCTGTGAGGGTGGTTGGAGTGATAGCAGACGTGCGGCATGCCCTAAACGCCGTCCCTGTGCCCACCGTTTTCGTCACGTTCCGATCCTTAGACGATCCAGCGCCGAGTCTGAAGGTCCTCGTAAGGGCTGTGCCCGGTCAGCGTGATGCGGTGTCGGCTCGAATTGGAGCGGGAATGGAGGGCGTTCATCCCCTGGCTTCGGTCGCGATTCATCCGTTCGCAGCGCGCCTAGATCGTTATCTCAACTATCCACGCGCTCAGGCCCTGCTAGCGATGTCCCTCGCGTCGACGGTGGTGATGTTCGCGGTCGCTGGCGTCTACGCAATCGCACACGGGTTCTTGTTACGGCGGCGCCGGGAGTTCGCTATACAATTGGCACTCGGCAGCACGGGACAAAGACTGCGGCAGTCCGTTTGGAGAAGTGTGAGAACGCCGGTGCTCCTCGGAACCGTGGCCGGCATTGTTCTGGCCAGTGTCGCCAATGGTACGTTCGTGGCGGTATTTGGTCAGCGTGCTGGGGTGAGATTTGGCACCCTGGCGCTTGCGCTGATCGGCGTGCTGCTGCCCCTCGTCCTGGTGGCATATAGCGTGGCTCGGGACGTGAGCCGCATCGATCCTGTGCAGATTCTCAAGTAAAGGTTTCTGAGAGACCGGCGTGATGGCCCACGAGTAACTCCGAACTTGGTCCTCCCGCCGGCAGGCTCCGACGGGGTTCCCACGAGCCGCCTCCGAGTCTACTGCGCCGGTTTCACACGGTCGCAACTCCGATAAGCGATATGCTTCAGGGTGCAATAGGGGTGCACGCCGCGTCGTTCTCTGTCCCCCTTGCTATCGCTGCGTGACAATCAGCGATGGCGCTGAGTGTCGATTTCTCGAAACTTATTGCTATACTGTCACCTCACGCGCCACCGGGTGCGATGCGTCGTCAGCCTTCACACGGCGGGGGTCACTGGTTCGAGTCCAGTAGCGCCCACCAACCTTCGCTGAACGCTCGCTTCGCTCGCAGCTACGGTTGGCGAGCCATTGAGCGTACCAGCGAAGGTTGCCCACCATCTCGTGCCACGACTGGTCATCCCCTCGCCGATCGGTTCCAGGCGCCGCGCATACTGCCGCGTCGTCACGCCGACCAGCATCTGCTCGACCACGCGCCGA